>DUER01000144.1 GCA_011192075.1 Dehalococcoidia bacterium | reverse complement strand
CTTCAGCGCAGCCGGTGAAGACTAAGGCCCCTACTATCACTATCAAGATGAGCCCAGTTACCAGTTTTATAAGATGTCTTTTCAATTGTTCCCTCCTTTTTATTTGAGTCTGCTACCTGACCAATTGCCGAACTTCACATATATGCCCTCCTTTGTTCTTTGTTCTCAGTATTTATTTTTAATAGGAAAGCCTGCCCTTAAAACACGCTTCAAAACTAAAGGATGGCTTCCGCCCGGTAGTTTACCCCTTCTCCAATAGCCGTCCTATTAAAATGTGATTTACTGCTTACCCTATCCTCTCGATTCTTTAGGTTATGTTTTACTACACTCGTCGGCTTTTGTCAAGACTTCTCCCAGATTTATTACTGGGGTTTTATTCATTTAGCATATCTGAGCACAGGCCCGGTTGAACCCGGTTAATATTAAACGTGTCGTGTAAGACATCAACCGGGAATATACTAGATAACATATCTCTATATTATACCTTTATTCTCACCCTTTACCTTCTCTTTCACCTGTGGTTTTGGCTTGTTACCTTCTGGGCAAACATAGGCTATGATATCGGTTTACTGAGCTTGGTCACCTCAGTAAAAATTTTATTAAGTGGTAAGCTCATTGTTCCCAGTTTCTGCAGCACTTCAGGCCTCTCATGCTGGATAGTGGGCATCGCCTTTTTTAAGCCTTGGGCTAGTGGCGACCTATAGGGGTTCCAGCAGGGACGTAGGGTTTCCTTAATAAGGCCGAAGGCGTAGCTTATCTCCTCTTCTGTGGTCAAGATATGGGTAAGTGCCCAGGTTTTCATGTAGGTCTCATGATTGTAGGAGTTGACGTAGGCTTTTGTCCACCAATCAAGATACTGAGAGATGCCCGTAACTTCTAATCCCAGGTTTTCCTCCTGCACGGCAGTGGTGGCAGCCTGTCCTGCCTTCCAACCGCTTATCATGGCTCCTGTATTTTCCAATTCCTGTGTTGAGCCCACGTCTCCGGCGAGGAGAATCCGGTCTTTATAGGGACTAATGACGGGAGAATAACAATTGCATGTCGCAGAGAATGCCCTCAATTTCTTAGCTTTCTTAAACCATGAAGCACAGAATTCCTTTTTCATAAAGTAATCGCAAGCCGCTTCGAGGTCTACTCCAGAGTCAACGGTTGCTCCGGTAACGATGTAATCTCCATCCGTTGGCCGAGGCATTATAAAGATCATGGCCGCGCCTCCCTTCACAAAAACATGGGTAAATATAATCACATCGGGTTCTGGGGGCTCTACGCCAGACATGTAATAGACTAAGCCATAGAAGTTACAGTAATAGGTGCGGTCTTTATTAAACCCCGTCACCTGGGCTATACGTGAGTTTACCCCGTCGGCGGCGATGAGATAGGTTCCTTCAAACTCCCTTCCACTTCCCTCGACTTTTACCCCGTCAGTGGTTCTGGTTACTTTACTCACGTTTATTCCGGGAAAGACATCAACGCTACAGGCTTTTACCTCTTCTAGCAGACAGCGGAATAGTATTTCCTTATCGAAGGCAACGCCCACAATCCCGTGGTTCCCTTTCTCTCTTTGTTTTTTTAGGTCACCAAGTTCTATTATGTGGCCGTTGGGAGTGTAGAAATGGCAGGCATACATATTTTTGTAGGGGCCATCATATTTGAAGGAAAACCCATTTACGGGAAAGCTGATTCGTTTATCCCTGGCGTTGTATATGCATAGTTCGTCAAATATATACTCGTTCATGGAGACTAGGGTTTGAGCACAAGCTCTGGTGAGTTGCGTAACGTCAGGTTTCCTTTCTAGGAGGGCAACTTCAAGCCCATTTTCTCCAGCCGCCTTGGCTGCTACAAACCCGGCTGGACCAGCACCAACTACGATTACATCATATCTTTTAGCCATAAATCACCTCCTCATTTCTGTGGATCTAGCTCGGAACCATTCACCCTGCTCCTCGCTGGCAGTTTGCTACTTGTCACTACCCCCAATTGTTAACAGCGAGGAGCCCCGACTGGGGAAAAACCATATGTACAACCAAGCCTGCCTTATTATGCTACCTTCTTAAGTTTGTACGTAGGCACGATGTCGCAATCCTCTTCTCTCGCCAGCACTGGGTTTACGGAGCAGCCCAGTACTTTTCTCTGAGCTCCTTCTTCATTATCTTACCCACAGGATTCTTAGGCAACTCATCCCGGATTTCTACTGACTTGGGCTTCTTAAACCCACCCAAATGTTCTACACAGTAATCTATAATCTCCTCTGAAGTAGCTGTCATCCCCTTTCTTAGAGCCACTATAGCCTTCACCTCCTCTCCCCACCTCTCACTGGGGACACCAATTACGGCGCACTCTAACACTGCAGGATGAGCATAGATTACATCCTCAACCTCCTTAGAGGAAATGTTTTCCCCACCGCTAATGATTAGGTCCTTTTTTCGGTCAACGATATAGAGATAGCCATCCTCGTCCAATTTGCCTATATCACCGGTATGCAGCCAACCATTTTTCAGGGCTTGTTCAGTCTCTTCGGGCTTGTTCCAATATCCCTCTATTATATGGTCGCTGTGAAATATTATCTCACCCATCCCACCTAATGGAACATCGTTATCGTTGTCATCAACCAGTCGCATTTGGCAGCCAAGAAGCGGTTTCCCTACCGAAAATAGAATCCTTTCCTTTCCTGGTTCCTTTAATGCTATCAGGTGGTCTTCCGCAGTAAGTAAGGTTTCCCCTGTATTTTCACTCAGCCCATATCCCTGAGAAAAAATAGGGCCGAAGACATCCACTGCTCTCCTTAGTGCCTCCACCGGCATGGGAGATCCTATATAAGCTATATAACGCAAGCTACTAAGGTCATAATTAGTTCGACTAGGGTGTTCAGTGAGACTAATAAACATTGTGGGTACCCCAGCTAACCAGGTCATTTTCTCCCTCTGGACAAGTTCGAAAATTGCCTCAGGGTCAAATTTTTTTATCAGCCAGTGGGTAGCACCCCACATAATAAATGCAAAATTGACGTGGATCATTGCTGCGTGAAATAAAGGCATCATACACAAGCACCTGTCATCATTTCTAATTCGCCCGTCCTCATTCATCATTCTAAGGTGGCTTAGTGTATCCCTATGCTTTCGTATCACCCCTTTTGGTAGTCCTGTCGTACCGCTAGTATATAGTAACGTTAGAATGTCATTTTCCACTACTTCGACACCGGGATCATCGGAGGGGTAACTACCGATTAATTCGTTATAGCTGAGCATGTCCTCAGGGCTACCATCGATACAGATAAAGTGCTTAACTTGAGGCAGTTGGAGATGAATGGAACGAATGGTATCACAGAACTGCTCCTCCACGAACACGGTATTAGCTCCAGAATCATTGATAATGTAAGTTAGCTCCTGCCCTTTGAGCCTCCAATTAAGTGGTACATAAACGTTCCCCGCTTTGCATGTACTAGCAATCTCTATGTACTCGGGAATATCGGTAGCCAAGACAGCTACCCTGTCTCCCTTTTTCACACCGAGGCCAATTAGAGCATTGGTTAGGCTGTTCACCCGC
This sequence comes from Dehalococcoidia bacterium, assembly GCA_011192075.1. GTDB lineage: Bacteria > Chloroflexota > Dehalococcoidia > Dehalococcoidales > S120 > S120. The sequence goes on along the minus strand of DUER01000144.1, from coordinate 52,293 downwards.
TGGTTAAGTTCCTTAAATGTCGACTGTTTGCTTGTACCTGGACTGCATACGGCAAGCTTATCTGGATATATGCGAGCACGCCACTCCATTACATCTCGCCAAGTTTCCTCTCCTCTTATTTGAGAACTCCACTTTGCCATAATTTCCTCCTTTCTGAGTCTTTTGACAGTTTCCTTCCGTTTACTGCAGTCGATATGGCACGAAACCTCTATCTCCTTGACCTTGTTTGTTTCAACCAAAAAGGGTCGGACCACCGTATTATGTGGCAGCTCTAGTGTCCTTCTTTCACCCTTTCCACCTACGGTGACCAACCAAAATATTGTTGTTTTTAGGGTTAGTTCATATGTTGGGGCTTGAGTTTAGTCCTTTATCTAGACATTCTCAATACCACGAATTGACTCATAATTAATGTTACCGAAAGCGGTATCGTTGCCTCAAAAATAGTGTTACCCACCAATAGAACCATCACATTCCCCAGGCTTCGGCATTGAATGCAGTTGGGTTACGCTCTTGGGCGATATCTTCCATCCGAATTTGCACCATACGTCTGAAAGGGCCAGGGTTCGGGAAGATATAGAACCTCTCCTCCCCCAAAGCACTGAAGACAAAGTCGGCTACCTCCCGGGGAGACATTATATCCATTAGCTCCGGGTTTATCGGTTCCGTTGGAGCCCCATACTCGAGACTTTTCTCCTCGGCTGGAGCATTCTGTAATTCAGATGGACGATTTCGTTCGCAGTCCAGGAATCGAGTGTTAATTACATTTCCCGGACAGAGGACAGAGACCTTAACATTAGCTTCTCTCTGTGCCAGTTCATGGTATAGGGTCTCGGAGAGTGTTATGATACCGCACTTGGTCACCCTGTAAATCCCCCCAAATGGAATTGATATCAACCCAGCCATAGAAGCCGTATTGACAATGTGGCACTCAGTGCCTTGCTTAAGCATAATGGGGACAAAGACCTGAACACCGTGAATAACACCCCATAGATTTACACCAATGACCCATTGCCAATCGGCCAGTGTGCTTTCCCAGACGGAAGTACCGGCAGCGACGCCGGCATTGTTGCACAGCAGGTGTACTGCCTTGAAAGTATCGAGTGTTTTCTGAGCAAGTGCTTCGACATCACTAGCTTTTGAGACGTCCGTTACCACAGCTAAGACAGATGCTCCCGCCGCTTTCATTTCTTGTTCAGCTACGATTAGGGCTTCCTCATCAATATCGGCTAGAACAACCTTCATACCCTCTTGAGCGCATCGTTTGGCCAAGCCATGACCAATGCCACTGGCTGCACCTGTGATGACTGCAACTTTATCTTTGAACTCCTTCATAGTTCCTCCCCTTTATTGTGAATGGCAGTTATGCCCCGTGTTAACCTTTGTGGACAGAACTCTACATGATGCTCGAGTCAGTATTGTACACCTTAAGTAGCTGAGTTGTCTTTATCAAGATTCTACGTCTAGCTGATTGCGTTTAACAGTTGGTTATTTTTTAGCCCACCTGGAAAATCTATAACACTACCCCTCCCCTTGTCAAGTAGGGGAGGCCCTTTTTCTCAAGAGAATTTCAGTCCATTTAGAGCATAGGTATTTTCTGTCTCCAATCAATACCCCCCGGTAGATTTTAGTTCACCCTTTGCCGCCAGTATGTCTTCCAGTGTGCAAAGATGGTAGCTTTTTACCAAGTGTAAATGAAGGCAGAGTTCATCCCGGTGGCTCGGCTAACAGGTTTGGGCCAGCTTTTGCCAGTTTCCATCTGATACTGGCCAAGATCAAAGAAGCTCTCGACCCGAGTAATGTAGCCAATCCTATCCGGGTTATAGATATGGAAGCAATGGAAAAACCGAGAAATGAAGCTTCCTTTTTGATTCATACTTTCTTCGATCCGCCAAAATATCGCCCTAGCACTGCTTCAGTGTATTCTCGTATGCTAGCTCGTGTCATGTCGCCTCCTTTTGGGTAACACTATTTTTGAGGCAACGATACCACTTTTGGTAACATTAATTATGAGTCAATTCGTGGTATTGACCAAATAAAGTAAATGGGATACACTAAAGATATGATATATTTTTGCACTTCAGGGTTTAGTTATGATGATTGGGTGGGAAACTTCTACCCGGTAGGTATGCCGAAGCAGGAATGGCTTGTCTATTATGCCCATGAATTTAATACCTATGAGTTAGACTCAACTTTCTACGCATTGCCTAAACTGTCCAGCATAAAAGCCATTTTAGAGAAAACAGATGAGGGGTTCTTATTACCGTCACTATCTATGGTAACAAGTAGGATAGGCTATATCCGCTTTCAAGGGTGCAATAGTGCTAAGTGGTGGCAACACGAGCAGGCTTATGAAAGGTATGATTATAACTATACACCGCAAGAACTTAGACAGTGGTTGCCTAAGATTCAAAAGCTGGATAGTATAGCTGGAAAGACCTTTATCTTCACCAACAATCACTGGCGGGAACAGGCAGTGAGCACTATCCGCCAATTACGGGTCATACTGGACTAATCTGTTCTGCCTATCATTACCTCAAGTAACATTTAACTTAATAGCTTGTCAGTTCTAGGTTAGTAAAATCAGAAATAGCCTATCTCAGACTTGACAGGTGAGCAGGAGGAAGAAGTGACTACTAACTTCAATCTACTTCGGTCTCGAGTGGAGATGGAGCGGAAGCGGTTAACTGAGGAATTGGAGCAATTAAAGATGAGTGCCCGTCCTGCCAGTGAGCGACGGGAGGGTAGTCCCTTCGGCAAACGAGAGGAGGAGGCTACGGAGAGCTTTGAGTTAGAGAAGCGCCTAGCCTTGGAGAAACGGATAAGAGACCAGCTAGCTGATGTGGAGCATACTTTAGACAAGTTTGAACAAGGGACCTACGGCTTGTGTGATGACTGCGGTCAACCTATAGACCCAGACCGATTAGAAGCCCTTCCCCATGCAAACCTGTGCTTAAGTTGTAAGGCAAAGAATGCAAAAGGCAAGTCATCTCCAGGCTAAGCAGTGGAACGTGGTCCTTTTCCTTACTGCGATACTAATAGTAGCTGCCGACCAGATCACTAAGCTGTGGATAAGGTCTTATCCTGAAGGGCAATATATTTTTGAGATAGGTTTCTTTCGGATAACCCATGTGCATAATACCGGAGCCGCCTTTGGCTTATTTCAAGGACATTCATTCGCCTTAACTATAGCCGCCTTTGTAGGTATTGCCGTTTTACTGTTCTATGCTCTTTTTGCCTATCGTCGCTTCCCCTTCTTAGATAATATGCCAAACAGGGTAGCTCTGGGCTTAATTCTGGGCGGCACCGTGGGCAACTTGATTGACCGCTTGAACCCTAACCTTGACGGTGTCACTGACTTCATCAGCATTGGCATCTGGCCAACATTTAACATTGCTGATTCGGCAGTAACTATTGGTGCTATCTTATTCGCTTACTCTCTCCTTCGCTTGGTTCAAGCCGAGAAGCGCTAGGATGGACAAATTATATAGCTTGATAGCTGATAAACAGGATACTCGTCTCGATAAGTATGTGTGTCAGAAGTACCCGGAGCTCTCCCGAACCCAGGTTCAAAGGCTTATTGACGATGGCTATATCACGGTTAACGACCGTGTGACCAAGGCAGGACTCAAACTTAACCTTGGTGATAGAGTAAATATCATCATACCTCCTACTGCACCCAGTCCTCTATCGCCTGAGGCTCTGCCGTTAGATATTATCTACGAGGACAACGACCTCTTAGTCATAGATAAACCAGCCGGGCTGACTATCCATCCAGCACCGGGACACTATAGTCATACCCTGGTTAATGCAATTCTGTCCTATTTGCCTAACCTGCCTGATACCGGCGATTCCCTGCGACCGGGGATTGTGCATCGGTTAGACAAGGATACCTCAGGGGTGATAGTAGTAGCCAAGAATAGTGTGGCTCAGGCTAACCTGATAAGCCAGTTCAAGGCTCACGCTGTAGTAAAAGCCTATCTGGTATTGGTTAAGGGACATCTTACTCCGGAGAACGGCCTAATTGAGGCCCCTATCGGGCGCGACCCCAGTAACCGAAAGCGCATGGCAGTAGTGACTGAGGGCAAGGAAGCTCGCACTCAATATCAGGTCATTAAGTATATAGGTAACCATACCCTGCTTGAAGTCAGACCTGAAACCGGCCGCACCCACCAGATACGGGTTCACCTGTTGGCTATTGGCTATCCGGTGGTGGGAGACACCACCTACGGGGTAAGGTCAGCACATGTGTCACGCCAATTCATCCACGCCAGCCACCTGGGCTTTAACCTGCCCTCCACCGGCGAATACGTAGAATTCACCTCAGACCTCCCTCCAGACTTGGAGCAGGCGCTGGAGAATATAGCCTAGAATCTTGGGGAGTAGGGTGGTAGAATTGGGGTAATATCAATTAATATAAAGTTGGGAGCAAACTCATAAAAGACTTTCTAGAACAAATTGAGACCGGATTAAAAAGTAATCTCTATTATTTGTCGCTTTTTGCTGCGTTAGCTAAACCAGATATATGCGGTGCTATTGGGTCTGAAAATGGTCTAGCTCATAGCGATAAATATAAAGATTGGTTTAATGAATACGTTGCTCATAAATACACAGGTTTTTTAACGGCCGAGGATTGCTGCCTTTTTCGATGTTCGTTATTACATCAAGGAAGCTCTCAACATCCAAAAAGTGGTTATTCAAGAGTAATATTTGTTGAACCCTCTACTACCACATATGTTTTTCATTGCAATATTATGAATGACGCACTGAATATAGATGTGTGTATATTTTGTAATGATATTATTGAAGGGGCAAGAGCTTGGCTTCAGAAATATGAAGAAACAGAGCTTTATAAAAAGAACTATGGTAAATCTATGAGTAGGTATCCTAACGGTCTCGCACCCTATATTGTTGGGGTACCTGTAATCGGTTGACACTTATGGTTGATGCTATTGAGAAAAGTATTAAATGACTAATTTATTCAGAGTCCGCTATGCTCCTAGTCCTACTGGTTATCCCCATGTGGGCAATATCAGGACTGCCCTGTTTAACTGGCTCTTTGCCCGGCACCACGGGGGTAGTTTCATTGTCCGCATTGAAGATACCGATGTCACCAGAAAAGTTGAGGACGCGATGCAGACTATCCTTGATGGTCTGCGCTGGCTGGGCCTGGATTGGGATGAGGGGCCTGAGGTAGGTGGTAAATATGGTCCTTATTTTCAATCGCAGCGTCTGGAGGTATATCGTGAGGCAGCCGAGCGTCTGGTCTCCCAAGGGGATGCCTACCATTGCTATTGTTCCCCTCAGCGGCTAGAGGAGATGCGGGCAGAACAGGTCAGGCGCAAGCAACCGCCAGGTTATGACCGGCACTGCCGCGACCTGAGTCAGGAAGAGAGGTCTCTAAAGGAAGTCGAAGGCATCACCCCGGTAGTTCGTTTCAAGACCCCCCTTAGCGGGCCGACCAGGTTTGATGATTTGATCCGGGGACAGATGGTATTTGACAATAATACCCTTGATGATTTTATATTGCTAAAATCGGATGGCTATCCTACCTACCACCTGGCAAGTGTGGTCGATGACCACCTGATGGAGATAAGCCATGTGCTCCGGGCTGAGGAGTGGCTATCCAGCACCCCCCGCCACCTGCTTCTATATCAGGCTCTCGGCTTTGAGCCACCCCAGTTTGCCCACCTCCCCATGATATTAGGCTCTGACCGAGCCAAATTAAGTAAGCGGCACGGAGCTGTGTCCATCACCGAGTATCAGCAACAGGGTTATTTACCCGAGGCAATGGTGAACTTCATGGCTCTGCTCGGCTGGTCTCTGGATGATAGAACAGAGATTTTGTCCCGGCAGCAGCTAATAGATAACTTCTCTCTGGAGCGAGTTAGTCAGACCGCCGCCATTTTCAATCGGGACAAGCTTAATTGGATGAACGGAGTATATATCCGTAGCTTAACCCTGGAAGATTTCACTCAGCGGGTGCTTCCTTTCCTGAATAATGGTTTACCTCGTAGGGTGAAGCGCCCCCTGTCTATTGACTATGTCAGGCAGATTATGCCCCTCGTCCAGGAGCGGGCTAGAACCCTGTCTGATGTAGCTGGACGAACTAGTTTGGCTGAGGCACCTGAACTGGCTGAGTTCTTCTTCGTTGAGGAGCTTGACTATACTCCTAGTCTGCTCATAGGTAAAAATATGAGCCAGAGTTCAGCATTTAAAGCACTAGAGACAGCTCGAGAGAGGATTGAGCTACTGGAGGCATTTGATGCTGAATCTCTGGAGGCAGTGCTGAGACCGCTAGCTGAGGAGTTGGGATTAAAGACAGGTCAGCTCTTCGGCACACTGAGGATAGCCGTTACCGGCAGGACAGCAGCGCCACCATTATTTCAAACTATGGCTGTGCTGGGCAAGAAGCAGTGCCTCAAGCGGATTGCAGTAGCTATAACCAAGCTTCGCTGATTCCCTGTTTGATGCTCATCCCGACTCTTTATGCCACAGCTCCATGTGATGTCTCTGCGCCTCGGTCACCATTTCCCTGGGGTAGTGCTTATCGTAGAAGTCCAGGTCAAGGTGGTGAACCTGAAGCCAGATTGGCACCAGCATAGTATCAGAGGTCACCGGAAACCGACCATGTGTCTCATAGACATAACTGCAGAATGCCTTGACTAGGTCTATGGATGCCTTAGACGGGTGGTGATAGTCGGGTTGAATTCTCGGCCAGTGCTTAAAGGCTACCAGCCCTTTATAGTCAGCGGCAAAGGGAGCACCGGAGCCAAATTTCTTGTCAACAAAGGTGTCTATTGCCTCGTCCATGCTCCGGTAGTAGGGCGGGCAGTAAGCTTCAAAGACACCATCCAGACCAACCGGGTTTGACCTACCGTCTTTCCTAATAACAGAGCGAAAGCCAAGCCCGGTACTCATCGGGGTAACCCCCCAACATCACAGTTCCAGCATAACCGCCGAATACCACTGAGCCCAGCCCCATCGCCTCGGCTATCAGGTGTACATTCTCCAGCATCATATATGCCGGAGCCAGATTGAGCCCTAACATGTTAAACTCAAAGGAAGTCAGGTTAACTTTAGGCCCTTTCAGCTTGCCTGAGTCAATCCAGTACTGGAGCCCGGCTAATTGTCCTTTCATATCGTCGAACATTTGGTAACCATAACCCTCATAATCAAAGATACCGAGTAGGAAGTCGATATACTCGGCTGTCTGGTCAACAACCGGTATAAAGACAGTGGTACCCGGTTGATTGGTGTTCCAGTGTATCGCTCGTAGCAGGGACTTGGGCACAAACTCTACTCTCTCATCCAAGACCTTAATACAACTCTCCTGGTAATAGGTCATTATCTTTTCCCGGTCGGCCTCGGTCTCAATCTCTACTGGTTTGGTTGCTGTTTGCGGGTCATAAACAAAGGTGCCGTTATCATTGGTGAAAAAGAGCTTCACATTATGCACGTTACAAGCGTAAGGAGTAGCCCTACCAAGCCAACTGCCGAATAAGTTACCCCCGGTACGAGTGGGCAGGTCGCAGTGATGCTGCCTGTTACCCCGTTCCCGGACCAGCACAGTATAGCTGTCTCCAGGTCGCTTATCGGCAGCGGAGGTTACTTTGAAGCATGCTGGAGTCCTCCCTCGCTTAAGGTACAGCCTAAAGGAAGCCGGCGTGCTCTCCGGTGAGCTATGGCTTCCAGAAGAGGGTACTTAAAGAGCTCCTTTACTTCATCTCTATCAGCTATGCCCATTCTTCCCTCCTTTTCAAATAATATCGCAGGCTTGACTTGGCTGGCATTTAGGGCAGAAGTAGCTACCGCGATGGCGAATAGGAATACGCTCAATGGGGGTGCCACAAACCGGGCACAATTTGCCACTAAGCCTGTGAGCCACCTGGAACTGAAAGTGAGCCGTCCCCAGTTCACCGCCGGGGCGAAAGTAAGTATCCACGCTTGCCCCTTTATTACCGATAGCTGCCCATAGCACCCGTTGAATAGCACTATGAAGATGCTCTACCTCATCCCGGGACAGGCTTTTACCTGACCTTAGTGGGTGGATTTTGGTAGCAAACAGAGCTTCATCGGCATACATATTACCTATGCCGGCGACAAAGCTCTGGTCACAGAGAACAGCCTTTATCGGGGCACTGCGGCCATGTAGGCGCTGAGCCAGAATTTCAGGGGTAAAGTCGGCTTCCAGAGGTTCAGGGCCAAGCTTGCCCATAATAGAACTAGCCTCCTCTGCCAGCCACATCCTCCCGAGCTTGCGCGGGTCACGGAAATAAAGACCGGTTTCGTTATCTAAATGAATTATGGCACGGACAAACTTCTCAGGTTCCGCTGAAGCTAAAAGTAGCGAACCAGTCATTTTTAAGTGCATGATTAATGCTTTACTGCTGGTTAAGTTGAAGATGAGATATTTACCGCGCCTGGATAGTCCCACTATTCTTTGCCCTATGAGGCGGGAGCAAAATTCTTCAACCGACGGTTGCCGCACTATCCCATCCCAGAACAGGGTAACGCCGGTGATGCATTGACCGACAACGTGAGGAAGTAGCTCATTCTTTATCGTTTCGACTTCAGGCAGCTCAGGCATTTTGGCTTATTCCATCTCTCCCCAGTTATTGCCCACTTTGATGTCTACTTTTAATGGGACGCTAAGCTCTATAGCAGTCGCCATTATTTCAGGAACGAGCCGGCACATTAACTCCAACTCTTCCTCAGGTACCTCAAAGACAAGCTCATCGTGCACTTGAAGCAGCATTTTGGTTTTAAATTGGTGCTTACCTATCTCCCGGCCTAGATTAATCATAGCCACCTTTATAATATCGGCAGAAGTCCCCTGCACCGGCATATTTATTGCCATTCGCTCGGCGGCTTCCCTCACCTGTCGGTTGGGGGATTCAACTTCAGGGATAGAGCGCCTTCTGCCCAGTAGTGTTTGAACATAGCCTATGTCCCTTGCCTGCTTTTTGGTGGACTCAATATATTGCCTTACCCCGGGGTGCTTATCAAAGTAGGCAGCGATAAACTGGGCTGCCTCTTCCCGTGATAGGTCTGTCGCCTGCTCCAACCCATATTCGCTCATACCATAGATAACACCAAAATTAACCGTCTTAGCCACGCGGCGCATATCCGGCGTTACCTGTGGGGCATCCACGCCAAAGAGCTGGGCAGCAGTGGCAGCATGGATATCTTCATCCTGATGAAAGGCGCCGAGCAAACTTTCATCCTGGGACAGATGAGCTAAGGCACGGAGGTCAATCTGCGAGTAGTCTCCAGCCAGAAGGTAAAAGCCCTGTGGGGCAATAAAGGCTTTCCTAACCTGTTTCCCCAATTCTCCGCGGATAGGAATATTCTGCAGGTTAGGTTCACTTGACGAAAGCCGACCGGTAGCTGTCCTTGTCTGGTTAAAGCTGGTATGCACCCGACCTGTTTTGTGATTGATTAAACCAGGTAGAGCATCAGTATAGGTTGATTTGGCCTTGGTTAACTGGCGGTAGTCCAGAATAAATTCTATTATGGGGTGAGTTCCGCGGAGCTCCTCTAGCACTGAGGCGCTAGTGGAGTAACCCCCCTTAGTTTTATGGGTTGGCGGCAGTCTCAGCTCCTGGAAAAGCACCGCGCTCAATTGCTGGGAGGAGTTTATATTAAACCGATGTCCGACACAGTCATATATCTCAGCCTCCAACTTGAGTAACTGCTCACCGAGGCGGTATGACATCTTCCTTAATAGCTCTGCATCCAGAGCTACCCCGTTCCTTTCCATGCTGACCAGCACTGGCACCAGTGGCATCTCAACCTCAGAGAATAATTGCCATAGCCCCTGCTGGCGAAGCTCCGGGTCTAGTAATTCGGCCAGTCTCAGGGTCATATCAGCGTCAGCACAGGCGTAATCGGCAGCCTGCTTTACCTCTACCTGAGACATAGAGAGCTGCCTAGCCCCGGAACCAATGAGGTCGGTGATAGGGGTCATCTCAATACCTAGTCTGCCAAAGGCAAGGGCTTTCAGGCCTAAACTTTTCTCACCCAGAAGGTAAGCAGCGAGCATAGTGTCAAAGGTCAGGTTGTTGACCGTTATCCCGTGTTCAGCCAGCACTGTCATATCATACTTGCCGTTGTGAGCGAGCTTGGCTAAGGCAGCATCCTCCAGAGGAAGCCTGAGTCGGTCGATGACTTGCCCCAGTGGCAATTGCTCCACTTGCCCCCAACCAACATGACCAATAGGAATATAATAAGCCTCGTCAGGTGCTAGCGATAGGGATATGCCTACCAGTTCGGTTAGCATAGGATTTAAGCTTGTCGTCTCCAGGTCAAAGGTAAAGGACTTGGCTGCTGACAGGCGGCTTACGAGTTCATCAAGGGCTGGGGTAGTATATATGATATGATAGGCTTGCTGACGCTCAGCTTTAACTCGAGCGGTGGTTCTGGGCGCTACATCTTCTACTTCAGGCAATCTAGGCAGCAAGCTGAAAAACTCAAGCTCACGGAAAAGCTCGGTTACCTGATGCCGTTCATACTGGCTAACCCGGCAGTCATCAAGGTTAAGGGTAACCGGTGTCTGGGTAACAATAGTAGCCAGCTCCTTACTCTGGCGGGCAATGGCTTCATTCTGTCGCAATGTATCCCGGAGTTTGGTTGGGGTTACTGCGTCTATATGGGCATAGATATGGTCTATGGAGCGAAATTGCTGGATGAGTTTAGCTGCTGTAACTGGACCTACGTTGGGAACGCCTGGGATATTATCCGATGCATCACCTGCCAGCCCCTTAAAGTCGGCAATCTGCTCCGGCTCGACGCCGTATTTTTGGCTTACTGCGGCTTCATCATAGAGCATAGTATCGCTAAAGCTCCCCCTGGGTTTGGGATAAAGCACCTTTACCCTGGGTGAAACCAGTTGCATAGCATCAGCGTCACTGGTAACGATTATAGTATCAATGTCTTTTTGGCTAGCCTGGTGACTGAGAGCACCTAAAACATCATCCGCTTCATAGCCGTCAAGCTCAAAGATAGGGATGTGGAAGACTTCTACTAGCTGCCTTAGTCGCCCCAGTTGGCCAACCAACTCGTCGGGAGTCTTGGGGCGCTGTGCCTTATACTGGTCAAACATTTGGTGTCTGAAGGTGGGGGCTGCCTTATCAAAGGCAATGACGTAGTGGCTCGGTTTCAGCTCGTTCACCACCTTGAGCAGCATAATGGTAAAGCCATAGACGACACTTATCATCTCCCCGGTTTTGCTCACCGTCAACGGGGGTAGGGCATGGAAAGCACGGTGCACTAGGGCACTACCGTCAAAAAGCACCAGCAGCGGTTTTTTCATAGCCTCATTATAGCAAAGGAGCAGCTATAATGGATAGTTGACAGATTGCTTATCATTGGTCCGTCCTTTAAGTAACATAACTAGAAAAACAATTCATAGCTAACTAGATAAGAGTTGTTGCCCAAAAGAAATAAAGTTGACTTATGATGCCTCCTAAACTACAGTATAAGTAGGTCAAGTAGACTGGGTGACCGCTCGCCTTAGGCGGGAGGAAAGTCCGAGCTCCACCGGGCAGGATGCTGGGTAATGCCCAGGAGGGGTGACCCTACGGAAAGTGCCACAGAAACATACCGCCCTTCCAAGGAAGGGTAAGGGTGAAATGGTGAGGTAAGAGCTCACCAGCGGCTGGGTGACCAGTCGGCTGGGTAAACCCCATCTGGAGCAAGACCGAATAGAGGGACTTAAGGACGCCCGGCCTGTCCCCGGGTTGGTCGCTTGACCCTGATGGTAACATTAGGGCTAGATAGATGGTCACCACTCCGACTCTAGTTGGAGTACAGAACTCGGCTTACAGGTTTACTTGACCTTTTGCGTTTTTTGTGAATTAAGAACCTACCTGGTTCCAGCTTGGTCTAAAACCAAGCTGGAATGTCCGACCCATTTGAAAGCTACTGGGTTGACCTTACACAATCTGACCTAGATGAGAAAACCAAAGATCGGTCCTAGAGATATCTTACGGCGCCGTTATGTATCGGCTCGTAATTATGTTCCGCCACCTTCAACTATACCCCATTCGGTAACACTTCATTTTGACGCAACACGTGCTTAAAGAAGTGAGGTTAATACATGCTATGGTTGACAGTATGGGCAGGGTCAAATACAATATATACTCTACTATCAACTCCTCAGTTATTATGTCACTGCATGCTGTACCAATTGTGTATTAGAAATAGATTGACGCTAACATTAGGAGGCGTCAAGGTACGGAGCTGGCTAGATGAATTGTGCCAGGAGGGGACAATAGCTTAGTAGCTATAGAAGGGGGTGAATCTAATGGCAGCGAAGGCTTACGTTCTGATTGAAACAGCGGTGGGTAGAACCAAGGAGGTTACTTCTGCAATTGAGCGGTTAGAAGGGGTGAAATCAGTTGATCCTGTTACTGGTCCCTACGATGTTATTGCGGTAGTAGAGGGGGAAAGCCTGAACGAGATTGGTGACCTAGTTACCGGGAAGATACACCCTATCGCCGGCATTTCTAGAACGGTTACCTGCCTAGCAATATGGAGTGCCTAACCCCGGGCTATGGCTTCTAGTTTCATCCATACTTCATTTATAGTCTGCTCATCAGTAGAAGCCCCGGAGGTTATCCCTAGGTAATATTGCCCTTGAAGCCAAGACAGCTGAATTTCCTCTGCCGTTTCAACTAGATACGTTTTAGTGGCCATAGAACATAGCTGAGTCAGGTGCTTGGTATTGGCACTGTTATGACCGCCGATAACGAGCATCATGTCCGCTTTACTGGCTAATTTGACTGCTGCTGCCTGCCGTTGTCTAATATCATGGCATATGGTATCAATAATGCGCAGCTCAGAATCTTTACTAAAAGCGGAGTCAATAAGCTTCTTTACAAATTCAGTAAAATGAGCTGGTATTTGAGTTGTTTGGGATAGAACTCCTAAACGGCGAGGCAGAGGGTCAAGGTTGGTTATAAATTTTTCATCTAGCATAGCTACTCCACTACCCTTAGCCCAACCAAGAACGCCTTTTACCTCAGAGTGATTAGTATCGCCATATATAATTACACAAAAGCCAGACTCAGCTAGTTTCTGAGCGGTAACCTGGGCTCGGCGAACAAAGGGGCAAGTAGTATCAATTATCTCAATATGTTGAGCTCGGATCTCCTCTGCTAGTTGCGGACTTACCCCGTGGGTACTAATCACCACGGTGTTATCATGTATGTCATCCACATCCTTGACCACCTTAACTCCAAGCTCAGCTAGTCTTTTTAGCACCTGTTGGTTATGAACCACAGCCCCTAGTGTTTCCACGCTACCACGCTCACGGGCAGTTCTTTCTACGATATCGATGGCTCGCTTAACTCCAAAACAAAACCCTATTTGGGTGGCTTTTTCAATTCTCATCTGCGTAATCACCTCGATACTCCTGAGGAAGGAGTTCAGCTATGTGGTGCATTATAGAATGGGTAAGCTCAGCGAGCTCTCCTCTGGTCAATTTACTTCTAGACGGTGGCAGGTGAAAAGGGTGACCAATATTAACCGTTATCTGAGGACGACGCCACAACCAGGATAGGCGCTCAAGTTTTTCTGTGCCTGAGATGCCTACAGGCAGAATAGGGGCACCACTACGGGAGGCTATTAGCGCCACGCCGAAGAAAGCGGGTTGTAATTGCCCCCTACGGCTTCTCATTCCTTCAGGGAACACAACTAAAGCCAGACCATCCGCTAATACCTGATATGCCTGGCGTAGTGCTTGCCTATCCAGTTGCCCCCGGTGCACCGGGAATCCGCCAAAGCTACGTACCAAGTAACCAATCAGTCTGAGACGGAATAGCTGGTTTTTAGCCATAAACATCATTTTTCGGTCAACAGTAAGGTAAAGTAGAGGCGGGTCAGCTAGACTGAGATGGTTGGATACAATTAGCAGGGGACCTTGCCTAGGGATATTTTCTCTGCCCTTGACTTGACAGCGAGTCAGCAGGAAAAGTAGTATTCTTACTATTACTCGGCTCACATAACAGAACCAAGGCACTATTCTATCCTACGAGAAAGGAAATCGGTACCTGTTAATTATACCCCAGACTAGGAGTAAAGACAAACCTTCAAAGGATAAGGAAAGAAGAAGGTTCTAGAAGAGTTTATTTTTTAGTACTTATAGAGGAGGTTAATAAGACCCTTGATTGGAGTTATCTTTTGTTCCATAATAACCCTGGGCAGAGAATATGAAGAGGTTAAGCATTGGTAAAATAAGAGGGCTACAACAGATTGCCAATCCAGATGGCATCTTTGCTATGTGTGCTATGGACCACCGCGGTTCCTTACGTAGTATGATTGATGAAGAGCACCCAGGAGAGGTCAACTGTGACGAAATGGTTGAGTGCAAGCTGGAGCTGTGCTCTGCCCTGGCTAAATATGCCAGTGCCGTTCTAATTGACCCGATATTTAGTGCTGCTCAATGCATTAGTCACGGTGCTTTACCTAGTGATACCGGGCTCCTGATTAGTCTGGAAGCCACTAGCTATGGTGGCGGAAAAGAATACCGCCTAACTAAGCTGCTTGATGGGTAGAATGTGGAGAAGATTAAGCGAATGGGTGCCTCGGCAGTGAAGATTTTGGTCTACTATCGACCAGATTTGAGTGAGCCGGCAAGCCAGCAGTTAAACACAGTTAATATGGTAGCCAGTGACTGTATAAAATATGACCTTCCCTTCCTGGTAGAACCAAAGAGCTATCCTATAGGTAGCGAGATTAATAATCCAGCGGAGTTCGCTGTCCTGAAAGAGCAACTGGTGATTAAATCTGCTCAAGATATCACCGCTTTATTCATAGATGTGCCAAAGGCTGAGTTTCCCGCTAACCTGCGCTATAAGTGGGACAAGGCTGAGCTCATCAACCTCTGTCACCAGTTAGATATGTCGTCCCAGGTTCCGTGGGTCATCCTGAGTGCTGGGGTGGACTTTGGACTTTTTTACCAGGAGGTAGAAATCGCCTGCCAGGCTGGAGTCTCAGGTTTTCTAGGTGGTCGTGCTATCTGGCAAGAGGCAATGTATATTGATGATGAGCGAGAAAGGGTTCAATATCTATCAACAGTGGGGGCAGATAGGTTAAAGAGACTGACTGAGATAGCTAGCAGATACGCTGTACCGTGGTACCAGAAGCTTGGGCTAGCTGCCCACGAGCTAGCCTACACATCGGGAAAGTGGTATAAAGAATATTGAAATTGGAGGAAGTATGATTGTCACTATAACTCTTAATCCCAGCCTAGATATAACTATTACTGTTGACGGGTTAGCAGTAGATGAGACAAACCGATGGACACATTCGCGTCTCTATGCCGGGGGTAAAGGTATTGATGTGTCACGGGCTATTCACGAGATGGGTGGTCGCAGTGTAGCCTATGGATTTATAGGTGGTTCCCCAGGCAGACAGGTTGAAATCTTACTTGATAAAGAAGGGGTGCCATTCAGCTTCACCCCTATTGAACGTGATACACGCACTAATTTTATTATCACTGATACCAAAACCTCCCAGCAGACCAGGATTGACGCTCCCGGTCCTCGCATCTCAAGAGAGGAATTTGAGAGATTCCAGAACAAGTTAAGGCAGATTCATCCAAAACCAGATATGATTGTAGTAGGTGGTAGTGTACCCCGTGGTGTTCCAGGTAATATTTACTATGATTTCATTATGGAAGCTAAGGACTACAAGGTAAGATGCAGCCTGGACTCTGATGGTCAGTGGTTGGAAGAGGGGATAAAGGCCAAGCCCTACCTCATTAAGCCTAATGTTCGTGAAGCTGAGGCGTTGCTTAAAACAGAGCTCTCCACTGAAGAAGTCATCATTGATGCAGCTCTTAACCTGGTTGAAACGGGTATTGAAGTAGTGGTCATCTCCCGGGGAAAAGGTGGTCTTATTGCTGCTACCAAGCGAAGGATTGTTAAAGCAGTGCCACCTGAGGTAAAGGTTAAAAGTGCTGTAGGCGCCGGGGATTGCACTATCGCTGGGCTCGCTCTAAAGCTCGTTCATGAGGAGCCACTAATAGAGGCTTGCCGCCTGGCAGTGGCTATGGGAACTGCCGCAGTACTTACCCCAGGCACTGAACTTTGCCATAGGGCTGATGTGGAGAGACTGCTACCGCAAGTCAAAGCCTGGGAGGTGGCAGTTAAGCCGCGGGCTAAAGCCTTCTTCCCTGCTACTTAATAAAGGTTGAAGGGGAAGTTACGCCTTGAGTCGCCTTCTTATTCCAAGAATAGAGTCTTGAGCAGCCAGTGCACCTGAGCTAATCCAATCTTTCTTTTCTGCAATTTAGGCTGCTTCCTATTCCCACAACTCCTCTATGTCCTTCTCTGCCTGCTTGTTAATCTCAGCTTCCCCTCTAGAGATAAAATCCCGGTAAGATTCGGGGGAACCATACTCTCGAGTCCTGATTACCATCGGCATAGGCACAGCATGGCCGAAGATGAGTGCTTGCTGTTTGGAAGCCAGTTTGGCTAACACCGATTTGAGCTCGCCCTTATCTGATGTGCCAGCTAAGACACTATCAATATCTCGCTCATTGTCCAGTAGGCAAGTTATCTTAGTCCCGATTTGAGACATAACCTCATCATCAATACCACTGGGTCGCTGGTCGATTACCAGCAAGGTAACATTATATTTACGCATCTCACGGGCAATGGTACCAAATATGGTCTGGTTAGCAACTTGGGGATTAAGGAACTTATGTGCTTCCTCAATAGTTATTACCAAGGGACGGGGCTTGATAGTATTTTCACCCATTGCCTTTTCCACCCTCTCCTGGTATTGGGCGTAGATACGGCGGGTGAGCATATTGGCTACCAGGATATAAGATGTGATATCTCTGTACCTGCCAAACTCCAGAACGACATTTATACCTCGGTCAAGATGGTTGAGAATACTTCCTACAGTATTGGTTGGAGCATGAGTCTCTATGAAAGGAAGTCGTCTGATAGTCGCCAGCCCCCTCTGTAGGTTATTAAGGGTGCTCTCATGTATGTTTAGACCCTCCGGTAATTCTTCGGTATCTTTTAGGGCTAGGGTACTCTGTAGCCAGTTTTTACCAAATTTTCTGAATAGTTGATGTACTGCTTCAACAGCAAGTTCGGTAAGATTCAGAGTCTGGCGGAGCAATACTATATCCTCAGGCTCAATCTCATCATAGCCTATCCTGACCACAAAGTCGGTGCTTACCCCCCGGCGCCTTGAGTTCTCTTCGTCAAGAGTAAATACGGCTACATTTGATGGAAAGAGCTGTTTTAATGCCTTAACTGGTGCCCCCCCCTCTCTAGTCCCTGCCCAACCGTATTCATTATGCATATCAAAGATTAAGTTTACTGCTTGGCTCTTCTGGAGCAGGCCAATAAGCAGAATCCTGGTGAGAAAGGTCTTGCCAGTACCGCTCTTGCCAAAGATGCCGTTGGAACGCTTAACAAACTCTTGCAGGTTAAGACAGACCTTGGTCTCCATATCGAGGGGATTGCCAATCCAGAACCTTTCTTTATCTTCTTTACCAAAGACTAGCTCGATGTCTTGGTCTGAAGCTAGATTTGCTGTGGAGAAGTGGCTGGGCACTGTCTTAACAGGCTGTGGTCCCTCAATTAAGCTGGTAACATCGCCAGCGATAGTGAGGTAAGGAGAGACATGGAGCATTCCGTAGGTGCTGGTTCCAGCTAATACCTCGGTTGTAAACGAGTCAGAAACATCAGGCGGAGTAAGGGTAAGTTTCTGGTCTATCACGCCTAGACTGACATCGGTTATCATGCCGAAGAAACGTTGCTTTTGCCCCTCAATAGTTACGTAGCGCCCCACCGCCATATCCTCAACTGAGGCTGAGCTATCCAGCCTGACTTCCACCCCCTTATTTAATGAGCCGGAGACGACAATGCCTAGTCTTTGACTGTTTTCTTGGGTCACTGTCTAATCCTCTCCAGAATAGCTTTGAGTTGGTTAAATTCACCACCAAGTAATACGGCTAACTCCTTGCCCGCAGCCACCAAAAAGGCATAGCGGTCTTCATATGCCTGGCTCATCTGACGCAAACAGGCGGCAATAAGCTCATCTTGGGAGACGGGCAGGTGAGTGTTAATCAGTATAGTGAGGAAATTAAAGGACTGGCTAAACTCCTTTACCTCCTCAGAAGGGCACAGGTAGACAAAACCATGTATTCGGGCTGGTTTAGGTGGCAGATAGTGATGCAATTTATCACCCTGATTATGACCGACCACTAGAGCACTGGATTCGCTACGTAGCAGCTCCAGAAGTTGAGGGCTAGAGCGGTAGATTTCTTCCTCACTAGCCTCATCCTTACCCCGGGCAATGGGGCGCCGCCCAGGCTCAAGGCTAGTGGTAGTGGTATTATAGACTATGCCATATAACTCCACCAGCAAATCCCTGGTCTTTACCAGGCTACCTAAAGGAGGTGACTGGTAAAGTTCATAGCACTGGGCGACAAATTCAGTGGTGCTGGCCTCAATAACCTCACCCACTCTCTGCATTTGCATACTCTCTTCCATAGAACCTCTCAAAGCTTCAGAAATTCATCTATACTGAGCCTGGCTTGACTCAAGCACGCAGTGTCCCCTCGGGAAGCTCTCCAGGATGGTGAGGCACAGTAGTGCGGGCACGAGTTTAGGGATTCCACCATATTTCATGGCTTCCCTTCGCCTAGCGGTCAAAGACAAAACCAACTCGCCTCAACTTGCGGATTACCTCATCAGCGCTGAAGCCAGCCAGCCTTCCCATCAGGATATACTCACCGGGATGCGGACATCACCACTTGCCGGAGTAGTAGCCCGCAATGCAGGCGGTAGCTCATCACCATGCTTATAATAAGACTGGATGAGCTTGCAGGCTACATCCTGCGCAATCTCTACGGCCTCAGCAGCCGTCCGCCCTTGAGTCACCAGACTGGGTAACTCCTCGCTGGTGGCTAGAAATCCATCCTCAGGCAATGCTTCTATATGAATCGCTAAAAGTATCTCCTTCATACTTTCACCTCCACTAGCTTCATAATATCACTACTAAAGAAGTCTATCATCTTATATCAGTTGGCTTCAATAACCTCGCCCGCTCTTTGCACTTCATACCTCCCCGCTTGGAGTGAACTCAAACAAGAATCAAATCAAAAAGTCGCTCCACTCCAAATCCTAAAAGTTTTGGTCATTGCGAGGAGTGTCAGCGACGAAGCAATCTTTAATGGGGAGAATGCTTCGCTTTGCTCGCAATGATATTTACCATGACAAAGTCCCTTTTAGATTTTGGTCATTTGATATTGTTTAGAGTTTAGATATTGTTATTTAGAGTTTAGACTTGCCTGTCTTCTTTCCTATTTGTTCTTCCCCTTTTTCTCCTTTGGCTGCTTGGACTTTTTCACATTCTTTCTTCCCTTGCTTCCCATGTGCTTCCTCCTAATTTTGATGAACTATTTTAACTTCTTTGTCCTCATCTTCACCAGTGTATATATATCTTTAACAACACCTAATTAAAGGATTACCCATTCCTACCTGCTTTCTTTCTGAAACATCACTAAGTTCTGTTCCGCAAAAGAAACACCTAGTCTGCCCCAATATAAGCTTTGTCCCTGTTTTAACGCAGGTTTCCATAAGATTGAATAGCTGCTGCCTCTCATCATCCATAAAATCGAAGAAAGGCTTTAATGGTAGACGCATGAAGTCTTTGCTCATTTCATAACCTCCCAAAGACTAATAATCTTAAACCCACCTTGTTCTCTTGCTCTGGCTCTTGGCTGAGCTAAAGCTGGGCACATGTTCTTTGGTCAGGGATGACTCTACTAGTTGCCAGAAGTTTTCTCTATTAGTTACGGTTACCACTGCCTTTTCATGGGCTTCACTTAAGGCTACGGGATATCCCTGCCCGTGGTGGCACTGGTCTAAAACTAGGGCATGAACCAGAGTGAGCAAGCCCTCGTCCACTGCCACCCAGCGGGGAATCTCAACCCTGGCTACTTCATTATTGACCCTGAGGTAGAAAAAATAGACCTGGTGGACTCCGTAGTGCTTTCGGACTATAGACGACCCGCTGATAAAGATGGCTGACCTTTCCCCCCGAGCCAAAATATTAGAGAATAGCTCACGGTCCCGAATGCCAGCCACTGTATCGCAGTCTCTTTTCTCATTAGTAGAGCAATAGCGGTCGCAATCAGCCGGGTCATGGGGGCAAAGAGCCACCCGCAGCGTATTAACTACATCGGTACTGTGGGGAAAGCTGATATAGCTGGCAAGGGCAAGCTGCTTACTATTGTTAAGCTGTCTCATTTGGTCAAGGTAGTTTAGAAAGCCCTTATTCAGCAATGCCTCGGTAACGAATTCAGGGTAGGCTTCTAGACTCCACAGAATAAGCGAGCCATCGAGCAAGGCCAGATTTGAGCTATCCGGTAGCAGCTCCGCCGCCAGTTCAGACAACTGGCGGCACTCATCCACGCCGCGCTTGATACCAAGAAGAGCACCTTCGATTAGTTGCTCACGGCCTCTAACCCCGACCGGCGTAATAACCAAGTCTTCATCGTCAAAATAGAGGTGGGGGAAACTATCAAGGGTAGCACTGGGGTAAGCACCGTAGTGAAGAATGACTGAGCCTATGTTGATCAGATAACACCTTGTTGACCAGTGTCGGTTAACATCAATATGAGAGCCATCGGTAGCTAGGACGGAGAATTCTGTGGGGATGGCTGGTGCTTCATAATGCTGGTCAAGCCCGTCTACCACGCCGGCTACCAACCAGGTAGTCTTGCTGGAGGCAATCTTCCTGATTAAATTAGCCAAGTCGGCAGTCTGGTTATGGAGAACATCTAGGGCATAATTTAGACGCTTCTGCCTTTCCTCACCACTAGCCTTGAGCCTGGCTACCATACTCCCAACCTGTGAAGCAACCTTGGTTAAATCTAACGACACTTCTCTTACCCAACTACCTCAGGATACCCTTTACGATAACATCCACCGCTTGGTTCTCATCCAGCCCTCTGGTCATCAAGGTTTCCACCTGTCTCTTGTCTATACTGCCTATGGCTGCCTCATGGGTTACCTTTGCCTTCTCGTCAGTTACCGAGACAATTGGTATTGCCTTGGCTACTGCCTGTTCCCCATTAACTAATTCAATGCAGTCAACATGGCCTCTGGTATAAGGAGCATTGCCATAGGTTTCACCGATAACCTCTGCCCTGGCTCTATCTCTTAATACTATTCTGGTCTTTATCAGGCTTCGGGCACCATTACCATTTAAGTGTACCTTTTCTACTATCTTTATGACATCATCCTTTTTGCTGTAGACCTTAGCTATGAGTTCAGCTACGCTTCTAGCACCAGAAAAAACCTCAAAATCAAAGTCCAATGTGCCCACAGAACCCTGAATTAATCTAAAGGTGTTTTCATATTGAGCCATTTCACCCAGCGTAATCTTAGCTTTAGGGATTACCTCAATCCCGCCGAAGTCACCGTGGTAGTGGGTTTCTTTATAATCAAACTTAGCATTGTTTCCAATCTCTATATCCGCATCCATTTTATGTATCACTTTGACTGCATTGGGAAAGATACAGTGGGCAATCACACTTACCTCACTGTTATCTTGAGCATCCACTTTCAAAATAATTTCCTGCAGCCCTTCCTGAGGAAGGATACCAAAACAAAGGTGGACGGGGCGCAGTATCTTCGCTCCTTCTTCTACCAGGAAATAGATATTAACACCGGTTTCAGTCTCCTTTGTTTCTATTTGTATCCCATTAACTCCATCAACACCCAGAACCTTATTCTCGTGAATGACCAGCTTGGCTACTTCCTTACTTAGTAGGGTGCTCCTATCACCGCCAGCCTTCTCATAGGCGTCAACGAGCCCCTGATATTCTTTTTCAATGGAGTAACTAATCATAACTTTTTATCCTCTTCTTCTGGCTCATTAATATGGACACATGTCCTGCAGTTATCCTTGAACCACTGGCTAGTTTCTAATGGCACACCAGTTCTAATTATCTTGCCGGCGCATAGCACCGACACCCTGTTGGCGATTTCCACCACCTTTTCATTGTGGGTAATCAACAGAACCGATGAGCCCTGCTTACTCATTTCTGCTATGCCATTAAGGATTAGGGGTAATGAGATAATATCTATGCCAGAGTCAGGCTCGTCCAATATGGCTAATTTGGGATGCATAGCTAAGAGAGAAGCTAGCTCTATCCTTTTTCTTTCACCACCACTCAGGGTGTTATCAATATCTCTATCCAAATATTGCGCTGGCTCCATTCCTACCATGCGCAAGCAACGTTTAGTCTGCTCAATCTCAAGATTGTTGCCACTGAGCTTAAGGTAGTCCCCTACACGCAACCCTTCAATCCGGACTGGTTCTTGCCAGGCTAGACTTATCCCCTGCTTTGCCCGCTGAGAAACAGAAAGCTTAGCAATATCCTGACCTTCAAAAATAATCTTACCCTCAGTAGGCTGGTAATTATTTACTCCCATTATAAGGTAGGCGACAGTGGTCTTACCCGTTCCATTCTCGCCTAAGAGCCCATGTATCTCACCTCTATTGACATGCAGGTTGAAGTCGTTAAGTATTAACTTACCATTTAGTTTTGACTGAAGTTTTTCTACTTTTAGCACTCTTGCCCTCCCCCCGATATATCTATGCCAGCTCAAATATGAGTATAATTCATAAAAGTGATGAACTCAAGTGATTGTTTACTAACCTCGCTCCTCTTTGACTCTCGTTACTGGGGAGGTAGCATATCCCTAAGCCAGGAACAGGATACGCCCACAGTTACTACACTGCACCGAGTTAGTGCTTCTTGCCTGCTGCAGCTCAGCGGCGGATAAAGATATCCGGCAACCATGGCATATCCCTTGCTCAACCTTAGCCACGGCGGTACCTTTCTGTTTCTTGAGTTTGTCATAGAATTCGATTGCTTCAGGGTCGATACCAGTTGACAGTGATTGCCGTTTGTGCTTCAGGTTAGACAGCGTGGTTTTGAGCTCCTTCATGTTATTAGATAGCTGCTGTTGCTGGCTTTGCCACTCAGCCTCCAGTCTTTTGGAGTCTTTACTTATGGTAGCTACGCCAGCCTCTATCAACTCGACCTGTTCCATTACCTCAAGTGCCTTATCCTCCAATTGCTCACGCTTGGATTTAAGCCCGTCAACCTCATGCTGGAGGTTAGTTAGCTCTTTAGGATTTCTTATACTGCCCCCATATAGCCTCTCTTGGGCAGGGGCAAGTTTATTCACCAGGTCATCTATCTCCCATTCTAAGGAATGCTGCTGTCGTTTTAATTCCTCTAGGCGCTGGTTCTCTGATGCGAGTTTAGTTCGAGCCCTGACCACCGCTTGGCTTTCTCCTAGCTGGCTGGCAATTTGTCTCAGAGCCTGCTCATTGGTTTCAAGCTCTAGGTCAATCTCTTGCAGCTGGTGAAGTTGCTTGGCAACACTCATTCATCCCCCATGAATATCGGTTCTAGGCTATTTTACAATAGCTAGGCCACAATATCAATTTACGTTTAGATCGTGACAAAATCTTATTGCCATAATAGAACATGTGTGCTACCATATTTTAGCACTTGTATCAGAGGGAAAGCTATGAAGCTACTAAGACTAGCTATAGAAAGCCAGTGATGGGACCTGACCGCCCATACTATTGTCTTTGTCACTGCCAGGCTGCTGAACAATGGAGAGAAACCAGATGCCAACAAAAGCGGACAGAAAAAGAGGCGCTCCAAAGAGCAACCGGAACGCTAGGAAGCAGGGCTTCTGCTCCAAGGTCCTTGACGAGGCATATCAACTCGACTTTGAGTTGGCTTCTGGCGTTGAGGGCATTGATGATTAGATTGCTATGCTGAGGGTTAAGATTTAATCCATCCTTTTCAATAGATATTGCATTATCAAAACAATACTAACAATAAATACCACTTTTGTCAATATTCTGTGCCATCATTAACATAAAGATAGTTACTTGGATACCCGGCTATTTTTCGGTCTTTGGTGACAAAATAGTTTAGATAGGTTAGAACATATGTGCTACGATGGCATCGTAAGGTCGGTATTAAGAGAGAGGCTATGGAGTCAGGTGAAGAATTGTCCCACTTTTGCTAACTACATAAATAAGCACCAGACTGCCAGTTAGCGGCTTATTATTCGCTCATGCTCCTGCCAATATTTTTCAACAGGGTAAGGATCCCGATAACAGTTCGCTGAATTTCAACTGGCTCCTGTGACAGCACCGCAGCCACATAGGGGTCTAATCGCCCACTACTGTAGGTTGGGTCTTTCTCCGTTACTTTTAGCGGCTCGGAGGACAGGTAGCCAGCTAAAGTAAATAGCTCGTCCTCACCAAAGTTTAAAGGTTGGGCTATTTTTCGCAGGATATGGGCTGAGGGGAAACGCTCTCCTCGCTCAATCCGACCTAGGTGTGATGGGGATACTCCTGACACATCAGCCAGTTGTTGGAGTGTCAGCTGCAAGGTAATTCTCTGCTGCTTGATTATTCTGCCAAAATCGTTACTACTATCAACCATAATTTTATTATAATTTGCCAACTGGCAAATGTCAAGGAATATTTTGGACTTTTTAACGACTCACCCCCATATTACCCCCTTCATAGGGGAGGGGAAAAATTAAAAAAAAGAGGGGGTGCTGACGCTCCTCTTAAGCATTGCCTTATTAAGAAGGGGATAGGGGTTAGTGAACACATTATTCCTTGACGGCTAGAGCGAGGGAGTATACAATAGCAAGGCTGAATTGTAATGATTAAAAAATACGATGTTATCATTGTCGGTGGTGGACCAGCGGGTATCTTTGCCGCTTTAGAGTTGTCACGGGGAGCTAACTTAGACGTTCTGCTCCTAGAGAAGGGCAGGGACATTGATGGACGGGTGTGCCCGGCTCGTGACTCGGGTAGCGCTTGCATTTCCTGCTCACCTTGCCATCTGGTTTGTGGTTTAGGTGGAGCTGGCGCTTTTAGTGATGGTAAGTTAACACTAACCTATGAGGTAGGCGGTCGACTCAGAGATTACCTGGGGAAGGGTGTTACTGAGACCCTGATTAAGTATGTTGATGATATCTACGTCGAGTTTGGCGCTTCGGACAAGCTCTATGGGATTGGGGATAAGGTTGACGAGTGGCGTGACAAGGCTTGCTTGGCAGGATTGCGACTGATACCAATGCCAGTTCGTCATCTGGGTACGGAGTGTTGTGCTTCGGTACTTAAGGCTATGCAAGATTACTTTATTTCACGCTTGGAATTTAGGCTTGAGGTAATGGCTTCCTCTATAGTTACTGATAATGGTCAGGTTAGGGGGATTGAAACTGAGGCTGGGGATAGGTTTGACTGTCGTTATCTGATTCTAGCTCCAGGTAGGGAGGGGACGGATTGGTTATCTAGAGAGGCTAACCGACTAAAGCTAACCATGCATATTAACCCTATTGATGTTGGGGTTAGGGTGGAGGTGCCGGTGGCAGTAATGGAGGGGCTGACCACTGCCCTATATGAGGCAAAGCTGGAGTTCCTGTCAAAGAGCTTTGACGACCGAATTAGAACATTCTGTATGTGTCCTGGCGGTGAAGTCATTATGGAGTCTACTGGGGGTTATGATCCGGTAATCACGGTTAATGGGCATAGCTATGCTAACCGAATGAGTAACAATACTAATTTTGCTCTATTGGTGAGCACAACCTTTACTAAACCATTTAGGGAGCCTATTGCCTATGGTCGGTATCTGGCTAGACTGGCTAATATTCTTAGTGGCGGGGTGCTGGTGCAGCGCCTAGGTGACCTCATGGAAGGTCGTCGTTCTACCCCGGCCCGCATCGAGCGAGGCTTAATTCAGCCGACCTTGAAGAGCGCTACTCCTGGTGACCTTAGCTTTGTCCTTCCCTATCGTCACCTTAGTGGACTCATGGAAATGCTTCAAGCAATGGATAAGCTAGTTCCGGGTGTTGCCTCGCGCTATACCTTACTTTATGGGCTTGAGATTAAATTCTATTCTTATCGACCTCAACTTAGCCCTAGCCTGGAGACTGAGATTAGTAACATGTTTGCTGTAGGTGATGGAGCTGGCGTTAGTCGTGGTTTAATCCAGGCATCAGCTTCTGGCGCGGTGGCCGCTCGTGAGATATTACGGAGAAGCCGGACTGGGAATCCGAAGTAAGATTGTGGCTGGTTTTTTAGGTATTGACCTTACCTCGGTTGAGGCTAAACCAAGTGCCTGTGTTGGGCTGGATAGGGAGCTTAACCTCATATATTCTACTTTTCCTCGTCAGGATTCAGATATTTTAAGAGTGGTGAGTAGGTGCAGTTTCGAGCTGTTGGCTATTGATACTCTGCTTAGCCTGCCTGAAGGGTTACACTGCCTAGAGGAGAGCTGTTCTTGTCAGCCAAAAGTTGAGGTTAAGGGCAGGAGTTGTGAGCGGGAGCTAGCTAGGCTGGGCATCCCGTGCTATTTCACTACCACAAAGTCCATTATTAAAGCCATGGTTTACCGTGGTATTAGACTTAAGGCTGGGCTTGAAGCTATGGGTTATGAAGTAATCGAGGTTTATCCTTATGCCAGCAAGGTTTGCCTGTTTGGTAAGTTTATTCCGGCTAAGTCAAGAACGGCTGGTCTAGCATTTTTGAAACGGTGTATTAGTGGTCTGTTGCCTAATATTTCTGCTTATATAGATGGGTTTAACCACCATCTCTGTGATGCGGCTATAGCTGCTTATACTGCTTTTTTGCACTGGCAGGGCAAAATACAGCTAATTGGTGAAGCTGAGGAGGGTGGCATCTGGTTGCCTTTAGTTGACAGAGGGTGTTAACTTGGTTATTATGAGTAGGTGATAATAAGGGGAGTGATGCTATGTGACTGAGGTAGTGGCTGGGCAGAATGAGAATTTTGAGAGTTTAATTAGGCGGTTTACTAAAAGGGTACAGCAAGATAATATTCTAGGTGAGATGTGGCGTAGAGACCACTATGAGAAGCCTAGTGTTAAGCGTAAGCGTAAGGAACCGGTTAAGCGGCGCAAGAGTCCTTAAGGCGACTATAGAATTTCTGTTGGGGGCTGAAGGTGGCAGCAGAATCTGCTTTAAAACAAAAGCTAACCAGCGACCTCAAGCAGGCGATGAGAGATAGGGATAAGGTGAAGCTTTCGGTTATCCGATTGGTGATGGCTGCCATTAAAAATACTGAAATTGCTCGGCAAACTACTTTGTATGATGATGACATTCTGGGCATTATCGCTAAAGAGGCTAGACAGCGTCGTGAGAGTGTCGAAGCTTTTAAGCAAGGAAACCGTCAGGATTTAGTGGCTCAGGAAGAGGCTGAGCTAACTGTGCTTCAGGAGTATTTACCTCAACAGATGTCTCGGGAGGAGATTATAGCTGAAGCTCGCCGAGTTATTGAGGAGGTGGGAGCACAAGGACCTGGCGACAAAGTGAAGGTTATGCCCAAGCTTATCTCCCAGCTTAAGGGCAGAGCGGATGGGCGAGAGATAAATGCGGTAGTAACTGAGTTGTTGCAATAACACCCGTAGTTATTGGAATAGTCCCCTCGATTCTTTTATTCTCACCATCAATCCAAATCTTGATGTTTAGTGTTTTCACTACCCGGTTGCGTTCGCTTTCTAATGTCTCGAACTCAGCAACCCGTTTGTGCATTTCTACCAATTCATCCATGAGTTGCTCTCTTGTCTTATTACTATCCTTCATTCCCTACCATCTGAAAACCAAGCTGCTTATATTGGGGAACTAAGCATAATAATGCGAATATTTATAGCTAAAATTATTGGTGTTGGGTTGAACTATTTAAAATTAAACTCTCTTTTCCTAGCTGATCCTTGGTATTTGGTGGCTCTATATGAAGAAACCCCACGTTCAGCCATGCCTACCTCTTTCTGGTCTGTGTCTTCTTCTATTTAATCGATCTGGTAGTGAGGGAGCTACGGCAGCTGAAGCACAACTATCTAGTGGCCGAGTGAGCCTCCCCTCACCCACAAGTAGGCATAGCACTGGTGGGGGATATGGTCAACTATCTGAACCGAAACAGGATTTCCTTAATGCGAGTAACTATCTTCACTAACCTCGTTACCCGATTTGGCTTAACTGGTAATAAGTGCCTATAACCTACCTTGAATACCATAAAAGTGCTGTAGTAATTTTAAACTTATTTTACTTGCCAGGTGAATAGCCCAAATGGGGGTGTAAACAGTAGTAATTCAGTACTAGTCTAGACCACACTAGGAGCAGAGAGGCTGATTCGTGATGAACCCATGTCGGCGCGGAATGTAGTTGCGACTTCAGAAAGGGAAGTGAGACGGGGTTTAGGGATGGGGTTATCTTGTATTGGTGAAGTGGTAGTGAATTTTTAATTCAGTTTTAGAAGGGGTGCTATTATATCTGAATATGCCTATTCTGGCACTCTACGTAACAACCATAGTCGAGGGAAATATCCAGGCTGCCTTCCCACCGCCTTGCCAAAGTTGGCTATACTTCATACCTATGGTAGTCGTACCCTCCTTGAGTCTTTTGGAATTCCATATTTCTTTGCTTGAAGCTCCCTCAACACCATCGGCTTCCCAGTAAAGATAGGCTATAATACCGGTTTACTGAGCTTGATTAGTTCAGCAAAAAGTTGATTAGTTGGTAACCCCGCTGTTTGTAGTTTTTGGAACACTTCAGGCTTATCCTGCTGGATGATAGGGACCATCTTTGTCAAGGCTTCTCTTATTGGCGTTGTAAAGGGGTTATAACAAGGACACAAGGTTTCCCTGATAAGGCCAAAAACGTAGTCTATCGCCTCTTCCGTGGCTAAGGCATAGGGAAGGGCAAGCATTTTAGCGAAAGCTTCAGCATTGTAATAGTTGATATAGGTCTCCTTCCACCAGTTAGCATACTGGGGGATAGAGCCGTGACTTCTAATCCCAGGTTTCCCTCCTGGACAGCAGTGGTGATGGCTTGCCCTGCCTTCCAACCGCTGATCATGGCTCCCGTTATTTCCAGTTCCATAGTTGCACCCACATCTCCGGCGACTAAAACACGGTCTCTATGGGCTTTGATGATGGGAGAATAGATATTATTCACCGCAGACAATTTTCTCATTATTTTGGCGTTCTTAAACCACGAGGCACAGGATTCCCGCTTCATAAAGTAATCAGCGACTGCTTCAATGTCTAGTCTGGGGTCATTGGCTACTACTATGAAGTTGCATTCCCCCTCACTGGCTCAAGGTACTAGGAAGAGCATGGTAGCAATTCCCTGCGGGAGACCATAACTAGATATGGCTGTGTTGGGCTCCGGAAGCTCTACACCGGGCATATACCACGACAGGCCGTAAAGGTTGAAGTAATAGGTGCGGTCTTTATTATACCCTGTCACCTCAGCTACCTGTGAGTTGGCTCCATCGGCAGCAATGACATAGCTGCCGTCAAAGCTCTGTCCGCTTCCCTCAACCCTTACCCCATCAGCCGTAGCGGTTACGTTCTACACATTTATTCCGGAAAAGACATCAACACAGCACGCCTTCACTTCTTCTAGCAGACACTGGAATAGTATTTCCTTATCGAAGGTAAGACCTATCCTCCCATGGTCTCCGTTTTTTCTTTGTTCTTTGCCGTCACCAGCTTGTACTTTGTGACCATTAGCAGTATACGTCTGCCGACTGTATATATTCTGGTAGGGGCCATCATATTTGAAGGAAAAACCATAAACGGGGAAAAAGAGCCATTTATCCCTAGCGTTGTATCCCACTATATCCTTAAAAAAATATTCGTTCATAGAAATTAGACTTTGACCACAGGCTCTGGTGAGTTGTGTAGGGTCAGGTTTCCTTTCCAGGAGGGCTACGTCGAGCCTATTTCCTCCGGCTGCCTTGGCTGCCAGAAAACCGGCTGGACCAGCACCAACCACGATCATATCATATCTTTTAGCCATAGTTACCTCCTTCTTCCCTAAGACAATTCTTATTGTCTTAGGGAAGCTCACATGCTGGAACTTTAATGTAGCCCTACCTTGGAGCTTTGTCAATAGTTCAAAAAACGAATTCGTTATCTATCGGGTAGACCCTGGACTTAGCAGTTAAGCGAATGTAGGGGAATCCTTTATCTTGCCTTAATTTGTCTAAGGTTTATAGCCCCCTCAGGTCTGAGGCAAGGCTCTTCTCAGCTCAGTTTCAAGGTGAGCGGGTTCGGTACCTGATTCCAGCATTGCCCAGGGTAATTTCTGATTAGTATCCCACCTCTGGTGAGCATAAAAGTCAATATCTAAATGGCATTTGGCTACGGCTTGGCGCCAGCCTGATAGCGATGCCTCTTCAGTATTGGCCAGCACCTCAGCTAATTTAATATCGCCTCGGGCCAAAATCCCTTGAACCTGACTCCAGGCTGGACTTTCCCATTTGAGCTTAATCCCTTTCGGTGGCAAGCCGCTTTTGAGTAGGGACAAGCGGCGATTTAAGGTAAGCATGGGCGCCATGGGTAGCCACTGGAAAGGTGTGCCTGCCTTGGGTACAAAGGGAGCAACATTGAGGCTAATGTGGCAACCGCTTCGCTGCCTGTCAAGGGAATTCTTGCAGGTAAGGGTCAAGTTTATGATTTCCTCTATATCTTCATCAGTCTCTGAAGGTAAACCAATCATAAAGTAGAGCTTAAGCTGTTTTAGCTTCTGCTCGGCGACTTTGTCCATTGCCTCCAGGATGTCGTCCTCGGAGATACCCTTTTTTATAACCTGACGCAGGGGCTGGGAGCCAGCCTCAGGGGCAAGAGCAATAGTTCGAGCTCCGCTTTTAGCCATTTCTCTCAATACTATGCGGGAGAGGGGTCTTACTCGTAGTGAGCTGATGGAGAGTTCAGCTCCCATTTGATGCAGCCCAGTCACTAGCTCCTCTACCTGGGGGTGGTCTGGGATGGCAGCACCGACTAATCCCAGACGCTTGGTATGTTTAAGTCCCAGCTTGGCCTGGGCGATTAGCTTATCTATAGAGCGAAAGCGCATGGGGCGAAAGGCTTGGCTGGTGAGGCAAAAGCGACAACCCCAATTGCAGCCCCGCTCCACCTCAATAAGGTATAAGTTACCTAGCTCGGTATCCGGGGTGAGTATGGTAGAGGCGATGGGAAAGTCATCCAGGCGGCTTGCCCATTGGCGAACCACAGGACTTTCACGGTGCATTAAAGGCACATAAACACCGGGGAGGGAAGCTAATGCTTTAAGCAGGTCGTCACGCTTGCCGCTAATGCCCTCGTGTAATATGGGAAGCATGGCGGGGAGTATTGCCTCTGCCTCACCAATACACAGGCAGTCAAAGAACGGAGATAAGGGTGAAGGATTAGCTATGATGCAGGGACCGCCGGCAATAACTATAGGATGCCTCTCATCACGGTCAGCAACATATAAGGGTATGCCACTGGCTTTAAGGATTTGAACTACATTAAAGTAGTCAAGCTCATAGCTGATAGAAAAGGCAAGGATGGTGAAATCGGAAAGCGGTCGATGGGATTCGAGGGATAAGGTGGGCAATTTTTTATCCCTATTGTCTCTCTCCCAGAAGGCTCTTTCACAAACGATTTCACTGTAGTTATTTAACAGGCTATAGATAGCGTGAACTCCAAGGTTGGACATACCTAAGTAGTAGGAGTTTGGGTAGATAAGGGCGATAGGGATTCTACCGCCCCAATCTTTGAAGATAGTGCCCTGCTCTCGGGCAAGCTGCTGTCTAGCTTTTCTGACTTCATCCCAGCCCATAGGCTTATTTCCAGCACTTATTTAGCAGCCGAGCGTTTATAGCTATTACTCTATCGGCTACTGTCCTTAACTGCATGGAAGTTCGCTCCTTACCAAATAGGGCTACTTCTAAGTTCTTCCCGTTATCCTTTACCGCCTGGATGGCACCTACAAAATCATTATCGCCAGCAACAAGAATAGCCACATCATAATTGTTCTTAAAACTATGAGTTATCATATCAGTAGCTAATAGTATATCAACTCCTTTTTCATAGGGTGGGCCAGCTGGCCAATTGTTGTAAACCAGACGTCCTAGACGCAATTCACAGTACGGTATGGTATTTACACCGGCGAAGAATTTTTGCTGGTCATGGTATCGTTCTGGCTCTTCCCTTAGTCCTACCCTGGCATTATAGTAATAGATTCTTACCAGTCGGCGCTTGTCCAAGAGCTTATCGCAAAACTTACCGATGTCTATGTCAGTCCTCTTAAAAAAATTTTTAAGAGAATGGTACATGTTGCTGCCATCAATGAATATCATTACCCTATCTGTCCTATCACTCATATATCACCTCCTTTCTGTACTATTTTGGATTATGTTTACCGAATCAATTATATAGTCTCCGGGATAAAATTGCGACAAGCGTGGGATTAATGGCGGATGGGGGGATATGATACCTACAGGCAGCAGTTCATTTACGTCCACAGAGTAGCTCATCTTTAATACTGCTCTTCAATGGGCAAGATAGGCGATGGGACATAGGCATTAAAGTAATTAGGTTCTTTGAGAGACTTTACATAATTGACTAGCTCTGCTTGTTATTTATCTGTCCTCTTTACCATTGCGTAAAAGTCATTTCTTTCAGCGATAGAAAGCCGCTGAGTGGCTCTTTTGATTTCATCCCAGCCCACAGGATGTTCTATCTGTCTCACCCTCTGGGCAAAATCTAATCAACCATTAAATCAATGATTCGGTTTTGTCTAATGTCTATCAGCCCTTGTTGGCATATTCGCAGGAAGGGAACCGCTTCTGAAGCTAAGAAGGCCAAGGTGTTGCTTATATTAGGTAGAACACAGCCAAGGTTAACCACCGCTTGCTGGATATTACGAAGCTTATCGGCTATGGTCTCCATGGGTTCCAGAGAAACTACACCACCTATGGGAAGTGCTAGTTCAGCTAATACTTTGTTGTCAGCACAAACCACAGTGCCCCCATGTAATTCTCTAATCCTATTTACTGCCTGTGCCATGTCGGCGTCACTGGCTCCTATTACCACCATATCCCAGCAATCCGTAGGCATGCTGGAAGCAATGGCACCATATTTAAGTCCAGTTCCTCTAGCGAAGCCAACGAAGGTCTTGCCTTGCTGATAAGTCCGTTCAATAGCGGCTATCTTCAATATATCTTGGCTTATGTCCAGTTGTGCCAGACCGTCTGATACTGGCATATCTATAATGGCTTCTCTGGTGAGGGAGTCAGTGATTAAATCTATCACTCTTACTTTAACTTGGCTGCGACTGCTTTTTACCGGGATGGCGAAGTCCTCGGCGGTAAAATTACTGGGCAGGTGGATGCTGTTTTGAGTTGATTTGGGGTAGGCGTGTTTTCTTGGCTGTACTAGCAGTTCGCCATCCTTAGCTACCATCAGCCCATTACTAATGACGCACTCGGGCTGGATAGTTTTTAGGTCTGGGATAATTATGATGTCGGCGTACTTGCCCGGGGCGATGCCACCGATAGTGTCGTCTATAGCAAAGTGCTGGGCAACGTTTATTGTCGCCATTTGTATTGCCACAATAGGCTCGAAGCCAAGGTTAATTGCTTTCTGGACAATGAATTCCATATATCCGTTGTTAATAAGCTGGTCTGGCTCTAGTCCATCTGTGGCTAGTGCCAGCCGCCTGAAATCAATATTTTCGTCCTTTATTTTTGAGATAGCCTCAAGGTCACTTCTAGCTACGCCCTCCCTGACAAAGACGGTAAGCCCTGCTCGTAGCCTTTCCAGAACCTCTGCAGTAGTAACTGGCTCATGGCAGGAGGTGATACCCAGCGAAATATAGGCTTGCAGCTTGTTCCCCCTGGCACCAGCGCTGTGCCCCTCAACCTTCTTGCCTGCCTTCATTGTTTCTGCAATAAGGTTGATGGTCCTGGGGTCGCCTTCAACCACTGGACCCCAGTAAGACTCACCTAAACCTAGGACCTCTTTTCTTCTAAGTAGCCGGCGGAGTTGGTCAACATTGAGGAGGTGCTCTTTAGCTGCCGGGTTTATCGTTACCATTGATGGAGCGGTAACAAAGATTTTTATTAGTTGATTCCGGGCTGACCTCAAGAATTCTATTATTCCCTGGTATCCCAGCGGGAAAACAAACCCGGAGACCTCGGTAATAATAGTGGTAGTGCCACCTTTAATTGCGTACTTGGCAAGTTCACTCACTGAGTAGATGAAGTCAAGATGAGTGTGCCCATCAATAAGTCCGGGGATAAGGGTCTTTCCGGTAGCATCGATGACCTGGGTTATGGAACCAATAGATTTATCGGCATTTTTGCCTACATAAGCAATTTTGTCCCCTTTGATGAGGACAATATCCCCGGCCAGCACCTCCCCGGTATAAACATTTACAATATTACCATTAACTATGGCTAAATCAGCCTCAGCCTCGCCCAGAGACACCTTCATTACTTCCTTCATGTTATGCACTGCTGACCGGCTGCTTAGTTTTGACATACAGTAACCCTCTCTTGTGCTAACTCATTATATAGGATATAAGGCTATGAGGGAAATTACGACTGGAGGTAGTGTGAAGCAATTGAGTAGTAATAATTTATCGCGGTCTCTGGGATTCCTACTAGTCCAGTCTTACGTACCCATTACCGTTGAATATGCGTTCTTGGAGCGATCGTTTTTCTGTCTCGGGGAGTTCACCACTTAGAACATGACTCACAATTTTATACAAATCAGTAGAGAGCAAAACTGTTATATCTTGTCGTTCAGCGCTCTCAATTAGCTCCTTTGCAAACAATTGCTTTTGGCTATCCTTTGGTGGTCTATTGTCTGAAGGTTCTTCACAGAAAGGATTACCTACTAATATACCTTTAACATTGGTTCCTTTTTGCGTAATAAAGTTACCCATATTTTTTTCAGTTCCCCAAGTTTTTCAATCCTTATTATTCCTTTTGAACCTACCACCTTAAGTAACGCAGTTCCGTAATCACAAGCAACTGCGCCATCGCTATCTTTGTCAGGTTGAGGCTTGACCGTGCAGCCAAGTAATGCTAGTGCATCACGAACCACAGGCTCTAGTTGATGTTTGCCCTTTTCATACAGCAGGTGCTTCCACCGCTCCAAATTTGCCTTCTCATCAATTAGTTCTTTTCGCCCTTTCTCTAAGGTATCAATCTGGTCACTGATTTCTATAATCTTAGAAATAAGCTCTTGCTGTCCAGGAACTAGGATATCCTTAGCCCAGCTAGGCTCAGGTGTGCTTTCTCTGTCCCCCAGGAGTTTGATAATGCAGCGTTCTAGCAGTTCGCCATTGTGGTAATCATAGTAGCTTAGCAGTAATATGATATGTCCAAGCCCTACTCTTTTTGTTAGAGAAACTGCATGAGTTCCGAAAGCACTTGCTAGTATCTTCCAATTCTCGCAAGCATCTTTGTCAATATACGCTGACCATGGAGGTTTGGTATTTAGATACTCCGAAAAGGGATGTCCTGAATCTATATAATCAATAGTATTACCTTTTGAGTACTTAATTTCTCCTAGTTCCCTATATATATCACTTGGTGTCATTAACCAATCATAGCTGGTCTCAGAAGACGAGCAGTCTTTTCCTTGGTAGCGCCACTTATAGCTGTACTTCTTTGGAGGTTCAAGAAAACAGACTATAATGCCTCCACGTTGGAGTAACCCATTAACTTGCTCACGCCTTATCTCGTTTATTGCTGATAGAATACCCCCTTATTCCGATGTTAAGATTCCATTCTCACGATTGCTATGGTGAACGCGCCATGTCCATATGATGTATCTAGGTTTTCTGGGTCAACTACCACGGCATCATAATCCTGAAAGACTCGTGCGTCAATCAAGTTACCACTTGAGCCACTTGGTAAACCTATAACGTTGACGGTAAGTATTTTCATGTTTTATCTTAGCACTTGGTATAGCCGCAGCTGGGGCAGATGAAGCAGCCTTCTTGGTAGACGAGCAGGTTTCCACAGTCGGGACACTGCCCGGCCAGGTTCTTGACTAAGCCGTAGTCCTCCAGTTTAGGTTTGTTATCATCACCACTTATATGTTTTTCCAGTACGCCGGCAATGGCATCAGCACAGGAGAGCATTGCCTTGCCCTCCTCCCAGGCGATGGAGGGGCAGCGAATACCACGGAGCTGTCTCACCACTGAGGCAACATCTATTCCCGACCTTAACGCCAGCGAGATAAGTCGGCAGGTGGCTTCAAGTTGGGCTGAGGCACAGCCTCCGGCTTTACCCAGGGTGGAGAAGACCTCGCATATCCCTCGCTCATCCGAGTTCACCGTTACATAGATATAACCGCAGCCGGTGGTTACCCTCTCGGTTATCCCGGTGGTTGTTTTTGATCTCCTCCGGGGGGTACGTCCAGCGCCTTCGATTTTCTCTTCCTTGCCCGTGGTCAATACCTGGGCGTCACGGCTTCTATCCCGGTAAATAGTTATTCCCTTTAATCCCTCTTGGTAAGCAAACATATATACCTTAGTTATATCGTCTCTGGTAGCCTCCCGTGGGAAATTGACTGTTTTGGAAACAGCGCTATCGGTGAACTTCTGAAAGGCAGCCTGCATCTTAACGTGCCATTCCGGGCTTATATCGTGGGCGGTAACAAATAACCGTTTGATTTGGTCAGGGACGCCATCTGTATCGTGGAGTTTTGCCCCGGCGGCTAGCTGCTGCATAAGCTCTTCGGAGTAGAAGCCTCCGTTCTTGGCAACTTGTTCAAAATAGGGGTTTACTTCTACCAGTTGGGCACCATCCATGATATTTCGGGTATAGCTCAGGGCGAAAAGGGGCTCAATGCCGCTGGAGCAACCAGCTATTATGCTCAGGGTTCCGGTGGGAGCTATGGTGGTGCATGATGCATTTCTTAGTCCGAGACCATCGGGGACATCATAAATGCTGTCCTTGAAGGCAGGAAAGACCCCGCGCTCCTTGGCTAATTCCACCGAGGCTTTATAAGCTTCATCATTTATGAAACGCATAATGTTAGCGGCGAGCTGCAATGCCTCCTCTGAGTCGTAGGGAATACCTAACTGGATTAACATATCGGCAAACCCCATTATCCCCAGCCCTATCTTCCTCGATTTCTTGGTCATTTCATCTATTTCGGGTAGGGGGAATTTATTGACGTCAATGACATTATCTAAAAACCTGACGGCAACCTTTACTATCCCAGCTAGCTTAGGATAGTCAATATCAGCAGTTCCGTTGGTGGTTCGTAGCATCTTAGTTAGATTAATAGAGCCTAAATTACATGATTCATAGGGGAGTAAGGGCTGCTCGCCACAAGGGTTGGTGCTTTCAATCCTGCCTAGGTGAGGGGTAGGGTTATCCTGGTTTATCCGGTCAATGAAGATAATGCCAGGGTCTCCTGTTTTCCAGGCCATGTCCACTATCTTGTCAAACGCCTCTTTGGCATTAAGCTTACCCACTACCTCCTCGGTGTGTGGATTTATTAGATTGTAGTCAGTGTCGGTCTTGACTGCTTCCATAAATTCATTGGTTGCAGCTACCGAGAGATTAAAGTTGGTAAAAGCGGTGGGGTCCTCCTTAGCTACAATGAACTTCATAATATCGGGGTGGTCAACATTGAGGATAGCCATGTTAGCTCCACGGCGCATGCCCCCCTGTTTAATAACATCGGTGGCAGTGTCAAAGGCTCGCATGAAGGAAACCGGACCACTGGCTACACCTCCGGTGGAGCCGACCCTATCTGTTTCTGGTCTTAGTCTGGAAAAGGAAAAGCCAGTACCTCCGCCACTCTTGTGGATGAGCGCGGTATACTTTACCGCATTAAAGATAGAGTCCATCGAGTCTTCTACGGGAAGGACAAAGCAGGCTGACAATTGCCCTATCTCTCTCCCGGCATTCATCAGGGTGGGGGAGTTAGGCAGGAACTCTAGATTTGCCATCAACTGATAGAATTCTTCCTCCCTAGCCTTAACGTCTACCTTAGGGTCGTAGATGAGTTCAGCCGAGGCAATAGCTTGGGCTACTCGGTAGAACATCTCATCGGGTGTCTCGATAACCTGTCCTTGCTTATCTTTCTTGAGATACCTTCTTTCCAGAACACGAAGGGCGTTTTCAGTAAGATTAATGCCACCGGTGAGCCGAACCTTTGGCTTGACCATGGTAGTTTCCATTTTGGGTTGAACCTCCTCTCGCTTAGTCGGCTCTTCAGTAGCTAAGATGTCTCTGGCTATAGTTTGGATGTCGGAGTCTGGGATTGGACGCTTCTTTTTTTGATGAGGTTTTGGTACCAGGTGTTCCATTCCAGGTAACGGTTGTGGCTGTTCCAGGCGTTCAATCACCTGACCAGTGAGTTGCTCTATTTGATGTCTATTAGCCATACCCATAGACTCGGCAGCGGCAAAGATAGCCTTGGCAATCTGGGTGCAATTGACTGGTGATCTTTTTTGTGATTGATTGGCTTTGTTCATTTCCGACTCCTTCGATGGCTCTTAGTTGGTACCTGTAATTTGTTATCAGGGAGTAGAGGCAGCTGGCTAGTAGGGACAGATGTTTTGGTTTCCCTACTCACTAGAGTGTCTACTTCTTGTTTTAGTGCCGTGATGTCGGTAAACTCCCGGTAGACGCTAGCAAAGCGGATATAGGTAATGTAATCCAGGTTCTTTAACCTTTCCATTACCATATCACCAATGACAGCACTGGGTATCTCAGCCTTACTCATATGGTAGAGCTCGGCTTCTATATCGTCGGCAAGCTTATCAACTATGCCGGCAGGTAGCGGTCGTTTTTCACATGCTTTGCGAATACCGGTTAGCACCTTATTGCGGTTAAATTCCTCACGCCTCTCATCTTTCTTAATAACAAAGAGGCTAGCTGGTTGTAGTCGTTCATAGGTAGTGAAACGAGCACTACAACTTAGGCACTGACGCCGGCGGCGTATACCTTCACTGACATCACGAGAATCTATAACCTTAGAATCGTGATAGCCACAATAAGGACAGTTCATAACTACACCATATAGGAGAATAGAAGCACTATACCACAATATATAGTGTTTGTCAAGTGTAATGTGGTTAATTTATTCCAAGGTGGTGTAGACAAAATAGGAAGGCTGTAGAGTTTTAGCACCTAGGAAGCCACGGCTTCTCCTCAATGCTTTAAGCACCTACAGCCTTTTTACTGACCCCAGAGCTTACCTCGCAAGAACCTTGTTCTTGCGTTGACCTTTACTCGGTAAGTACCGCG
This sequence comes from Dehalococcoidia bacterium, assembly GCA_011192075.1. Lineage (GTDB taxonomy): Bacteria > Chloroflexota > Dehalococcoidia > Dehalococcoidales > S120 > S120. The sequence goes on along the minus strand of DUER01000144.1, from coordinate 13,136 downwards.
GGAGGTTTAACCAGCTTGGTAGACGGAGTTATTGCCTGCCGTCGATGGCTGAATAGGGGGCGACGCAGGAAAGAGGGAACATCCAATTCCTCTTCACTCTTCAAGCCTTTAAGGAATTGGTTAAGTTCGTCTTCCTGGCTGACTCCTGGCAGTCCCGTCTTGGAAACAAATCCGGTAGCGATTAGAGTAATCTTGAGCTCCTTGTCCATATTGGGGTCATGAGCCACGCCGAAGATGATGTTAGCGTCGGCATCTACTGCTTGCTTGATGACCTCAGCCGCTTCATTGACTTCAAATAGGGAGAGGCTGGAACCACCAATAATGTTGAATAAGACGCCCTTTGACCCGTCAATTGAGACATCTAACAAGGGGCTAGCTAGGGCTTCCTTAGCTGCGTCCACAGCTCGGTTTTTACCTGTACCGATACCTATGGACATCCAAGCTGGACCAGCGTCCTTCATTACTGCCTTGATATCGGCAAAGTCAAGGTTAATTAGCCCAGGAACAGGGATAACCTCCGAGATAGCCTGAACACCGTGTCTCAGCACGTCATCGGCAAGCCCGAAAGCATTATCTACATTTGTTTGTGAGTTACAGAGGTTGAGCAAGCGGTCATTAGGGATAATTATAAGGGTATCAAGTTTGGTTAACAGGCGGGTAATGCCTTCCTCTGCTACCTGGCAACGATGGATACCTTCAAAGGTGAACGGTTTGGTAACTATGGCAATAGTGAGGGCTCCACCTTGCTTAGCCAATTCAGCAATAACAGGGGCAGCCCCGGTGCCAGTACCACCGCCCATACCGCAGGTGATAAATACCATATCAGCCCCTGAGATAACTTCCTTAAGTTCATCGCGGCTTTCTTCGGCTGCTTTCTGGCCCATGATATGGTCGCCACCGACGCCTAATCCTTTGCTTAGCTTTTCTCCAAGCTGGATGCGGGTTGGGGCTTCAGAAATGGCTAGGGCTTGGGAGTCGGTATTCATGGAGATAAACTCCACGCCTTGAATTTCCTCTCTGAGCATACGGGTTATAGCATTAGAGCCGCCGCCACCTAAGCCGATAACCTTAATCTTGGCTGGGTTAGGAACGAAACTTGTTTTTGCCATCTCCTCCTCCTTTTTGCTACTTATTTTAGCTAAACAAACGCTGAATTCTGGAAACTAAACGCCACAGTCTGGCGCCAAATCCACCGATCTTCCAGGTCTGCATGCTTTGATGCTTGCTTCCCCAAAGCAGGAGGCCCACACTTGTGGCGTAGGCCGGGTTGTGAAGGGCGTCAACAATACCATACATACCGGTAGGTGTGCCTACCCTCACCGGGAGGCTTAGTACATCCTGCCCCAGTGTTGCTATGCCGGAAAGGTTAGAGCTGCCCCCAGTGAGTACCAGACCAGCCGGGACTAATGTTTCATATTCAGCATGCGGTAGCTCAAGCAGGATAAGCCTTAAGATTTCCTCGACTCGAGCTCTGACAATATCACACAACTCCTGATAGGAGACACCATGCCCATCTTCTGATATTGTGGGTGGGGTTTCTCTCCTACCCTCGTAAACTGGCATAGCACTGCCATAGCTTTTCTTCATCTCCTCAGCTACCTCAAAAGGAAGCCCCAAACCAATAGCCACATCTCTGGTGATTTGATAACCGGCTACAGGCAGAATAGAGGTATGCCAGATGCTACCCTGTCTGAAAACAGCAATATCTGTGGTACCACCACCTATGTCAGCTAATATAACACCTATCTGCTTCTCGTCCTGAGTCAGTATTGCTTCGCTACTGGCTAACGGTTCGAGGATGAGGTCATCAATATCGATACCAATACTCCGGATGCACTTTACCAGATTCTGGATCGAAGTTATGGCAGCGGTAATGATGTGTGTCTCTACATCTAGTCTGAAGCCATGCATGCCTATTGGGTTCGCGACTCCCGCCTGACCATCAACGGTGTAACTCCGGGGAATAACATGGAGCAGTCTTCTTTCGTCAGCAACTTTAACACTTCGAGCACAGTCAAGTACTCGCTTGAGGTCATCGGGACGCACCAATCGGTCGTTTCGGGTAATGGATACCACCCCCCGGTTATTTAGAGAGCTAACATGCCTGCCGGTGACACCAACATAGGCTGATTCTACTTTATAGCTGCTGGCTTGCTCTGCTTTTCTCACTGACTCACGGATCGATTCTCTGGCCTCGTTAATGTTGACCACTAGGCCTTTGGCTAATCCTTTGGTTGGGGTGATACCCACACCTACTACCCTGATATTGTGCTCATTATCCATATCAGCTATAATGGTACATACCTTAGTGGTACCAACATCAATAGAGGTTAACATAGTCGGTTTTTTCATCTGCCCCTCCTTTTTAGCTAAATTCTTGTCGCCTTTAAATGGTTTGATTTTTTCTCACATTTTGAACCTCCGCTTTTCATCGTCTCAAGAATTATTAATCTGGAGGGCTACAAAAGTCCTTCGCAGCTTTTCCACCAAAGCCGGTCTTCTCCACCCCCTAGCTTCAATCCCCGCTGGAAAACGTAGGCCCTCAGCTATATCATGATAAAATAATTGCTCATTTCGGGTAATAACGTGCTCAGCCGCTCTCAACTTAGCACTACGGCTCCGGGGATTAAGTTGAACCTCAGCCAGAGAGGGAGTAATAACCTTCTTACTGATTAACCTCAAGATGGCTTTGTGTCCACAAACGCAGGTTAGTGTGCTTGGGGGGCAAATACAGTCCTTTGCCTCTCGTTGCGTGAACTGTTTCACTATGCGGTCTTCAAGGGAGTGATAGCTAATGACGACCAGTCTGCCGTTAATCCCGAGGAGGCTAACGGCCTGTCTTAGGGCTGCTTCTAGGTGCTCAAGTTCCTGGTTAACGGCTATTCGTAAAGCCTGGAACGTTCTGGTGGCAGGGTGAATCCTACCCTTTCTGCCTCTGATAGCCAGCTCTAGGATGTGAGCTAGGCGAAGGGTAGTCTGTATGGGGCGTTGTTGCACGATGTAGGGTGCTATTTTATGGCTGTATCTTTCCTCACCGTAGGTTCTTATTAGATGGGCTAATTCGGTCTCAGAGAATGTGTTAATGATATCAGCGGCGGTAACCTTCTGGCTGGGACTCAAACGCATGTCTAAAGGGGCATCGTGTTGGAAGCTGAAACCACGCTCATCATTATTGAGCTGTAAGGATGACAGTCCCAGGTCAAATAAGATACCGTGTACCGGGAAGAAGTCATACTTGATGCAGATAGCCTGTAAATTAGCGAAATTTTCGTTGATTAGAAGGATTGACTTACTATGGGCTTCAAGCCTGGCTCTAGCTGTTTCTACAGCTTTGGGGTCAGCGTCGATGCCCAATAATTGCCCGCCAGGTGAGCTCTGTTCTAGAATGGCTGCAGCATGCCCTCCACCTCCCACAGTGCAATCAATGTAGCGACCCCCAGGCTGAACACCCAGTGCCTCAATAGCCTCCTTGAGTAAGACTGGGATATGCATTAGTGTCTCTCCAGGCTTTCTATGATTTGCCATACCTGCTCTTGGCTAATGTCCTTCTCTTCTTGCCACTGGTCTTTATCCCACAGCTCAAAATAGTTATTAGCCCCGGCTATGATGACCTCGTTCTCAATCCCAGCATGCTGTCGTAAGGGAACGGGCAGGGCTATTCTATTCTGTTTGTCAATGTTAAGACTGAAGGTACCAGCAAAAAGAGCCCGATTTAGCCGCCTTAATTTGCTCTGTGAGGGGGAAGCGGAGGTGAGAGTAGTGGCTAACTTTTTCCACTCAGCTACTGGGTAGGCGGTGATGCACTTCTCTACCCCTGGGGCTAAGATGACCACCCCCTCTCTCAATTCTCTTCTGAACTTGGGCGGGATGGGTACTCTTCCCTTCTCGTCAATCCTGTACTCGAATTCACCAAAAAACATCTTAAAACCTTCCGCTCCGGCTTCTCCCACCTTTATTGTCTAACTGACTGGTGCTCTGAACTGAACCCATTGCAGCGCATTCTAACTAATAAATTGCAGACAGCCAGTTTTTACACTCAGCTAGTGGGTAGACGGTAAGGTACTTTTCTACCTCACCCTTTCCATTAATCTTGTCCTCAAATTCCCCAGAAAACATTTGCGAATCTTCCATTTTCCCCCACTATCTCCCACTACCTACCATTTTAGAACATAACCACTAGGTCTTGTCAAGTCTTTTGGGTTAATTATTTTTTGAATTTTCTGATTTTCTTATACACTTTAAATGTGGTAAAATAAGATTCGTTCGGGAAAGGTGGTTATTATGTTTAGATTGGGGATACTTACCATCAGTGATAAGGCATCTCGCGGAGAGCGCCATGATATGAGTGGTCAGGCAATAAGGGATAGCCTATCTCTGCTAGTGGATAGTTATATAGTTAAGTATGAGGTTATTCCAGATGAGAGGGATGTTATTGCCGGCAAGCTAGCTGGCTGGGCTGATGAAGGGAGCATGGATTTTATTCTAACTACGGGTGGTACCGGGTTAAGCCAGCGTGATGTTACCCCTGAAGCCACTATGTCAATACTGGATAAGGTGGTGCCTGGTTTCACTGAGGCGATGAGGGCTAAAACCTTTAGCTTGACACCAATGGCTATGCTGAGTCGAGCTGTGGCTGGTATTAGGGGGAAGTGCCTCATCATTAACCTACCGGGTAGTCCTGAGGCAGTTCGCCAGTGCCTTAGCGTAGTATTACCCATCATCCCTCATGCTGTGGAGATTATTCAAGGTGAGGTAACTGAACACCTGGCTCCGGACATCGGGGAGGATTAGGGCGGTTGCGTATTGATATTTTAACTCTGTTCCCCGAGATGTTTCAAAGCCCGTTTAGTGTGGGTATCTTTAAACGGGCTATTGACCAGAAGTTGGTTAGTGTTAATACTCATAATATTCGAGACTATACTCGTGATACGCATCATACCGTTGATGACTACGCTTATGGTGGTGGTGCCGGCATGATACTTAAGCCCGAACCTATTTTTGAGGCGGTAGAGTCAATGAAATCAGATATATACTCTAAAGAAGGGGCTGACGCATTGCCAATTCTTCTGCTTACCCCACAGGGTCGCCTTTTTACACAAGAGGTTACTCATGAGCTATCAAGATATAGGCATATAATTCTTATCTGTGGTCGCTATGAAGGTGTTGATGAGCGAGTGCGCCAGCACCTGGTTACTGATGAGATTAGTATCGGGGATTACGTGCTTAGTGGTGGTGAGCTAGCGGCTATGGTGGTTGTGGATGCTGTAGTCAGGTTATTGCCCGGGGTTCTTGGCTCAGAGGCTTCGCCATTAGATGATTCTCATACCACTGGGCTGTTGGAATATCCCCAGTACACGCGCCCGGCGGCATATAGAGGATGGTCAGTGCCCCAGGTCTTACTTTCAGGGAACCATGCTCAAATCGCTAAGTGGCGCCGCGAGTGGTCTATCCTGCGCACGCTGGAGCGTCGTCCCGAGCTATTAGATAAAGCTAATCTATCCTTGGAGGAAAAGCAGCTAATAGATGGGCGGAAACAATCTTAGTTGGTCTAGGAGTTTGCATAATGAATAATGAATACCTAATTGAATTGAAACCAAATCCCAATATTCCGACTCTTGCTTCGGGTGATACGGTAAAGGTTGGTGCTAGGATTATAGAGGGGGAGAAGGAGCGCACCCAGTTATTCCAAGGCGTGGTGATTAAGGTTCGGCATGGTGGGGTCGGTGCTAACTTCACGGTGAGGCGTGTTGCTTATGGGGTAGGGGTAGAGCGTACTTTCCCGCTATACTCGCCGCTGGTGGAGAAGGTGGAGGTAGTGCGCCATGGAAAGGTACGCCGGGCTAGGCTTTATTACCTGCGCGGGCTTAGTGCTAAGAAGGCTCGTATCAAGGAAAAGCGGGTAGATAAGGAAAAGCAAAAGGGACAAGAATAGAAAGCCGCATCATGGGCGGATTTTGCTTCTTTTTTGGGCGTTACTTATTAAAAAAGCAAAAGGTAGGCTTAGCTGGTGGGGTATGCTGAGGTTAGTGTTAATTCACCAGTAGCTCAGCGTCGGGCATTTAGCTATGCTATTCCCTCCGGTCTGAGTATTGAGGTGGGGCAAGCGGTATGGGTTCCCTTTGGTGATAAGCTTCTCCAGGGTATTGTCTTAGAGCTAAAGCATTACCCTTCTGTGGAGGAAGCAAGAGAAATAGCTGGTGTTATTGAGCCCCGTCCTCTGCTGTCACCATTCCATGTATTATTAGCTCGCTGGATAAGCGAGCATTATCTATCACCCCTTTTTGACGCTGTGGCTTTAATGCTACCACCAGGATTTGAGCGAAAGGTAATCACCTTTATCTCTAGTCTCTCAACCGCTCATGAACATGATATATCCTCTCTTACACAGGAGAAGAGGGATGTCCTTGAGCTACTTCGGAAACAAGGTAAAGTTAGTCTCAGGGAGCTTGAGAAGGCATTAGGCAAGAAAAAGGCACAGACAGTTGTCTCACAACTGGTAGGACGAGGTCTAGTAGTCAGGAGTTATGAGCTGGAGAGGGTTAAAGTAAGGCCAAAGGAAGAGCTTTACCTTAGCCTGGCAGTTAAGACGAGTGAGGCTCAGCAAGAGGCAGCCAGGCTGCGTGAAAAAAAAGCTGTCAAACAGGCGGCTCTCCTCGACTTCTTAACTCAGCAGTCCCAACCGGTATCCTGGGTGGAAGCTAGGCAGAGGGTTAACTGTGATAAAGCGGTGACTGATGCTCTACTCAGCAGGGGTTTAGTGAAAGCTCAGCATATTGAGGTAAAACGCGAACCGCTTTCCTATCAAGGTATAACTCCATCAGAGCCGTTAACCCTTACCGCTGCCCAAAAATCAGCCTTCGAGTCTATTCAATCAAGCTTGCTCCGGGGGGCAGAGGGCCATGCTTCACCGACCGTTTTTCTACTCCACGGGGTTACTGGAAGCGGCAAAACAGAGATTTATCTCCAGGCTCTGGCTGAGGCAGTGAGGCTGGGTAAGCGGGGCATCGTTTTGGTTCCCGAGATTGCCCTTACTACTCAGATTATAGAGCGATTTGCCTCGCGCTTTCCCCATAAAGTGGCTGTGCTTCATAGTAAGCTTTCCCTGGGTGAGCAATTCGATGAGTGGCAGCGAATTAGAAACGGGGAATGTGATGTAGTCATAGGCCCTCGGAGTGCTATTTTCGCACCTCAACCTGACTTGGGTCTCATCGTTATTGATGAGGAGCATGAATGGACTTATAAACAGCAGGACAAATCGCCTCGCTACCACGCTTGCGATGTAGCCATCAAGTTGGCTGAGTTAACCGGGGCGGTAATTATTCTGGGTAGTGCTACTCCTGATGTAGAGACTTTTTACCATGCTCGAAGAGGGGACTACTGCCTGCTTCAGCTTCCGGAGCGGGTTGTCCCCGATGAGGCTTCACCCCTACCCCAAGTTGAGGTAGTAGATTTAAGGGATGAGCTTAAGGCAGGGAATAGGAGCCTTTTTAGTCGTGCCCTGTCTCAAGCTATGGCTAAAGCTGTAGCCAGTGGCGAGCAGGTGATGCTATTTCTAAATCGAAGGGGAGCCGCTAGCTTTATTCAATGCCGTAGCTGTGGTTTTATCTTCCGTTGTAAGCGTTGTGAGGTTGCCCTTACCCATCATTTTGATAAGGATATATTGGTTTGCCATCAATGTAACTACAGAATATCGGTGCCTCAAGTTTGCCCGCGGTGTTTGAGTCGCCGAATAAAATTTTTAGGTGTTGGCACTCAGAAGCTGGAGCAAGAAGCCAGTTATACTTTTCCTCAAGCCAGGCTGCTGCGTTGGGATAGTGATGCTACTAGAGGGAAGTATTCACATCGGGAAATATTAGATAAGTTCCGTACCCACCAGGCTGATGTTCTTATCGGCACACAAATGATTGCCAAGGGGTTGGATTTACCTCTAATTACTCTGGTTGGGGTAGTGAGTGCTGATACCAGTTTAAACCTGCCTGACTTCCGGGCAGGGGAGAGGACCTTTCAGCTCCTGAGTCAGGTGGCGGGGAGGGCTGGGCGCGGCATTTTAGGGGGGCAGGTTATCATTCAGACCTATTCTCCAGAGCATTATGCCATTCGGGCAGCAGCTAAGCACGGCTATACCCTTTTTTATGATAGAGAGATTGCCTACCGATGCCAGCTTCATAACCCTCCCTTTACCCGACTGGCAAGTCTTGTTTATAGCCACATTAACGATGCTCTTTGTCAGAGAGAGTCGGAAAGGATGAAGCGCCTTCTAATCGAGGAAAGAGACTCAAAGGGAATAGCCGACCTCAGTCTAATTGGTCCTGCCCCGGCTTTTGTTCATAGACTGAGGGGTCGGTTTCGGTGGCAGCTCATACTTCGTGGCTCTGAGCTCTCTGCTTTTCTATCGCAGATACCCTTTCCCCAGGGCTGGACAGTAGACATTGACCCGGTGGGTCTAGTTTGAAGCTTGCCGCTTAGTGTTATCTGAATAGTGTGCATAAAGTACGAATTAAGCTAGAGGAAGCTCGATTTTAGCTGAGGGGCTTCTTGCTATAAAGTTAATTGACTAAACTTCTATATAGGTGATTCACAACCTTATTTATTTTCTCGGCAGCCTCCCTCAGTTCCTGAGATACCTGCCTAAGGCTGCTTAGGGCACTAGTGTGGCTCTTGAGGTGCCGGGCATATTCATTTATACTTGAGGTAAACTTTTCCAATGCTTGCTGCGTTTTGTCTTTTGACTCTTTCTCCTTGACAGTTGGCGATTCGTGTGTGAGATAAATGAGGTCATCAAGGTTGTGCTCAGGGAAGGCTTTTATCGCCCCGATAATGAATTTTGATTGATGTTGCGCTTGCCTTCTTTCACCTGGTAAATTTGACTTACCGAGATTCCCATGACGTGGGCTAGCTCAGATAGGTTATTATACTTATGGTTGCTTAATTCTTTGCCAGTTGTCAAGTACTTTCAATTAAAATTTGCTAAAAAGCAACTTTATTGTATCCCCCTTGATAAACTAGCGTATTGGTAGTATAGTTTAGCTTTAGATGCAGATGAAAGATTTGAAGCTATCGATTAAGCCTCAAGCCTTATTACCACTGACCACGGTAAGTAATTTTCTCGTTGAGCAGGATATAAAGTCGTATCTTGTTGGGGGGGTTTTACGTGATGTACTGCTGGAGAGAAGTACGGCTGATATTGATATTACTGTCAAGGGAGATGCCCTAGAGGTTGCTCACCAAATAGCTACTGCTCTTGGTGGTAAGTATGTCTTGTTAGATGGTATAAATAGGGTGGGTAGGGTAGTTCTGGTCAATGAAGAAGGTCGGTGGGAGCTTGATTTCAGCACACTTAAGGGTAACATTGAGCAGGACTTGGCGCAGCGTGATTTCACTATAGATGCCATGGCAGTTGACCTTAGCCGGTTAGGTAAAGAACAGATAGATATTCAGCTCATAGACCCCTTTAATGGCTGGAACGACCTGCAACGGGGTGTGCTTCGGGTTGTTGCTGACACGGCTTTTAAATCGGATGCGGTGCGCTTATTACGAGCGGTGCGTTTGGCAGCAGAGCTTGGTTTTACCATTGATAATGAGACCGAGAGTCTAATTCGGCACTACTCTCACCTTATAACCCATGTACCTGGCGAGCGGATAAGAGAAGAGCTGCTTCAGCTATTGGCTGTTTCTCAAGCCAGACAATTTTTGCACTACCTTGATGAGTTAGGTTTAATTATGGCTATAATTCCAGAGCTAGCTCAAGCAAAGGGGGTCAAGCAGCCTAAGGAACACTTATGGGATGTTTTTGACCATTCAATAGAGACGGTAGATACCGTTGATTTTTTACTTAGGCGGGGAGCCTGGGGATATGCTGGTGAGGAGGTCTTGGCTGTTGCCCCGTGGTCGGCAAAGCTAGCTCAACACTTTGATTTAGAGGTTAGTTGGGGTAGCACCAGAGGAATATTGCTCAAACTGGCGGCACTGCTTCATGATGTTGCCAAACCCCAAACTAAGGCTATTGAGGCTAATGGTCGGATGCGTTTTTTAGGTCATGCCAAGGATGGGGCAGCTATGGTGGTTAATATCCTGGAAAGGCTGAGATTTAGCACCAAAGAGGTAAAACTGGTGGAAATTGTGGTCAGGCATCACCTTAGACCAATGCAGATGAGCCATAATGGATTGCCCACCCGACGCGCTATCTACCGCTACTTTCGTGATACCGGGGAGGCTGGCATTGACACACTATTTTTGAGCTTGGCTGACCATTTAGCCACCAGAGGTCCACATCTAGAGCTAGCTCAATGGCGGGAACATACTCAAGTGGTGGAGTATGTAATCGGTCAACGCTTTCAAGAGGGGAGTTTAGTTAGCCCACCTAAGCTCATTGATGGGCATGACCTAATTAATATCTTTAGCATGAGCCCAGGACCTAGAATTGGGGAACTTTTAGAGGCGGTGCGTGAGGCACAAGCTGCCGGTGAGCTGACTACCAGAGGAGAAGTCCTATCTTATATAGATTGTTTATTAAAGGAAGGTCATGGCTAGAAGAAACATAATAGCTCTTGTTATCATTTTGGCCCTCTTTGGCCTTTCCCTATGGACGGTCCTACCCACTAAAGGGGAAAAATTTCTAGGTATGCGTTTGGGGCTTGACCTTGTTGGTGGCGTCCACTTGGTGTATCAGGCTCAATTCCCTGAGGGGGCTACTGGCGAGGAGAAAGCAAGGGCTATGGATAGGGCCCTTGAAACTATCCAAAACCGCATTGATAAATATGGCGTCACCGAGCCTGTCATCCACGGAGAGGGAGGTGAGCGAATTGTAGTACAGCTTCCCGGATTTACCGATATTGAAGCTGCAAAGAGTCTGGTGGAACAAACCGGCTTTCTTGACTTTAGGCAGGTGGAACTAAATGAGGAAGGTAATCCGGTTTATCTTAGCGACTATCTGGAGAATGCCCGTACCGAGTTTTTTAATGAAGATGTGGCTGGCACTCGCATATTTGTTGGTGAGAAGGCAAATGAAGAATATTATCCTATAGCTTTTCTAGATAAAGATGAAGAGGGTAATCTCCGCTTTACCGATGAGGCGGGTAATCCCATTGATTTGGAGGAGGTAGAAAGGCGAGTCGAGGAAGTGTTAAGTAAGCCCGAGCCGGGTTTACCGGCGCTTCTGTCCTGGATTCCAGCCCGAGGTGACGACGGTACCCAGCTCACCGGTGACCTTTTGGACAAGGCTGCGCCTGGCATCATTGAAAAGGCCACCGGCAGCGAGTACCAGATTGATATTGAGTGGAATGAGGAAGGTGGAATTATCTTCGACCAGATTGCTAAGCGTATCTATGATTCTGGAGCATATGGGTCGCCACAGCGGTCACTCGGTATTTTCCTTGACAGCGTGCTCATTTCATCTCCCCAGATTTTAGAGTCGCAATATCAGGGTAAGGGCTCTATTACCGGCAATTTTACCATGGATGAAGTGACACGCCTGGCTAATCTGCTTACCTCGGGCGCTTTGCCCATGCCTCTGGAGAAGCCACCCCTTTATGAAGAGAAGGTGTCAGCGACATTGGGTGCCGATTTTATTGATATGAGCCTTATGGCAGGCTTGATTGGGATTATTTTGGTTATGCTTTTTATGCTTGTCTACTACCGCCTGCCTGGGCTTCTCGCCAGCCTGGCTCTAATCTTTTATGGGGTTTTAGTATTGGCGGTATTCAAACTATGGCCGGGTGGCGGTGTCACTCTTACCTTAGCGGGACTGGGTGGCTTTGTCCTGTCTATAGGGATGGCGGTGGATGCTAATGTGCTTATCTTTGAACGAATGAAGGAGGAGTTGAGAATAGGGCGGACATTAGGGGCAGCTATTGAGGCTGGCTTTAATCGAGCCTGGACAGCTATCAGGGACAGCAATGTAACTACCTTTATTGTCTGTGGCGTTCTCTACTGGTTAGGCAGCAGTATTGTGGCTAGCGCTCCGGTAATGGGCTTTGCCCTAACCCTGTTTATCGGCGTGGCGGTAAGCATGTTTACTGCTATTGTGGTTACCCGGACTTTGTTGCGCCTGTTCGTAGGCACTCGTCTGGCAAAGCGCCGCTCACTATTCACCGTATACTCAGGAAAGAAATGATGTTTGATATTACGGGTAAAAGGTTTCGGTTCTTTCTTATATCAGGGGTAGTGATACTTGTTGGTGTTATTTCTCTGTCGTCTTTTGGTCGTCTCAGGGCCGGGATTGAGTTCAGTAGCGGCTCTATGATGACGGTGAGCTTCGAGCAGGAGGTAGCTCACGATGAATTGAGGCAGGAATTGGCTCATCTAGGCTATACCGATGCCATTGTTCAGGGTACCGAAGGAGGGAATTTCTATATCCGAACCGATACATTGAGTGATGAGGAAAAGGCAGGACTAACCAATGTCCTGACGGCTAAATTCGGTAGTCTTGAAGAAATGGCGTTTTCTTCTGTGTCTCCTATGGTGGCTACGGAGACGTTTTGGAATACATTGTGGGCTTGTCTTGCAGCTGCTGTCGGCGTACTACTTTATGTTACCTGGGCATTTCGCAGGATGCCCAAGCCTTTCCATTATGGCACCTGTGCCATAATAGCCTTGGTGCATGATGTGCTGGTGGTATTAGGCATCTTCTCCATCCTCGGTGGCATACTAGGCTGGGAGGTCAATTTGATGTTTATTACCGGCCTTTTAGCTGTTATTGGCTATAGTGTTAATAATACCGTGGTAATCTTTGATAGGATACGCGAGAACTTGAGCCGGGGTTTAAGCTCCAACTTTGAGGTTGTAGTTAACAACAGCCTGGTTGAGACCATGGGGCGTTCCTTGAACACCAGCCTAACCACACTGATTGTAGTATTAGCCCTGTTTTTATTTGTTGGGGCATCGATTCAGAACTTCGCTGTAGTGCTACTGATTGGTATTGTTGTTGGAACCTATAGCTCCATTTGTATTGCTCCTCAGTTGCTGCTGGTATGGGAGAAGAGGGAGTGGAGGAGGTTCTTACCATGGCTACCCCCCAAGCAGCAGTAAAAGCTAGGGGCAGATGATAGATGCTGTTAGCCTGCGCCAAGGCAAGACTCTAAAATAGGTTATGTATTTCCTTTATTGTCCTAATAAGGTGGGTAATGTTTGGGGCTTGA
>DUER01000143.1 GCA_011192075.1 Dehalococcoidia bacterium | reverse complement strand
ACTACGGCGAAATCCTAGTTCAGATGAACGTAGAGGATACTAGATTAGGTGTTGCTGAATATGTCAGAAAGAAGCATGGTCTGGACACCATTGAATTAAAGTGGGGGCAGGGCGCCAAGTGTATCGGTGGCGAGATTAAAGTAAATAGTCTGGAGCGGGCATTGGAACTCCAGAAACGTGGCTATATTGTCACCCCTGACCCTTCCCTTTCCATTACTCAGGCAGCATTTAAGGACGGTGCTATCAAGGAATTTGAACGACACAGCCGTCTCGGTTTTATCAGTGAAGAAGGTTTTTACGCTGAAGTCCAGCGCTTGAGGGACCTAGGGTTCAAGCGTATTACCCTGAAGACCGGTGCTTACCCTCTGCGGGAGTTGGCGATGGCCATCAAGTGGGGTTCAAAAGCCAAAATTGACCTGCTTACCATAGATGGTTCTCCTGGCGGAACCGGTATGAGCCCTTGGCGGATGATGGAGGAGTGGGGTATACCCAGTCTCTACCTACACGCTGCGGCATATGAGTTCTGCAAGAAGTTGGCCGATAGAGGCGAGCGGGTACCTGATATTGCCTTCGCTGGGGGATTCAGTAGCGAAGACGGCGTATTTAAGGCGCTGGCTCTTGGTGCCCCTTTTACCAAAGCAGTATGTATGGGGCGAGCTTTGATGATTCCGGGTATGGTTGGCAAGAATATCGAACAGTGGCTCAAGGATGGCAAACTACCCAATACAGTCGGCCAATTTGGCTCAACCCCCGAGGAGATATTTGTCTGCTACCAAGACGTCAAGAATATAGTGGGCACTGATGAAATGAAGAACATTCCGTTGGGCGCCGTAGGAATATACAGCTTCAGCGAAAAGATTAGGATAGGGTTACAGCAGTTGATGGCGGGGGCAAGATGCTTTAGTGTGCCCGCAATTACCCGGCGTGAGCTTATGTCCCTGACCGAAGAATGTACTAAAGTCACTGGAATACCCTATCTAATGGACGCCTACAGGGAAGAGGCAATGGAGATTCTATGGGGTAGGGCTTCTACTTGATTGACCAAGAATTATCCTCTGCTTATTGCATTTGTATCCCTTCAGTCAATTCCTCGTTGGGGCGAAATATGAACACGGCAGGTTGCGCAACCTGCCGTGTTCATTGTATTGCTGGGTGTCAAGATAAAGCTTTTCAAAGAAGTCGTACATCGTTAGGCGCTGTCTAGCTCCCGAATCACCATATCGACTATCGCCGGGAACGACTTTTTAACTTCCGGCGTGCACTGTTCGCTGAAGGTACTGTCGTCTTCTATCTCGATGGCGAAGATGATGATTCGTTGGGGTAACGCCAGACCAAGTTTCTTGCCCAAGGTGAGGGTAGTGGCAAAGTTCAGCCCGTGGCTCGATAAGGTGCGTCCCGTTTAATCAAAGTCCCTAGGGTCAAGGTGATAAACATCGCCAGCCTTTCCCTCTACCGTCTGAATGGCATCAATAATCACCGCCTTATCATAGCCAACCAGCAAGTCCAGCAGGTTCAACCCGGCTACCCCGGTCTCCAGTACTGTTACCTCTCGTTGGTCAAGCTGGCTCCGGAGGAGCTGAGCGACGCGAAAGCCTACGCTATCATCGCTGAGAATCGGATTTCCTAATCCTAAAACCAGAGTCCTCAACCCAATCTCCGATGCAAAAGGGCATTAAAAAAGCTCGGATAGACCAAGAAAACCTATATCAGTCTTTAGGGGGGGACTGCTTAATCAGCTCTCCCTTACTATCATAAACCTTTATCGGTAAGGGTGAGTATCCAGGGAGGCTATGGGTGGCGCAGGCAAGACAGAGGTCATAGGGGCGCCAGGCCATTTCAATGCGGTTGAGCAACCCTTCGGTTATTTCTTTACCCGGCTTGATGAGCGCCATAGCTGCTTTGTTGATGGACATGTTAACTGCAGCCGCATTATTGACCGTAGCCACAATCAGGTTAGCTTTCTTAATCACTCCCCTTTCATCGGTAATGTAGTGATGGATTAAAGTACCCCGGGGAGCTTCCACAATACCAACACCTTCATCAGGGACCGCCGTAGGGATGGTGCGAATATTGGAGTCAGTTATTTCAGGGTCTTGGCTGAGTTCCAGTAATCTCTCGGCAGCGTATAGGAGCTCAACCAAGCGAGCCCAGTGCATGGCTAGGGTATGATGGACTGGTTTGCCACCGAGGGTGGAATACATCTTCTCGTAGGCTTCCTGAGCTAAGGGGGTGGCCATACCATCAGCAGCATTGAGTCGAGCCAAAGGGGCTACCCGAAAAACACCGCTATCCTTACCATCCACAAACCCCTTCCAGCCAACATTCTTGAGGAAGGGGAATTTGGCATAGGTCCACGGCTCCACATGTTCGGCAACGTGCTCAAGATATTCCCGAGGAGCATATTTGGCAAACTCTTTGCCGTCTGGGTCAACTACCCTAACTTTGCCATCATAGAAGTTGACTTTGTTATTTTCATCAACTAAACCCATGTAATAAGTGCGATGGGTGTAAGCGTCACTGACTATCATATCCACGTATTCTTTATTCTTGAGGACAATATCATCAAAGACTTGCAGTGAAAGCTTGGCAAATTCCACAGATTCTTTGGCTATCTGCTTAACTTCTTCTATTTCCTCTTTAGTAAGTCCCTTACTGACACCACCGGGTAAGCCAAAGACCGGGTGAATAGCTCTACCACCAAGCATGTGGATGATTTTGTGGTTTTGCATACGGGTCTTGATTACCGCTCCACCCAATTCCAGTCCCACCTTGCCAATAACTCCTAAAATGTTGCGCTCGGCTACAGGAGCATCTGGACCCATGACAAAGTCGGGACCACCAAGAATGTAGAAATGGGTGGTGTGGTCGGTAACATAGAAGGAACTGTAGAGAAGTTCGCGCAATTTTTTAGCTGGACTTGGAGGATCAACGTGAAAAAGGTCATCCAACGCTTTGGTTGACGCCAAGTGGTGGGCTTCAGGGCAGACACCACAAATCCTCTGCGTTATCTGAGGTAGCTCCTCAGATGGCCGCCCTTCACAAAACTTCTCAAAGCCCCTTAGTTCCGGGACCTGGAAGTAGGTGTTGGCCACCTCACCAGCATCGTTAAGGAAGATTTCAATTTTGCCATGACCTTCCAGTCGGGTGATAGGGTCTATGGTTATCTTTCTCATCTTATTATTGCTCCTCTTAATAGTGAATCAGGCAGACTGTAGCGATAGAAACTACCTACTGGATCAGGAATATCATCAATAATTCTCTGGATTTCCTCAGGGTCATTGGAGTCAATTACCGAAGCCAGAGCACTGAGAAAGTGGGCTCCCTGGTCAATGACTCCTTCTACCGGACCGTAGCAGCCGGTGCACGGCATGTTAGCCTGGGGGCAGGGAGCACCGCAGCCACCCCGTGTGGCAATACCTTGACAGAGTAGACCCTGCTCCAGAAGACATATCTCTGGTTCCGGAATAATATTAAAGTTACGGTAAATTTTTTTGATCTTTTTAACATCCCTCTTTAGGGGGCAATCATCACATACCGCCTTGGCATTATGGCTTATCACTGTTCCCTTGGGCGGCAACTTGCCTTCAATCAGGGCTTCCAAAGCTAGCCAAGTGGTCTTTTCTTCCGGCGGGCAACCAGGGATGACATAGTCCACATCTACAGTCTGGCGAAGAGTCTTGACCGTATCGTAGAATTCGGGGAGAGTAAGTTCACCCTCGGGCACTTGGCAGCTTGTCTGGGGAAGGATATTGTTTTTATTGTCGGTTGACTGTGTCTCAATGTAAACTCGTTCAAAAATCATCTGCCGGTTGAACAAGTTAGCCAGCCCGGGGATACAACCTTCATAGGCGCAGGAGCCATAAGCAATCATTATCTTAGATTTTTCGCGGAGCATCTTAGCCATATGTTCCTGCTCTGAATTTCTGATAGCACCATTAAACAGACAGGCATCTATACTCTTGTCGGGCATGGCTTCAACATCCTTATACTTGGCGTCTATAGCCACCGGCCAAAAAACAATATCGGCGGCTTCAGCCAGCTTAAGGAGCTTATCGCCAATCGCAAGCTGAGCAATCTCACAACCACCACAACTAGCCGCCCAATAGAGAGCCACCTTTAACTTAGCCATTATTGCCTCCATTCCTACGGGGAAAAGGTCCCAATTTTCTCACTTGTTCTGTCATCTTATCGGTGATGGAGACAAAGCGTTCGCCTTCTGATGCCGACACCCACTCTAAGCGTAGCCGCTCGTCTTCAATTCCTAGTTGAGACAACATTTTCTTCAGCAAATCCACACGCCGCAGTGTCTTATAATTTCCCTCAAGATAGTGGCAGTCTCCAGGGTGGCAACCGAGTATCAATACACCATCGGCACCAGCTTCAAACGCTTTCAGGATGAGAAGGGGCTCCACGCGGCCACTACACATAACCCTTATCGGTCTGACATTGGGAGCACACTTCATCCTTGAAGTCCCGGCTAGGTCAGCACCGCGATAGGAACACCAGTTACACAAAAAGGCAATGATCTTTGGTTCAAAGCTCATGCTAACACCCCCTCAATTTCAGCCATAATCTGTTCGGTGGTAAAGTGCTTACCAGTGATAGCGGCACTGGGGCAAGCGGCCACACACACACCACAAGCCTTACACAGGACCTCATTAACCCGCGAGACCTTCTTTTCCTCATCAAAGGTAATAGCGCTATAGGGGCAAAGGAGATTGCAAATCTTGCAGCCAGAACAAAGCTCCTCATCAATAACCGCGGTGGCAGCTTCAATCTCTACCTTCCCCTGACTAATCATAGCCAGAACACGGGCGGCTGCTGCTGAAGCTTGAGCTACGGTATCAGGTATATCCTTGGGCCCCTGAGCACAGCCAACTATAAATATCCCGTCAGTAGTAGTAGCCACCGGGTCCAGCTTGGGATGTCTCTCCAAGAAGAAGCCATCGGCACTGCGGCTGATATTAAATAATCGGGCAACGGCTGCGGCATCTGAGCGAGCCTCCAGAGCCGTGCTCAGAATAACCATGTCTACCGGCACCCTTATCAGGGCACTCATCAAGGAATCCTCAGCTACAACCACCAGTTTCCCTTGCTCCTCCTCAGTTCTAGCGCGGTCGGTAACTTCACTTGCCTTGCCCCGTATGAACTTAACTTCCTCGTTGGAGAGACGTTCATAGAATTCCTCATACCCCTTACCGAAGCAGCGCATGTCAATATAAAACTGGTAGACTTCAGCATTCTCGATCTTTTCCTTTATCAGGTGAGAATACTTGAGGGAATACATACAACAGACCCGAGAGCAATATTCATGATAGTTCTTATCACGGCTGCCGACACAGTGAATAATGGCTATGTTCTTGGGTTCTGAACCATCCTTGAGCACAATTTTACCCCCGGTGGGACCAGATGCATTGCACATCCGCTCAAACTGGAGGGCGGTAAAAACATTATCATAGCGCCCGTAACCGTAATTAGTGATAGCTGATGGGTCGAAGGCGTCGTAGCCGGTAGCCACAATAATGGCACCAACTGCCACTTCAACTTCTTTGTCTGGCTGCTCAAAATCGATAGCCTTTAGATCGCAGAACCGCTCACAAGCCCGGCAGGTGCCTTTTAAGAAATAGACGCAGTGTTCGGTGTCTATCACCGGCACATTAGGCACGGCTTGGGCGAAGGGGGTGTAAATAGCCTTCCGCTGGGACAAGCCTTCATCAAACTCGCTAACTGCTTTCCAGGGGCACTTCTCCACGCATACCAGACAACCATTACACTTATCTTCATCAACATATCTGGCTTTCTTTCTGATTTTAGCCTGGAAATTGCCGATATAGCCAGAAATTTCCTCTACTTCACTATAGGTC
This sequence comes from Dehalococcoidia bacterium, assembly GCA_011192075.1. Classification (GTDB taxonomy): domain Bacteria; phylum Chloroflexota; class Dehalococcoidia; order Dehalococcoidales; family S120; genus S120. Next base: position 35,847 of record DUER01000143.1, on the reverse strand, counting down.
ATTAACTCAATATTGGGATGCTGCCCTACTGTGCTTAAAAGTGGGGTAAATATACAGCTAGCACAGTCCAATGTCGGGAAGGTCTTATCAAACTGTGCCATATGCCCACCAATACTGGACTCTCTCTCCACGAGGTAGGCCTTGTGTCCTGCATTAGCTACCTCTAGAGCCGCCTGAATCCCGGCAATGCCCCCTCCCACAACTAGGATACTGGGAGTAACCGGAACTTCCCTTACCTCTAGTGGTTCCTGGTAATATACCCGCCTGACGGCGGCACTCACTAATGCCTTAGCCTTCTCGGTAGCTAACTTTGGGTCTTCGGTTATCCATGAGCAGTGTTCCCGAATATTGGCCATCTCAAAGAGATAGGGGTTTAATCCGGCATCCTGAACCGCTTGCCGGAACGTATGCTCATGTAACATTGGTGAGCAGGAGGCAACCACTATCCGATTAAGCCCGAGCTGCTTAATATCTTCCTTAATCATATTTTGCCCTGGGTCTGAACACATGTACATGTAGTCCTTGGCTATTACTACAGAAGGCAATCCCCCGGCGAGCTTGGCTACCTCTTTCACATCCACTGTGCCGGCAATATTAGTCCCACAGTTGCAGATGTATACCCCAATCTTGACTTCACCCTCCATATTTAGCCCCCTTTCTAATTGCTTCTTGAACCAGTGAATTTCTGGGCAACCCTCTCCAGGGTGTAAATAAAAATAAGGGTAGACACTGCTCCTAAAAGCTACTTAGCTACCCGTGACAAATTTTCTCCCGCTATTTTCACCTGACCAAATATTACCACAAACTTGTTTGACTGGCAAGCATGTGTTTAGCTTATTCTGGATATTAGTTCGCCAACTAGCATATCAACAAAGCAGCCTGAGGCAGAGAGGTTGATAGACGGATTATTGAGAAGTAAACTGCTGGTAACCAACAAGGGCAATATGTTGATGGGAAGGAAGCAAGCAGTGCCTAAAATATTGATTGTGAATCCAGTTGAGTGTACCGGTTGCGGAGCCTGCGAGATGGCATACTCCATGAGAAATGTCGGAGAGTTTGACCCATCTCGAGCGAGGATTCAAATCATCAGCTTGAACCCTGACTTCTTTCGACTTCCCGTGGTCTGCTTGCAATGTTATAAACCTCCATGCGCCGAAATATGTCCTACCGAAGCAATCACAAGGGATGAAGCCACCGGAATAGTCAGGGTCTCAAAGGAAAAGCGCAACGGCTGCCGGATGTGTGAAGAGGCCTATCCCTTTCTCCACTTGCAAATTGGAGCTGATTCAAGCCGTCCTTTTCACTTCTAGTTGCACGGTTCTGGATTCAAGATCATACCACCCCTCGTACAATATCAATTCTGGGTGCTCATCAAGGGTGGTGTAGTCCTGAACTTTTATTTTCTTTGTTGCTGCCTCAAGATCATCAAAAACTCGGACATCGAAAGCGTTTTTGCTTTCCTGCCTGCGACGCTTCACAGCTTTGAGCTTCCATACCACGTCTGGATTCTGGTTGTAGTCTGTTACCAGATGCCCTCCCACTATATCTGGTATGTCCTTTGGCTTCGACGGCCCTCCTCTGTTTTTCCAAAACATCTTTCACCTCCCTATTAATTTTTTTAGCACTTCAGACAAGGCATATTCTACAGCAATGCTAAACACTTCTCTCATGCCCTTCTTAGAATCTTTTTCTGACCACTCTAGATGGCAGCCTCAATCATAGAAAAGACTTGCTTTTCTTTTAGTCCCCTCAGCTTAGCGGCACCATTAGGACAAAGGGCAACACAAACCCCCCAGCCTTGGCACAGCGCTTCTTCTACTACAGCTACCTTTACCTTTTCTTTGAGTTGTTCTACTATAGCATCTTAAGCCATGTTAAGCAAGGCTTCACCTTGGATAGTTGTTAAAATTATAATACATTATGTGCCACTTGACAATAAGCGTGCCAGTTGTCAATGATACCCTTCGTTAATAAATCAGCCTTTTTAACAATCACCGACTTGCCCGACAGCCTCAGACCGATGCGTGGCAAGTTTGGTGCTGGTTAAAGGCCGAGGGATGAGTTGGAGTTGGGCTGGAGCTCGGAACCTGTTGAAGCTGAGGCTACTAAGGCACGACCAAAGAGACTGGAAGGCATACTGGCGGCGAAGGGTGAACTGAAATCTATCATGGGGTACTGATTGGAGATAGAAAATACCTATGCCCTAAATGGACTGGAACTGTCTTGAGAAAAAAGGCCTCCCCTACTTGACAAGAGGGGGGGTAGTACTGTAGATTTTTAAGTGGTTTGAAAAAGAGCCAACTTTTAAACGCAATTGCCTCAGACTGTTAGCTTGACAACGTGATTTACCGAGCAGTACACTGTGGGCAAGCAGTAATGGCAATATGCCGATGGGAGGAAGAAAGCAATGGCAAAAATACTGATAGTAAATGCAAGTGAGTGTACCGGTTGCGGAGCATGTGAGCTGGCATGCTCCATGAGAAATGTGGGAGAGTTTAATCCGTCTCGATCAAGGATTCAAATCGTCAGCTTGGAATCTGACTTCTTTCGACTTCCCGTGGTCTGTTCGCAATGTTATAAACCTCCGTGCGCTGCAATATGTCCTACGGGGGCAATCACCAGGGACGAAGCAACCGGCATAGTCGAAGTCTCAAAAGAAAAGTGCGATGGCTGTCGGATGTGTGAAGAGGCCTGTCCCTTTGGAAATATCTTCTTTTCGGAGCAGGAGCAAAAGGCGGTAAAATGTGAGCTCTGTGGTGGCGACCCTCAGTGTGTGCTCTTCTGCGCAACAAAGGCTTTGGAGTTTAGAGAACCAGAAGCTAAGACGGCTGGCAAAAGAAGGGCCTTAGCTGAGAAGCTAAAAGAAGTTTACCAGCTCCAAGCAGTTTAATATCAATTCGAACCGGGAGGAAAGATAGACACCGACATCAGTATCACCTGAACTCGGGGAACTTGTACAGTAATCAATTAGTAAAACGTTAGAGCTTATATTAAGGAGGTTAATCATGTACGGATGGATGGGGACAATACTACGGGTAGACCTCACCTCGGGGAAGATAGAAAAGGAGCCCATGAGCGAGAAGCTACGGTTGAATTATCTGGGTGGTAGGGGCATCAATTCCAGAATTCTCTACGACAGTGTGGGACCAGGGGTTGATGCTCTCAGCCCTGAGAATGTACTTATCTTTGGCACTAGCCCTCTGGTAGGAACCATCGCCCCATCAGCCGCGAGAATTACAGTAACCGCCAAATCGCCTCTCGGTGGAATATTGGGTGATGGGAATGCGGGGGGACACTTCTCAGTAGAGATGAAGCGGGCCGGCTATGACCATATCGTGTTTACGGGAAAAGCAGACAAGCCGGTATATCTATGGATTGAAAACGACCATGTTGAACTTAAGCCAGCAGAACACCTGTGGGGTAAAACTACCTCAGAGACCGATGAAGAGATTCACCGAGAACTGGAAGACCCAATTGTTAAGATTGCCAACATAGGGTCTGCTGGAGAGAACCTGGCCAGATGCGCTTGCATACAGTTTCAAGTTTGCCATGCTGCCGGTAGAGCTGGCATGGGAGCCGTAATGGGCTCAAAGAACCTGAAGGCAGTGGCAGTAAGGGGCACCAAGGGGGTGAAGGTTGCCCATCCAGGGCCCTTTATGCGGCTCGCCAAAGAACTCTACGAATTAATTATGAATAGCCCAGGCTACAAAGAGTTGTCCACCTATGGTACGCCTGCGATTACCGTGGATACACATATGATGGGCATGCAGTCATGTAAAAATTCAATAACCAATATATGGTCCGAGATAGAAAAATTAGACCATAGGGTGCTCAAGAGAGACTATTATGTTAAGTCGTTAGCCTGTACTGCCTGTCCCCGCCACTGTAACCAGGCCTGGGTGGTCAAGGAGGGACCATATGCCGGGGAACGGGGTGGGAAGCTTGAGTATGCAGCCGTAGGTACCTTTGGATGTGCCTGCCTTATTAGTGACTTAGCCGCCATAGCCAAGATGAACAGTCTATGCGATGAGTACGGTATTGATATTATGGAAATAGGAGTTGGCTTGAGTGCCGCCATGGAATGGTATGAGAAGGGGCTGATCACAAAAGACGATACCGACGGCATCGACCTTATTTGGGGAAATGCCGAGGGTGCCATTGAAGTGATTCATAAGGTAGCAAGGAGGGAGGGATTTGGCAACCTGCTGGCAGATGGACCAGTGAGAGCCGCAAAACAAATTGGTCAGGGGGCTGATAAGTATATTACAGTACATGTGAAAGGTTTGACCATGGGCGCGACGGATGTAAGGTCCATCAAGGGGCATGCACTGAGCCAGGGAACCTCAAGTAGAGGTGCTGACCACTTACGTGGTGGGTATGGTGAGTTCCCTGAACCACCACCATTTATGCTTCCAATCTTCAAGGAAAAGTTTGGCACCGAAGAAGCAGCCTTTGCCGGCTCATATAACAAATCAGCACCTACTGTTTACTCTGAAAACTCGTTTACTTTGACGGATTCCCTTGAGCTATGTAAGATCAATACCGAGTGGACAGGTGTGCCGATAGATATTAAGAAGCACGGTGAGCTATTTTCTCTAGCGACTGGGGTAGAGATGGACGAAAAGGCGATCTCAACCGCAGCCGATAGAATCTGGAACGTGGAGAGAGCATTCTCGGTGAGAGAAGGAATAACCAGGAAGGATGATGTCCTGGGAGGTAAGTGGGGTAGTGAGCCGATACCTGATGGTCCATCTAAAGGCGAAAGGATAGACCGTAAGAAATTTAATAAACTTCTGGATGATTACTACCAGGTAAGGGGCTGGGACTCGATGGGAATTCCGACTGCCTCTACCTTATCGGCATTGGGGTTGGAAGACATCGCTGAGGAATTCAGGAAAAAAGGCCTAATAGAAGCGGTTTAACCCCAAGTTCGTGTCATAAGCCTCACCAACTATAGGTGAGCCCTTACCACTGCTGGAATGCTTCCTCCCGCAGCATATTTTGAATTTGATGCTTTTCTTTTTAGTGGAAAGATTGGCACTCACTAAACTCAGGGAACTTGTCCAGTAATTAATTGGCAAGACCTTAGAGCTTATACTAGGGAGGTCAATCATGTACGGATGGATGGGGACAATACTGCGGGTAGACCTCACCTCGGGCAAGATAGAAAAGGAACCCCTGAGTGATAGGCTACGGTTGAATTATCTGGGTGGTAGGGGCATCAATTCCAGAATTCTCTACGATAGTGTGGGAGCGACGGTTGATGCTCTCAGCCCTGAGAATGTTCTAATCTTTGGCACTAGCCCTGTAGTGGGAACCATCGCTCCCTCAGCCGGAAGAATTACGGTAACCGCTAAGTCACCTCTTACGGGAATATTGGGTGATGGAAATTCGGGGGGACACTTCTCAGCAGAGATGAAGCGGGCCGGCTATGACCACATCGTGTTTACGGGAAAGGCAGACAGGCCGGTATATCTATGGATTGCAAATGATCATGTTGAACTCATGCCAGCAGAACACCTATGGGGTAAAACTACCGCAGAGACCGATGAAGAGATTCACCGAGAGTTGGAAGACCCAGCGATTAAGATTGCCGCTATAGGGACCGGTGGAGAGAACCTGGTGAGATATGCTTCCGTAATGTTTGAAATTTGCCATGCTGCGGGTAGAACTGGCATGGGAGCCGTGATGGGCTCAAAGAACCTGAAGGCAGTGGCAGTAAGGGGCACCAAGGGGGTGAAGGTTGCCCATCCAGAGGCCTTTGTGCGATTCGCTAAAGAACTCCAGGAAAGAATTGTTAATAACCCAGGCTACAAAGAGTTGGCCACCTATGGTACGCCTTGTCTTACCATAGGTGCACATAGTCGAGGCTTGCAGTCATGCAAAAATTCGCTAACCAATGTATGGCCCGAGATAGAAAAATTAGACCATAGGAGGCTCAAGAGAGACTATTATGTCAAGGCGTTAGCTTGCACCGCCTGTCCCCGCCACTGTAACCAGGCCTGGGTAGTCAGGCGGGGACCATATGCCGGGGCTCGGGGTGGGAAAGTTGAGTATGCAGCCATAGGCACCTTTGGATGTGCATGCCTTATTAGCGACTTCGCCGCTATAGCCAAGATGAACAGTTTATGCGATGATTACAGCATTGATATTATAGAAATGGGAGATACCTTGAGTGCTGCCATGGAATGGTATGAGAAGGGGCTGGTCACAAAAGACGATACCGACGGCATCGACCTTACTTGGGGGAATGCCGATGGAGCCATTGAAGTGATTCATAAGGTAGCAAGGAGGGAGGGGTTTGGCAACCTGCTGGCAGATGGAGCGTTAAGAGCCGCAGAGCAAGTTGGTCGAGGAGCCGACGGATATATTTCGGTACATTCAAAAGGTATGTCCATGTGCACAGCGGATGTGAGGCCCCTCAAGGGGTATGCACTGAGTCAGGCAACCTCAACTAGAGGTGCCGACCACTTGCGTGGGGGGTTTGCTGAGCAGTCTAATCCACTACAAGCTACGCGTAGAATCTATAAGGAGAGGTTTGGTACCGAAGAAGCGGCCTTTGCCGGCTCATATAACAAATCAACAGTTACTGTTTACTCTCAAAACTTGTGTACTTTGACGGATTGTCTTGAGCTATGTAAGTTCAATACTGAGTATGGAGGTGTGGCGATAGACATTAAGACCCTCGGTAACCTATTTTCTCTAGTGACGGGGGTAGAGACGGATGAAAAGGCCATGTTAACTGCAACAGCACGCATCTACAATGTTGAGAGAGCCTTCTTGGTCAGAGAAGGAATGACCAGGAAGGATGATGTGCTGGGAGGTAAGTGGGGTAGTGAGCCGATACCTGATGGTCCGTGTAAAGGCGAGAGGATAGACCCCGAGAAATTTGATAAACTCCTGGATGAGTACTACCAGGTAAGGGGCTGGGACTCGATGGGAATTCCGACTGCCTCCACTTTATCAGCATTGGGGTTGGAAGACATCGCTGAGGAAATTAAGAAAAGAGACCAATAGAAGCGGTTTAACCCTATCGAACTCGAGGAACTTGTCTAGTAATCAATTGGCAAGACCTTAGAGCTTACGTTAGGGAGGTTAATCATGTACGGATGGATGGGGATAATACTGCGGGTAGACCTTACCTCGGGTAAGATAGAAAAGGAACCCCTGAGTGATAGGCTACGGTTGAATTATTTGGGTGGTAGGGGCATCAACTCCAGAATTCTCTACGACAGTGTGGGACCGGAGGTTGATGCTCTCAGCCCTGAGAATACACTTATCTTTGGTACTGGCACTGTGGTGGGAACCATCGCCCCATCAGCCGGAAGAATTACGGTAACAGCTAAGTCACCTCTTACTGGAATATTGGGTGATGGGAATTCGGGGGGACACTTCTCAGCAGAGATGAAGTGGGCCGGCTATGACCACATCGTGTTTACAGGAAAGGCAGACAGGCCGGTATATTTATGGATTGAAAACGATCACGTTGAACTCAGACCAGCAGAACACTTGTGGGGTAAGACTACCGCAGAGACCGATGAAGAGATTCACCGAGAGTTGGGAGACCCAGCGATTAAAATTGCTGCCATAGGGCCTGGTGGAGAGAACCTGGTGAGATATGCTTCCGTAATGTTTGAAAATTGCCATGCTGTGGGTAGAACTGGCATGGGAGCCGTAATGGGCTCAAAGAACCTGAAGGCAGTGGCAGTAAGGGGCACCAAGGGGGTGAAGGTTGCCCATCCAGGGCCCTTTATGAGGCTGTCAAGGAACCTTCATGAAAGGATAATCAATAGCCCGGTGTATAAAGGCTTGGCACATTATGGCACACCCTATTTTACTGTGGGGATGTACAGAAGTGGCTGGCTGGCAATCAAGAATGCACAAACCAACGAATGGCCCGATGTACTAAAACTGGGGCATAAGGTGCTGAAGAGGGACTATTTTGTTAAGGAGTTGGCCTGTACCTCCTGTCCCCGTCACTGTAACCAAGCCTGGGTGGTCAGAGGAGGACCATATACCGGGACACACGGTGCCAAAATTGAGTATGGGGCAATAGCTCCCTTCGGGGCTGGGTGCCTCATTTCAGATTTTGGCGCTGTAGCCAAGATGAACAGTCTATGTGATGACTACGGCCTCGATCTCATAGAGCTGGGAATTACCTTAAACACTGTCATGGAATGGTATGATAGGGGGCTGATAACTAAAGATGATACTGATGGCGTAGACATTATCTGGGGGAATGCTGAGGCAGCCATTGAACTGATTCATAAGGTGGCAAGGAGGGAGGGGTTTGGTAACCTGCTGGCAGAAGGACCGTTGAGAGCTGCAGAACAAATTGGTCGAGGAGCTGATAAGTATATTGCTCTGCATTCCAAGGGTATGACTTACGGCATAGATGATATAAGAGCTATGAAAGGGTATGCGCTGAATATAGCTACATCAACCAGAGGAGCCGATCACCTGCGAGGTATGCCTGGCTTGGAGATGATACCACAAGCATCAACCCCAGAAATGCTTGAGAGAAGGTTTGGTACCACCGAAGCCGGTATCGCAAGCTCCTATAAAAAAGCACCCCTCGTCGTTTACACTCAGAATCTGTGTACTCTGACGGACTGCCTCGAGTTATGTAAGTATAATACCGAGTTTCAAGGAGAGGCGATGAACATAGAGGATCTCGCTGGTTTGTTTTCTCTAGCCACCGGGATAGAGATGGATGAAAAGGCAATGTCAACTGTGGCCGAGAGGATCTATGCCGTTGAGAAAGCATTCTTGGTGAGAGAAGGAATGACTAGAAAAGATGACATAGTGGGGGGTAAGTGGGGTAGCGAGCCAATAGTTGGAGGACCGGCGGCGGGTGAGAGAATACATCCCGAGAAATTCGATAAACTCCTGGATGAGTACTACCAGTTAAGAGGCTGGGACTCGATGGGAATCCCGACTACCTCTACTTTATCAGCATTGGGGTTGGAAGACATCGCTGAGGAAATTAGGACAAAAAGCCAATAACAGCGGTTTAACTCCAAGTTTGTGTCATAAACTCACCAGCTATAGGTGAGCCCCTGCCACTGCTGGTATGCCTCTTCCCACAGCATATCTCGCATCTGGCGCTTTTCCTTTCCCACATACTGGGTAGCTGGCTGGGATAGCTCGGGTGGATACGCACCCATCAGGTAGTTCTCTTCATTCATCAAAAGGCTTGAGTTACGGCACTGCTTCTTTAGCTGCTCATATTCATTTGGGTCAATATTACGGAAATCTGACATATAATAATACGGAATGAACGGGGACGCGGTGAAGGGAATCCTGGCTACAAAAATCATCCTAACCCTTTTTATATAGCCTTTCTTGGTCTCCTGGTCTAGAAATGGGACGGCATCCTCTCTAGTAAATCCTTCCCTTTCAAGCACCTCCAGTAACTTGTTCATATGCCATAGGTAGTGCGGACCAGGCTGGGAAAGCAGACCTCGAACGAGCAACTCCTTTTGCGGCCTTGTACTGACTTTGTCATACAAGGCAAACAGTTTTCGGCAAAGTTCATCTGCCTCAGATGTAGCCCGGTAATGATAGTGGTCTTCACCACGCCTATCTATTAATCTCCGTGCCACTAATTCAGTGAGTGCCCGGTGTACATGCGTTTGACCCTCACCCACTGCTCTGCTAATATTACTTTGGGTGGAGGGCGTTGAGAGGTCCACTAAATACTTCAGAACCTTTACCACAGTCGGCAGATTAGACACAGCATCCAAATCCTGGAGGTAGGTAAATTGAATCGTTTTCTTGCTAAAGAATCTTACACCAATAGCGCACAGGCTTCAACTTTCGACCTTGACAGCTACCAACCCATGCCTGTAGTTTATCAGCTCAGAGGTTCAATCCTGAAGAGGATTAAAGCTGGTCAACCTCTACTTCCCCAAATTGACGGTAGGGAGGAAACAAAAGCCGACGTAATACGGGCACTCCTCTCTGGAGCCCACCCATACCTGGTCTCCGAGGAAGGTACAGGCAAGACCCGCCTAGCAAGGTCACTAACTACGCTTCTACCACAAATACCAGTTATAAGGGGATGTCCGTACCATGATGATCCCAAGTGGTCGGCTGAGTGGTTATGCCCCAGGTGCAAGGCGAGCAATAATCCAGCCCAAGAATTCGGTGTCGATATCGTCCCGGGTACAAAAAGGTTCTCTCGCATCCAGGGCAACGAGTATACTAACGAGGCCAAGCTTCTCGGTCTGAAGGACATTCAAGCCATTGCCCAAGGCAAAAGTCCCTCAGACCTGCAGGTTTTCACTGGAACTGGTGTCTTCAGAGCCAACAGAGGCATATTGTTTGTCGACGAGTTACCCGCTATCAGAACTAAGGTTCAGGTATTATTTCACCCTATTTTGGAAGAGAAGAAGGCGATACTGGAAGAATACAATTGGGAGTACCCCCTTGACCTGGTGCTAATAGCCACCGGTAATCCAAGGGGTTTCACCCATGTCAACGAAATCCCCAGACCGCTRCTRGACAGGCTGGAGACTATATACATGGACCTGCCTGACGAAGAGGTTGAAAGAGAGATAATACTTAAGGAGACCTTTAGAGTTAGGTCCGGTCAGGAGGCAARCACTGAGGCTGAGGAGCAGCTATACCTGAGTTTAGAAGAAATAGTCAGGAAGGTAGCGGCTCCCTGGTGGGTCATAGACATCGTTAACCAGGCGGTTAGGTATAGCCGGATTTGTCCCTACGTTGAGAAGAATGCGAGCATAAGGGCTACCAATAGAGCCCTTGACCACACCTACGCCAGTGTTGAGATGGAAAATAGGCGGGTGGCTAACCTGCGCCATGCCTACTATGGTCTAAGGTTAGCCCTGAGGGCCAGGATTGGCTTGAGGGGTGACCTCGTAGACTTTGACAACCCAAAGAAGATGTTCATACTCGGAGACCAGCTCACAGAGGACTTTATGTGGAATGTGTTTGAGGATATGCGTAGCCAGACTGGACTGCTGGGCGACTGCGATAGGCAAAAACTCGGCTCCGAGTTGAGCTCGCTGCTCTTCCCGGGTAATAAAGACTTAACTCGTGGTCGACTATCCTCGGCACTTATCTCTGGCTACGATGAGGTGAGAAAAGTCATGCAGTGGATGAGGCAAGTAGCTAAGGATAAAGTGAACCAGGAGCTTGTCAGCGAACCTGAAAAGAAGCTGTACGATAGCAACGAGACTGAGGTCGTGGAGGAGTGTAACTACTCCGCTTTGGAGATGCTGGCTAACGTTTGCGTTCACGAGGGAACTCTAGACCAGGTGGAGATAGGTGAAGTCTTTATTGTGCATAAGTTTAAAGATTAGGTATGGAATTTGAGTATTGCACCAGATGCCAAATCAACGCACCAGGCGAGTTCCTGAGGGAACTTGCCTATTCCAAGAACCGCTCCCTTCGAGATATCCTGAGGCAAGCCCAGCAAAAGCAGGATAGTTACCTCCATCGGGTGTCAAGCGAGCATGCTGCTCAAAGGCAGCGAGAGGACGCAGCGAGGCTACAGCAATACGAGAGTGAACTTAAGCAGTTTGAAGAGAACGCTGCCTATGACGTTTTGGACAAAATCATGCTGGGCAAGGAAATGGACGAAATTACTGAGTGGATACTTGCCGACGAAGCCAGGAGGAACTTAGAAGAAAAGATAAGTGCCTTGAAGTGGAAACCTCAGGACATGAGTGAGGATGATGTCAGGCAAGCCTTACAGGAATATGAACGGCAAGGCGATATTGAAATCCATGAAGGCAGCGTGAAGATAACCTCAAAGGGGGCAAAGAAACTGGCCAGCAACGCTTTACAAAGGATTCTGCAAAGCCTGGGCAGAAAGGAGATAGGAGCCCATTATATTGAGGAGATGGGCTTTGGCTCAGAGGTATCGGCATATACTAGGCACTACGAGGCTGGGGACGACTACTCCTTGGTCAACATTGAAAGGACTGCTCTTAATGCTCTGGAAAGAAGTGGTCGGCTGAAGCTAGAACTCAATGACTTCGAGGTTCACGAAGAAGTCCACCAGTCAAGGTTATGTGCCGGTCTCATAATCGATGAGAGTGGTTCGATGAGGAGCAACTACAAACTGGAAGCAGCGATAGACGCTGCCTTAGCTCTTTCTGAGCTAATCGCAAGGCAGCCCGAGGACTCACTTAATGTCTTTATGTTTTCCGAGACAGTGAAGGAGATACCATTATGGGCAATACTCAATGAGGCATTAAGCAGTGGCTCCACCGATATTAGGGCAGCATTGCGGACCTTCAGAGATAGCGTGAGAACCGAGAAGGGAGATAGACAAGCCTACTTGATAACTGACACCGACCCTAATACCGAGGACGGTATGTTCGTGGGCTTCGAGAAAGCTGCCGTCGGTGTCATGGAAGAGGCGTTTCGCTACAGACAGGATGGAGTGGGGCTGAACATAATCATGCTAGATGAGAGCCCACATCTTAAGCAGCTAGCCTCAGCGCTGGCTAGAAAGAATCTGGGTAAAGTTTTCTTCACTTCTCCCCACAAGTTGGGCCAGGTAATCGTCGAAGATTACCTCAGGGCTAAGAAGGAAAGACTCTAAACTTTTGGTGCGGCGGGTTAGATTTGTAGTTAGTCAGCCTTGATGAGCTAATATTGGAAGACATTGTATAGTGGAAGTGAGATATGAATGATATTATCAAAGTAGAAAACCTAGTCAAAAAATTCGGTGAACTGGTGGCAGTAGATAACATTAGTTTCACTGTGGCAATGGGTGAAATCTTTGGCTTTTTGGGACCGAACGGAGCTGGGAAAACTACCACCATCAATATCCTCTGTACCCTGGCTAAACCAACCTCGGGACAAGCTAGTATTGATGGCTTCGACGTAGTGCACCAGCAAAAACAGGTGCGCCAGTTGATTGGGCTGGTGTTTCAAGACCCCAGCCTTGATGAACGGCTTAGCGGTTTGCAGAATCTGCGCTTTCATGCCATGGTCTATAACGTACCCGCCTCAGTGAGCGAGCAGAGGATTAAGCAGGTACTTACCATGACAGAGCTCTGGGACAGGCGCAACAACGAGGTACGTACCTATTCTGGAGGCATGAAACGTCGCCTGGAAATGGCACGGGGGCTACTGCACCACCCTAAAGTGCTATTCCTTGATGAGCCCACGCTGGGGCTAGACCCGCAAACACGCAACCGTCTATGGGAATACATCCTTGAGCTGCAACAGAGCGAAGGGACTACTATTTTCCTGACTACTCACTATATGGATGAGGCGACTAAAGCCAATCGCATCGCCATCATTGACTACGGTAAGATAGTCGCCCTGGATACTCCGGAAAGACTTAAAGAGATTGTGGGTAAAGATATCATATCAGTGAAAACCGACGATAACAATAGAGCCATCGAGGAAATCAAGCTTCGCTACCAAATCGAGGCTAGACACGACAGCGATGGCCTAACCTTTGAGATAGCTAACGGGGAGGAGTTTATCCCCAGCTTCATCAAAGAATTTGGCACAAAGATACTGAGTATTAGCCTGCGTCGTCCTACACTGGATGACGTCTTCCTCAAGCTTACTGGGCGGGCAATACGGGAGGAGGAGGTTAGAGATAGCTTCAAGGCAATGGTACGCCAGTATGGTCGGCGCATGCGGCGCTAGGAGGAAAAATGAGCTTTCTACGTGGGATTTACATCATATGGTACCGTGATTTGCTTCGCTTCTGGCATGATAAGATGCGGATGGGCACCATGATGATGTTTCCATTGCTTTTCCTGTTTATCTTTGGTAGCGGGCTTAGCAAAAGCATGGGACTGCTTGGCGGCGGGGTAGACTTTGTCCAATTCATGTACCCGGGCATTATCGGAATGACAGTGCTTATGAGTTCCTTCATGGGAGCTACTTCTGTGGTCTGGGACAGAGAATTTGGTTTCCTCAAGGAAGTACTGGTAGCACCAATCAACCGTGCCTCAGTAGCTATAGGGAAAACGTTGGGCTCAGCTACTATAGCGCTGATTCAGGGGTTGATAATCTTGATACTTGCCCCTGTGATTGGCGTCTCTCTCCCCGGGTGGACGGTAATCAAGCTGTTACCGCTGATGTTCCTGCTCGCTGCCTGCCTGGGCTCTCTCGGTGTCTTGCTAGCCACACGCATCAGATCCATGGAGGCATTTCAGACTCTGATGCCGATTCTGACGTTTCCCATGATATTCCTGTCCGGGGTTTTCTTCCCAATGGAGGGACTACCGGTGTGGATGAACGTTCTAGTAAAGCTCAACCCGGCTACCTACGGCATCACCCCCATCCGCCAGGTAGTACTGGGAACATCGGAAGGTACCTACTTTGGTATCACTCTATTCGGGCATACATTATCACTCTGGCAAGACGTGGTTATACTGGCTGCATTCGGAGTGACCATGCTCATATTAGCCATGTGGTCTTTCAGCAAGCAGGAATAGTTTTTCTCGATACAACTTATTGGTTGGTAGGGACAGCTACTTCTGCCTTTGGCCTCGTAAGTGTGAATATAGCTTATGTCAGATTTGTCAACCTGCTTACAGGATGACCTCCTGCCGTCTCTCAAAGCTGATCTCATTATCGACAAACCAGACACTTGTCGGTGTTACCTTATAAAACTTATTCTCGGAGGAGGCGGTAAAATCAGGGACAAGCTTAAGTCTCTTGGCTATCGTCTCCAGAAAAGATACCACTCTAGGAAAAGAGACTATTGACCTTAGATACACTGAGACGAAGGGGTATTTTCTGACGTAAACCTTCACCGCCTGGCTTATCTCCTCCTCAGTGATAAGCATCTCAGCTATCCCTTCCATCTGAATCCCCTTTACCTTTCGCCAATCGTCCATACTGTTAAGGGAGTAGTTTTCATCTATGGTAACTGCCACGTGGGAATTGGTAGCGATATTTTGGCAATGCAGGCAGACATTTGGGCTGGATATAAAATAGAGGGTGAAGCCCTTATTGGCATAAAATAGGCTCGCCGCCCAGGGGCTATTGTTGCATACTGTAGCCAAAGTCATGGTATTATGATGGCCCAGGTAGTCTAAAACTACTTCCTTTAGCTCATTCTTCACCTTCATAATACAGCCTCCTACCCATAGACTGGCATCCTTTTCACACTAAGACATTTTTCTGACACAGCATCACTTCCTACTCCGCTGCTACCTCCTGCTCTAAGAACCTGACCAATTGACTTAAATTATCTATAACCATATCAGGCTGCTCAGGAGCAAATGTTTCGCCAACGGCACCCTCGCTACTAAGAACAATTACTCTAACCCCCGCCTTCTTCCCGGCTATAAGATCTGATTTGGCATCACCAACAATTATAGAGTCCTCGGCAGCCAAATTTAGCTTCTCCAGGCAGGTAATGATGCCATCCGGGGCTGGCTTTCGAGGTTGGTCACCCCCAGTAACTACGGCATCAAAGAACTGAGCTATACTCAGTCCTCTAAGTTCAGCCCACATTTGTTCCGAGGAACAGATCCTTCCCGTGACTAATCCTATTTTCACCCCTTTCATCTTTAACGAGCTAAGTACTCCCTTTACCTCCGGTTTGATGGTTATAGGGAACTCTATCACCACGTCAGTAAAAGCCTCTCGCATTTTCCCGGCACAATTTAGAATAGCCTCTTTATCCAGGGCGGGATAAATCTGAGATAGAATCTCTAATAGACCCTTACCCTCGCTTAGTAAGGCAGCCAGTTCCTCCCGCTTGGGAGCAGGCAGATTAAGCCTCTGGGCGCCACAGCGAAAGACCTGCCAGTATGTTTCTAGCGAATTAACCAAGGTTTCATCAAAATCAAATATAATTCCTTTGACCATACTTACCTTGAAAATAAAACGAATTCCCCCCTATTCCAGGGTTATCACTACCTCATCCCCATCTTTGATGGCCAGGGCCTTCTTAACCTCGACTGGGGCAATCACCTCAATTATATCAGCGGAATGAACTTCGTCGGTAAATTCCTCGGCGTGAGGAACAATAATAGCGGCTTTAATGTTACCTATAGAGATGGGAACAGCCTTGGATGGACAAAAGTCGGGGCTTGGTGGAACAACATCTATTTCTGCCTCCGCCCCCACTTGTTGGGCGAGGTCAAGATATCCCTCACTAACTCGTATATTCAGGGTGCCAGCGAAAGGGATAAACCCCAACTTCTCGAGACACTGCTGCTTGACCCAATCCAGCTGAGTGAAGTAAGCTCCTTTACCCAGTCCTGAGAACACTCTGCCTTTAATTACCTTATCCTTCTTCTCACTCATCAGCTCAAATTAAAGATTAAAGTGTCACTGACCTGCCATTCATTTACCACTGCCTGTCAAATGTTAGTTGCTAACATAGTGAGTGTCAAGCTCATACCCTGTATCACGGCCCAGCCCCTTTTAGCCGATAGACATTCCTTCTCACTTCCTCCAAGTCGGGGGTTGTTACAACCCCACTGGCTATTGTAACCCATAACGACCCTTTGAGGGAAGCTACCCCAAGGGATACCAGGCAAACCAAACGGTTAGAAACTGATGCTGCCAGTGTGATATACTTATAGGTCAAGGAATGGAATCTTAGGAAGCAGGCGATGGGGGTTAAACTTTATAAAGAGCTGAGACTTAAAAATCCCGACCTGATTGTTGGCTGGCCAGGAATTGGAAACATCGGGATAGTTGTCGTTGATACTATAAGGGAGCAAATTCAAGCGGAAGAGTTCGGAGAAATAGAAGCCCACGACTTCTTCTATCCCAGGAGAGTAATTATCAAAGCTGATTTGTTGAAAGATTTAGAGTTCCCTAGTAGTAAGTTCTATTACAAGAGGTTTGAGAAGAAAGATTTAATAATTTTCATTGGAGAGGAACAGCCCACTAATGGCGGGCGAATGTATGCTGAGGGCAGAAAAGCCTACCAGATGGCTAATCTAGTTTTGGATGTGGCGGAAAGATTTGGCTGCCAGAGAGTCTATACTTCGGGTGCCGCAGTGGCTATGGTTCATCATACACTGAAGCCGAGAGTTTGGGCAGTGCCTAATAAAGAGGAATTAATCGATGAGCTAAAAAGATACGAGAATACTATTCTAATGAGTGAGGTCGAAGGACGAGGCGGACAGGGTAGCATCACTGGCTTAAACGGACTTCTTTTAGGAGTAGCCAAAAAGAGGGGTTTAGCAGGTGTTTGTCTAATGGGTGAGATACCAGATTACCTTTCTGGAGCTCCATTTCCCTACCCAAGGGCTTCAAAATCGGTGCTTGAGGTTATGAGCAGTATACTGAGAATCCCAATTGAGCTGAGTAAGCTTGATAATATGGATGCTCGCGTGGGAGAGATTATTGAAAGCATCTACGAACAGCTCCCTGAAGAAATAAGAGAAAGGCTGGAGCAAAGAAAATTTGTTGTCCCTACGCTAGGAGCCATAACTGAGGACGACCAGAAATGGATTAAAGAGCACATTGATGAGTTCTTTAAGAAGGGGAGCAAAGGGGATGAAAGACCTCTTTGAACTTTCGGGACAATCTGAATTACGAAGCCCATCCTTGGTTGTCGGTTGGAGTACTGATGCCGGCAAATTAGGTTCAAAAGTAACTGATTACTTAAATAAAAAGCTAGGTAGCCGAGACCTCGGTGAGATTGAACCGACAGATTTTTCCCCTCTAGGTGGGGTGACAATTGAGGGCAACCTAGTTCGATTCCCCGAAAGTAAATTCTATGCCTGCCCCCAACATAACTTGGTGATTTTCAAAGGCGATGCACCAAGCTATGAATGGTTTAAATTTATAAACCTGATTCTAGATGTGGCTGGACATTATGGTCGTGTGAAGGAGCTATACGTTATCGGGGGAATGGTTTTTCTAGGTGCCCATACTGCTCCTAGGGAGCTCCTTGCCATTTTTAATTCCTTAGAGCTAAAACAAGCTTTAAGCCAATATAACCTGGGAAGGAATATGAATTATCAAACCCCACCCGGACAGAGACCCACCTTAAATTCTTTCCTTTCATGGGTGGCTAGGCGGAGAAACATTCCAGGAGTTAGCCTTTGGGTTCCAATCCCCTTTTATCTGGTAGCCGTGGAAGACCCCAAGGCCCAAAAGAAGCTCCTTGAATTCTTTGACCAAAGATTCGGCTTGCAAATAGATTTTCAGGACATCGATGAAGAAATTAGGAAACAAAATGAAAGAATAGCTCAGGTAAGAGATTCGTCTCCAGAGATTGACGAGTATATCAGTAAATTGGAAAGCAACCTGATGCTCTCGGAAAAGGAAAACGAAAAGCTCGTTAAACAGATGGAGGAATCCCTCAGAGGAAAGAACTAGAGCTCTGAATTTAGGCAGTATTTTTTAAATGACCATAACCAATCTGGTCGGGGTGAGAGGATTTGAACCTCCGACCTCATGGTCCCAAACCATGCGCGCTACCTGTCTGCGCTACACCCCGTGTGACCAAAGTTTAACAAAACACCCACTACCAGTCAAGATGAGGCTAAGCTGTACTTTAGTCTCTGCAGTCAGGACAATTGTCAAACGCATTAGGGGCCAAGTTAGACTTCTTAATTATATAATCTAGTTGTTTTTCAGGAGCCCAGTAGTTACCACAGGTTTTACATTTCTTTAATTTGAACTCCATACTACTGGTGGGCCATTTGATATATCTGGTGTCCCCAATATCCTCAAAATTTATCGCGTCTACCGGGCAGATGTAAGCACAAGAACCACAACCAATGCAAGCATCTGAAGGCTCGTAAAAGGGAGCAGCCACTTCTCGGTTAATACCTCGATTGACCAAGCTAATGGCATTCACATCTACAACCTCCTGGCACGCCCGGACGCATAAGGCGCAGAGAATGCACTGGTTATCCTCCAGTTTAAAGCTTGTTTCCCCAATACCTAACTGTCTGGCCAGGTCCTGTATTGTTTTATTGTTAGGACACCTGGCTAGTAGTAGCTCCATTATCATCCTGCGGTTATTGACAATCCTCTCGGAGTTGGTCTTTACCACAAGCCCTTCTTCTACTGGATAGAGGCAAGAGGCGACCAATTTCCTTCTTCCGTTGGAACTAATTTCAACCAGGCAAAGCCGACAAGCACCATAAGGAGCCACTGCTTCATTAGAGCATAGGGCTGGTATATAGATGTTATTATCCCTGGCTACGCTAAATATCGTTGCTCCCTCTTCTGCTTGAAGTTCTCGCTCATCGATGGTCAGTCTTACCATTTATTCCTACCTTTACTCAACTCTAATAGCATCAAGTTTACAGACATCATAGCACGAGCCGCACTTGATACAGTTATCCTGGTCTAAAATAACTGGTTTTCTTTTTCCCATAGAGGTTATAGCTTCTACTGGACAAGCCTTGACACATAGTCCACACCCCGGGCATTTTTCATCATCAATAAGATAGGTAATTAGCTCCTTACAGACACCGGCAGGGCATCTTCTATCTTTAATATGGGCTTCATACTCATCTCTGAAATAACGAATAGTAGTCAGAACAGGGTTAGGCGCAGTTGTGCCTAAAGCGCACAGGCAACTATCGATAAGGGTGGCAGACAGGCGCTCAAGTAACTCGATGTCACCGTCGTTCCCTCTACCATCAGTAATGTCGGTTAGTGTTTGGCGCATCCTTTTAACCCCTTCACGACAGGGAACACACTTACCGCAGGACTCCCCTTCAAGGAAGGTAAGGAAGTATTTGGCTATATCTACCATGCAGGTATTCTCGTCCATAACAATCATCCCGCCAGACCCCATCATTGAGCCTACCTGGGTCAACTCATCAAAATCTACAGGCAGGTCAAGTAAATTCTCAGGGATGCAACCTCCTGATGGTCCGCCAGTCTGAACTGCTTTGAACTTTTTACCACTGGGGATGCCACCCCCTATATCATAGATAATCTGGCGCAGGGTCATGCCCATCGGTACTTCTACCAGACCAGTGTTGTTAATTTTGCCTACCAGGGAGAAAATCTTTGTTCCCTTGCTGTTGGCTGTGCCTATTTCAGCATACCAATCAGCACCCCGGTTTATGATTAGCGGGACATTAGCCCAAGTTTCCACGTTATTCAGGTCAGTGGGTTGTTCCCACAAGCCCTTCTCAACAGTATGGACATACTTTGTCCTGGGTTCGCCCACCTTACCTTCCAGCGAAGCCATTAACGCTGTGGACTCGCCACAGACAAAAGCTCCGCCACCCTTATTTATCCTAATGTTGAAATCAAACCCAGAGCCCAGGATATTATCACCCAGAAGTCCATATTCTTCAGCTTGTTTAATAGCTAGCTGGGTATTCCTCACTGCTAGGGGGTACTCATTGCGAACATAGATATAGCCCTGATGACTACCTATGGCATAAGCACCTATTAGCATTCCCTCCAGAATACTGTGCGGATTCCCTTCCAGCAGGCTTCTATCCATATAGGCACCGGGGTCACCTTCATCTGCATTACATATAACGTACTTGGTATCCCCGTGTGCCCGACGGCAGCTTTCCCACTTAACGCCGGTAGGGAAGCCGCCACCACCACGCCCCCGTAAGCCAGATTTTTTGACTTCCTCTATTACCTGTTCTGGAGACATCCTAAAAAGTGCTTTGCCTAGAGCTGTATAGCCACCCACAGCAAGGTAGTCGTCAATTGCCACCGGGTCAATTAAACCATTGTTACCGAAGACAAGTCGATTCTGTTTCTCATAGAAGGGTACTTCATGCTCATAGGTTATCTTCTTGCCTGTATTTGGGTCAGCATAGAGTAATCTATCAATAATATTACCCTTAATAATAGTCTTCGAGATTATCTCAGAGATATCTTCTACACTTACCCGTTGATAGAAAATGTTCTCTGGCTTAATAACTACCAATGGGCCCTTCTCACAAAAGCCATGGCAGCCTGTAGTTCTTATATCTACCTTAGCTTCTAAGCCTTGCTGTTTACTCTCTTGCTTAAAAGCAGCCGCTACCTTTTCAGAGCCAAAGGCATGGCAACCTGTGCCACCGCATATACTCAGACAAGGCTTATTAGGGTCCCTGTTTTTGACTATTAATTTCCTTACTCTTTCCAGCTCATCAGGGGAGCTTAGCCTATCCAATGTTTATTCCTTTCTCAATTAATCGTAGTTCTCCAACAAAGGCTTGACCTTATCGGTCTTCATCTGACCTGAATATTCTCCATCAACTATTATAATAGGACCTAGAGCGCAAGCTCCAACGCAGTTCACTGTCTCCAACGTATATTTAAGGTCTTGGGTTGTTTCACCTCGATTGATTCCGAGCTCCCGTTCAACCTCTTCCAAGATTCTAACCGCACCCCTAACATGACAGGCGGTGCCCAGGCACACAGCAATTGAGTGGCGTCCTCTGGGTTTCAAGCTGAAAGCCTTGAAAAAGGTGGCTACGCTGTAGACTTGGCTCAAAGGAATGCCTAGACCTTCGCTTACTCCAGTCAACCCTTCCTTGGGCAAGTAATTACACTCGGCCTGCAAGTCTTGCAAAATGGACACCAATAACGACTTGTCATGCTGGTAGCTATTTAGTATTGAATCTACCGTCTCTTCTACCTGTCTGGTCTCTGCGCTCACCCTACTTTCTCCTTAAGTTTAGCGTATTCCGTATTCGTCCTCTGCTGAATCTCATTCATTAAATCCTCAGATAGATGCCTGAACCTACCTTGTAGCTTCAAATAGTCAGTGACCGGTCTGAGTTTGGGTAAATCAACACTTAGCCTATATTTGCCATACTCCACTTCGTATAGGGGGAATACTCCCGTCTCTACCGCTAGACGGCCCATCTTGATAGTTAAATCAACAGGGCTCCGCCAACCAGTAGGACAGACCGACAAGATATGAACGTAAGCCGGACCGTGAGTAGCCATTGCCTTATCCACCTTTGCCATCAAATCAAACGGGTAGCTGTGGCAGGCGGTAGCTACGTATGGTATATTGTGAGCGACGGCAATGGCCGGCATATCTTTCTTCCAGGTGACCTGCCCAATACTTTTCTTGCCCGGCGGGGAAGTTGTAGTAAAAGCACCGTAAGGGGTAGCTGAAGACCTTTGTATCCCGGTATTCATATAGGCTTCATTGTCAAAGCAGATATAAACGAAGTTATGACCCCTCTCGAAGGCTCCGGATATTGCCTGAAGACCGATATCGCTGGTTCCGCCATCACCAGCGATGGCTACTACCTTGGTATCTAGGTCAAGGATGCGCCCCTTCCTGGCTAAGACCTTTAAACCAGCCTCTATACCCGAAGCCACCGCTGCTGTATTCTCAAACAGTGTGTGAATCCAGGGAACACGCCATGTGGTATTAGGTAGTGGCGATGAAACTATTTCCATGCAACCAGTAGCATTAGCAATTATTATATTCTGTCCCAATGCCTTGCAAGCCAGTCTTACCGCTAATGCCTCACCACAGCCAATGCAGGCTCGATGCCCGGGGGCAAAGTTCTCTCTCCTGGTCACCAACCTGGGAACATAAATAGCATACTTTTCCATTATTCCCTTACCCCAAACAATTCAAATTCTTGGTCGCTTCCCGTCTGGGAGATTTCTATGCCTCTCGTAATTATCTCCTCAAATCCAGCCGGGGTGATATCTCTGCCACCTAAACCGCCAATAAAGCTAATTACTTGGGGTTTCTTTTCCTGCTGATATAAGGCTGACCTTATCTCAGAGCACACTGGCCCCCCGGGCCCACCATAGGAAAGAGACCTGTCCAGTACAATAAGAACTTCGGCACCCTTAACCGCCTGACGGATTTCTGCAAAGGGGAAGGGGCGCCACAGTCGTAGCTTTAACAGTCCAACCTTTTTACCTTCTCCCCTCATCTTGTCTATAGCCGTCATCGCTGTCTCGCCGAAGCTACCCATTGTTAGCAGAAGTACTTTAGTCCCTTCAGAGCGGTAGCTTTCCACCGGAGAGTAATGGCGCTTAAAGCGATTGCCAAACTCCTTCCAGCATTCCATGATTACTTCTTTAGAAGCCCTTAAATTTACATCCTGAACCTTCTTCGCCTCAGAATAAATGAAAGGCGGGGCGAAAGCTCCCATGGTTACCGGCTTATCAGGATTTAGCGGCAAGGGATATTGATAGGGAGGGATAAATTGGTCAACCTCACTCTGCTCCGGGAATCCTACGGGCTCAATCACATGCGACAGGTAAAATCCGTCCAGGTGAATCATTACTGGGAGCAAAACCCTTTGGTCTTCGGCAATACGGAAGGCACACAGGACATTATCAACCGCTTCCTGACCATTCTCAACAAATATTTGTATCCACCCGGTATCACGAACTGCCATAGCATCAGAATGGTCACCCCAAACACTCAGGGGCGCTGATAAAGCCCGGTTAGCCACGGCCATAACTATCGGCAACTGCATAGCCGAAGCAACATACATTACCTCATGCATCAGTTCCAACCCTTGTCCGGCAGTGGCAGTAAATGTCCTAGCCCCGGTAGCCGATGCTCCACAGCAAGCACTCATTACTGAATGCTCTGATTCCACCGGAATGTAGGCCGCATCTAACTCGCCATCCGCCACTATCTGGGCAAGGTGCTCAACAATGTGAGTCTGTGGGGTAATAGGATAAGCGGCTATAACATCAACGTTGGCTAGTTTAGCTGCATCAGCAACAGCCACTGAAACCTCAATACCTACCTTCTTGACCATTATTCTTCTTCTTCCACCATGGTAATGGCTCGAGGCCAGCATTCCCTGGCGCAGATACCACATCCTTTACAGTAAAATAAATTGGCTTCAAAATATCCCTCAGTATTCTGCTCAACACACCCTTCAGGGCAAAAAATATAACACATACCACACTTTATACATTTACTGCTATCGAAGAGTGGTCTTTGCGACCGCCAAGTCCCGGTTTGATATTGACTGGCACTTCCTGGCTCAGCTACTATCGAGCCAATTCTCAGGTCTTTCCAGGTTAGTTGGTCATCTCGTTTAGTCAATTCTTCCACTCCTTTACCACGGTTTCCTCATAAGCCCTTCTCATAGCATTAATATTCCTTTCGGCCAGGCGACCGAAACGATGCTCCAAGGGTTCAAGCAAGGAGTCTAATTCAACTACTCCGGTGGCCTTCACCAAGACTCCAACCATAGTAGTATTGGTAATGGGAACTCCCAACAGCTCTTTAGCAATTTTGGTAGCATCTACTGTAGCCAAAGTCCAGTTAATGCCGAATTCTTGCCTAATTTGCTCGGCTTGCTTTTTGGTATTAACTACAACCATTCCACTGGCTTTAAGCCCTAAAGTAACATTCACAATAGGTAATAGACCTGGGTCAAGCACTACTACCACATCAGGCTCCGTGATTTCAGCCCTTATCAATATAGGTTGTTTGCTGCTTATTCGGACAAAAGCCAATACCGGTGCTCCTCTCCTTTCCGGACCAAAGCTGGGGAAGGCTTGAGCATAGTGACCTTCATTTATGGCAGCCTGTGCCACCAGTTCAGCAGAGGTAACTGCTCCTTGACCACCACGACCATGCCATCTAATCTCAATAAGCTGGTTGGTATCTATCACTCTAGCCTCCTGCTCACAATAAAAACGCCCCTGGAGCGACTCGAACGCTCGCACCCAGCTCCGGAGGCTGGTGCTCTATCCACCTGAGCTACAGGGGCTTCAGGATATTCTATCGTATAGAGAGCTAACTTGCAACCAAAAGAGAGTTCAGCCCAAACCTACACCTTTGAACAAAGCATAGGCACCCAAAATATAAAGCACAATTAAAGCCACGGCATACCAACTGATGACGAAAAAGGTCTTGCGCTTCTGCCGAAACCGGAGCCCTAAAATAACAATTAGGCTCATCACTATTGTTACTACTGCGGTGCTGAGATGAGCCCTTGATACTGAAGCCAGCACAGCTCCCTTACTGTAAAAAAGGTCAACAGTAAAAATATGGGTAATATCAAGCATGTTAGCGCCTAATATATTGGCCACGGCCATATCTACTGCCCCCAAACGGAGGGCAGTGATAGCCACTACCAGCTCGGGCATAGAGGTGGCAATTGCCAGAAATAGACTGCCCACAAAGGTGGTACCCAGACGGTATGTTTCAGCGATTTCATCGCCAACAAAGGATAGCCATATTCCAGCGCCAATAACCACGACCGCCGCCAAGGTGAACTTGAGCCATACTGCCTCTGTCGAGTCTCCCTCATATTTCAATGGGCTAGCTGGCAGTACCCGCTGTTGACTACGCTCAGAACGAAATATTTGCCTTCCCGCTACCAAATACAATATGAGGACAATGATGCTGGTAATACCCACCCAGCCCAGGGCCAAATCAGGAAACTTTTCCCCGACGACAATACCTCCGGCAGTGATAGCAGCCAGGAGTATTCCAACACCTGCTAACTGTGTATGCCTCGAGCTTGCCTGGTTCAGAACCGGTCCGGGATGACACAAAACATCCACTAAGGCTATGATAACAAGATTAAAGATGCAGCTCCCCAACAGTGTACCCAAGCCTAAATCAGGACGCCCAACGAGCGCAACTGAGCTCACACCGGTAACCACCTCAGGCATAGAGGTAATAATCGCTAGGAGCACCAGACCTACCCATATCCTGCCTAAACCTGTCTTCTCGGCAATAGCATCCCCGTATCGGGCTAGCTTTGTTCCCGAGAACAGGATGATGACCACACACAGAACAAACTTAAACCAAACCACAGATTAAGACTCCACAGCTTTACCAGTAAGCATATTATATCAAGTTAATCCTGTAAAGCATATGGTACAATTATATCGCGGAGAGGTGTCCGAGTGGTTGATGATGTCGCTCTCGAAAAGCGCTTCGGGTTGTGCTATGCAGTGTTTCTATGTGTCGCATGGCCCTATTTTATATCTGGTATAGGCTACTTCAAAGGGTTCTGATGCCGTTTTGTGACGCCTTGTGTCACGCAGTTGGTTAGTAAAATGTTAGCAGGAACCAGAATCCGGGCCAACTTGGGTGAACTTTTACGAAGGGATTTAGCTCTCACGCAAGTAGAGGTCAGTTACACATTCTGGCTTTCTGTTATTACAAGAAACGCTACTATTTATTATTGCAACAGGTAGGTCTTACTATAGGTCGGTTCCGTGTCAGGGGGAAAGCACAATCTTCTGCCATGCTTGTCCAACCGCCTCCACTTCGGTATCGCTTACTGGCCGCTGGCCGTAGCGCACCTGTAAATAAATATCGGTAATATACGCCAGTTCCTCATCTTCCCCTGGGAATTTCTGGCAGAGCACCTTCAGGTACTCGAGCGGTGTCTGCGACTGTTTTCGGGGAAGCCCTCGCCTCGCCGCCCAGTCGAGAAGGTGACAGTAGAGGGCGCGCACCGATAGTCCTGGTTCCCCTCTATGCGCCGTCACTGGGCTGGTGTCACTCCTTCGCCTGAGCGGTGACAACATTGCCCACCACAGCCACTTGCCGACTCTTTTAAAAAAGGCTGTCAGTTCGTTGAGCAGGCTGACAGAGACCTTCGTCGTTTCAATGCCTGCCGAAGTCTCCAGGCGGGTCAAATGGCGCCTAGCCTTGCGTTTTCTGGTGGTGAGAAGGGTGAGAAGAATGATGGCAAGAATGCTGAGACCGGTAATCAGCAATACCAGCCAAGAGCCGACTGTGCTCCACACCGGGGGGGTATCAGGTGGAGTTGTTTCAGGTACCCATAATTCTCCTTCAGGACCCCCCATCGAGCAGGAACAGGAGGGCTGGAAGCGACTTGTCTGACCGGTGTCAGATGGAAGACCCGAGTTGACGGAACCGTCAATGCTGTCAACAAGTTCGGACATCCAGTCAACAATGTTCTCGGCGATACCAGGGGAGAGGGCGAAAAAGAGGACGGTGACCGGTAAAAGGATCACCATGCTACCCAGGATAATCTTGCCGAAGGGGAGAGACTTAAGTGTAGCTCCACTTGCGGAAACAGAGTTTTCCCATCGGGCTAACGCCAAGGCGAAAACGGCCAGGGTGAAAAAGCCGACTACCGGCCAGAATACCTGCCCGATAAACATGCTCAGTACCAGTAAGGCCAGTATACCAAGCTGGAAGCGAAAACAGATATGCTGGTAGTTTATTCCCCCACGAGCTAGGCTGAATCCGAGCCAACAGGTAATGGCCAGAAAGACGATCATTAAACCGAGCCCACGCACTTCTTGCTGACCGAGATCAGGTTGGCTCACCGACCCTCTCCAGATAGCCAGGCTGGCAACTAGGACTATCACCACTATCCCGACCAAGACGATCGGCAACCGGCTACCTCCGGGTATGACTGGCAACTTCGAAAGGAGCAACTTCAGAAAAAGAGTGCCTGGATAGATGGTCAAAATCAGGGTGAAAGCGATATAGCCTAGACCAAATTTCTCCATCACCCACAGCAGTGCGAGGTAGAGGCAGCATAACTCCATGCCCATGGTGGTTATATATATAGCTAAAGGCCGGAGACTCGTCAGTGTCATAACGCCGCCCTTCCAAAGCCGGCGGTAATCTCGCCCGGGGACCGAACCGTAACTATCGGAATGCCTCTTATATGCTGAGTCGGCGTCCTCTCACCAACGCTTACCAGGACCGGAGAATGTCCCTCTCGTTTGAGCTTGTGCGCTAAGCCAATAAGTGCCGGTGATACGGAATGGCTTATCATGACCGTTATCGTCCCCACCGGCAGGCGGCTACGGTACTCATCAAACTGCTGGTGAAGTGGTAGACATGCTTTGGGCTGTACGCGAGCCAGTGTTTCCAAGATAGCCATCAGTTGGGCGCGCCCGCTACGGACAGGGATTTGCATTCCCGGTGCTGAACTGGCAATCAGCCCTACGGGGTACCTCTGGCGATTGACCTCGTAGGCCAGTGAGGCGGCCGTGGTCACCGCCAGTTCAAAGGGTTCCTCATCTAGTTCCGATTCATGGTAGAAGCTGTCGACATCAAGGATGATGAGCAGGTTCAGACTGGTGGTTGATTCATACTGCCGCACCTGAAGTCGTTCGTGGCGGGCACTGGCCTTCCAGTGAATCCGTTTCATCGGGTCATCGCTATGATAGTCACGCATCCCCGTCGTCTGGCTCATATCCTCATAGATATTCCGGTAGGCTATGGTTTCACCCATTAGCTCCCTAAGGGGCAGGCCCAGACTATCCAGCGGTACCACCCTGGGATACACCAGCAGCTTTTCAAATCGTGGCAGTATTATTTCCTTGGGGAATAGACCAAAGATATCCCCGCAGCGCAGCCTGAGTGGACCCAGGTTGTAGTCGCCCCGGTATTTGCATTCAAGCGTATACTTCCAGTTAAGCCGCTGTCCACCGGAGACTGCCGTTGTCCAGCGCAAACGTTCCTTGGCGTAAAGAGGAGAGGTCTTTGGCTGTCCCTTTACCAGTCGGTAGGGCAGTTCGGCCTCGATTTCCAGCCAAGGCACAAAGAGCCACTTGCCATTGGTAAGTTCGAAATTGAGGTCTATCTTATCATCGGGGAAGGCCCGGTTCAGGGCCGGGGATAGCCGGCAGGACACTGCTCTTAATGACTGACGACTCCATAGAGAGGCCATGGCAGCCGCAACCAGTAGGAACGCGGCGATAACCAGTAGCGGAACCCAGTGCTTAAAGCCAGCTAGCAGCAGCAGCCCCCCGGCTGTGACCAGTACCAGCCAGTGGAAAAGTAACGGGTAGCCCAGGCTTATCGTAAACCCTTGTTCAGAGGCCCCGGAGCTACTCTTCAACCGGGACAGGTGTCTGGGCCAAGATGTTTTCAATAAGGTTCTCCTTGCTTCGGTTGTGGAGGTAGGCTTCGGTGCTCGCGATGAGGCGGTGGACAATAACAGGTATTGCCAGCCGCTTCACGTCATCAGGGATAACGTAGTCTCTACCACTGACCAGGGCCAATGCCTGAGTTGACCGGTAAAGGGCCAAGCTTGCCCTGGGGCTGGCACCCAGGTCTATCTCGGCGTTGGAACGGGTCTGACGTATGATGTCCAGCAAGTAGTGGCGCACCGACTGCTCAACGTGAACCTCCTGAGCAAGCTGGTTGAGTTTGATTATCTCTTCTGCCGAGGTCACTTCGGGCAGGCTGTCCAGTGGGTTATCCTGCTTGAAGCGAAGCAGCATAATATCCTCTTGTTCTGCACTAGGATAGCCGACCTCGAGCTTTATCAAGAAACGGTCAAGCTGTGCCTCAGGTAACGGAAAAGTACCGTGCAGCTCAACCGGGTTCTGCGTGGCGATGACCAGGAAGGGGCGGGGCAAGGGCATAGTTACGCCATCGACGGTAATCTGGCGCTCCTGCATACACTCCAGCAGGCTCGATTGTGTGCGCGGTGTAGCCCGGTTTATCTCATCAACGAGCACGATATTCGACATCACCGGACCGGGGCGAAACTCAAATTCAGACCGTTTCTGATTAAAGAAATGAATACCAGTTATATCGGAGGGTAAGAGGTCCGGGGTGCACTGGATACGCCGGAAACTACAGCCCAAGGAACGGGCTAGGGCCTTGGCCAGGCTGGTCTTACCGATGCCGGGGACGTCCTCTATCAGTATGTGTCCTTCACAGAGCACGGCTACGACAGCTAGTTCCAGCACCTCTGGCTTACCCACAATGACTTCGCCTATGTTCTCAATAATACGTCTTATGGCATCGGTACTCACTTTTTCACCCCCTACCAGTGAATATGGCGTTTTCAGACAACTATTGGTGATTCAAGTGTTACTATATAATCACCATTATTATATAATAATTCTGTTAGAAGGACGAGAGGATGGTAAAATGGATCAGCTTTGGCTTGGCGGGGACTCTCCCGGAGATATACCTATCCCAGTCAACATGTATCTGGTTACCCGACTTAATATTGACCCCGATTATCTGTATCAACTGAAGTGTGTCCAGCAGATGGACTTTGTCGGAGATGCCCTCGCTACGCTCTTCCGTATCTTTGACCCGGCTACGGTACCACCGCTGGTCAAGATACACAACTTCGCCTCTCTTGACCAACACCCCGAGTTGATTATCTATGAAGGGCATATTGACCTTGCGAATGAGTCGATAAATGTTTTAAGACATAACAGTACCAGTAAAGAAGCCTAAACTATAAGGTTCTCACTTCTCAGCATAACACGCTATTTAGGCAGCTTGTTAGCTATCGCATATAGGTGTTGCTTGCTATTACCGCCCTGTAACATCCCCGCCGGGAATTACTTTATTAGAAGCCATTCTAGCTTTCACCTCTCATTGAACAACATACTTGTATATTGTTACTTGGTTTATTCCCAATACTACCTACCTCTCAACTGTCGTAACTACTTTCCGCACGTCTAGGGATTCAGTTACTAGTAGAGACTAGCTACAACCGTGAGTAGTGGTTGGTTGTTATTTATTGTCCTGCATTATCTTGACAGTGGTAATTGGGATAACCACTCTGCTTGTTTTTCCCCTTATCCTCTCCCTATCTCTAGCATCTTATCCACGGCGGTGCGTGCCTTGAGGCGAATCTCCTCAGGAACTTTAACCTGAGGGGTCATCTCCTGCAAGGACCATAAGACGCTCTCCAAAGTGATTAGCTTCATCCTAGGGCAGACTGCCTGTTCAGAGGCGGGGATGAACTTCTTGCCTGGGTTCTCTTTTCTAAGCCGGTGTATTATACCTACCTCTGTCCCAACAATCATTTGGGTGACATCTTCTTGTCTCGCATATCGACAAATTCCACCGGTGCTTAGAACTTCATCGGCAAGGGCAATAACCTCGGGTCGGCATTCAGGGTGGACAACTACTTTGGCTTGAGGATATTCCTGCTTGAGGTCAGTGATATACTGCGGCTGTATCCTCAGATGAGTGGGGCAGAAGCCGGGCCAGAATATCATTTTCTTATCCGTCTTGGTAGATATATAGTGTCCCAGGTACTGGTCGGGAACAAATAGTATCTCCTCGGCGTCCAGGCTTTCAATGACCTTGACTGCATTAGCTGAGGTGCAACAAACATCTGATTCTGCCTTTACCTCAGCCGAGGAGTTAATATAGCAGACCACGGTAGCACCTGGGAGTTCTCTTTTCCTCTGCCTGAGCCCTTCAGCAGTAATCATGTCCGCCATAGGACAACCAGCATGCATATCTGGTAGTAGGACTATCTTATCTGGACAAAGAATAGAGGCAGTTCCTGCCATAAAATGGACCCCGCAAAAGACTATCACCTCGGCATCTGTTTTGGTTGCATTTTGGCTCAATTCTAAGGAATCGCCGACATAGTCAGCTATGTCCTGAACCTCACCCAGCTGGTAGTTATGGGCAAGGATAACAGCGCCTCTTGATTTCTTAAGGTTTAGAATTTTATCAGTTAGCTCGTCATTCCTATTTCCCATCACGCACTATCCTCCAGTCACTGGTGTAGACATTCATTTTCTTGCCCCTGACCGAGGCGATTAGAGTGATGCCCAAGCTATCAGCGAGCCTCACTCCCAGGTTAGTCGGTGCAGATATGGAGATGATTATGGGAATGCCTCTCTTAGACACCTTATGCAATATCTCTGAGGTAATTCTTCCGCTGGTTATTATTACCCGGTTATCGGTGGGTATATCTTCTAGCAGACATCTCCCAAAGATTTTATCAATGGCATTGTGCCTGCCTATATCCTCGCCAAAGACCAATATGCTTTTCCTATCACATAAGGCAGCACTATGAACACCATGGGTTGTCAAATAAAGGTGGGAGCCATGTTGAAATTCGTTTACCAGGGTAAAAACTTCATCAGTTGATATTTCCATCCGGGACTCTACTTTTTGACTGGCGGCATCGGCAGTGCTGTAAAAAGAAGCTCCTCTGCCACACCCCGTAGATATAATACGTTTGAACAGGACATCTTGAGCGAGTTCCTTCTCCTCTACGGTTTCCACCCGAACCACACCTCTCTCATCATCGACTAAAATCTTTTTAATTTCATCCTTGCTTGTGAGTAACCCTTCTGAGTGAAGAAAGCCCACAGCCAAATACCTCAAATCTGAGGGAGAGCAGAGTAAGGTCACCAGTTCCTGTTCGTTGAGGATAATGGTAACGGGAAATTCTCTGGCAACCACCTCCTCGATGCTACCTTCGTCTTCCCTGGTAAGCCGCAATATGGGAAACTTCTCTATGTTATTCTCCATCTCTTCTTATCCTCTTTATCTGGTTATCACACCTAACTGAGCCTCCGCGGATCACCTTGGCAAATACACCCTCTTTGGGCATGATACATTTGCCTATCTGGCGAAAGATAGCACACCCAGTATGGCATTCCTTGCCAATTTGGGTAATTTCCAAGATAATCTCTTCTCCAATACCTAATTGTGTGCCAATAGGGAGCGAGACCAATTCTATCCCCTCGGTGGTAAGATTTTCAGCGAAATCCCCGGGGTCTACATCAAAGCCCAGACCTCGCATCTTGTTGATGCTTTCAATTGCCAGCAGGCTTACCTGACGATGCGTACAGCAATCAGCATGAGCGTCATCGATAAGACCATAATCTTCCCTGAGGATACCTTCAGCTATAGCTTTCTTTCTAGTGCCTTTTTCCTCACTCCAACAAACGGTTATTATTCTGGCCATAATATCACTTCTTTACCTTTCCAATTGTTTCCCTGCTACAGTATCCCTTTCGCAAGAGCCTGTGGTGGGGATTCAGTCTGAGAGTTAGTGTCATAGCGTTTGTCTTAGCTTCCGATGTTCCTTAAGCATGCATTTATCCATGACCACGAGGAGTCCCGCTTTCTTAGCCCGGGCTGCTGCCTGTTCGTTTATCACTCCTTCTTGCATCCATACTACCTTTGCTCCTATATTAATGGCCTCCTCCACAATAGCCGGCACCTCTTCAGCACGCTGGAAGATGTTAACCATATCTACTGACTTAGGGATGGAGCCAAGGTCGGGATAACAGACCTCACCCAATATCTTCTCTGCTTTAGGGGTCACCGGGATTATCTTATATCCGTTTTTCTTTAGGTAGCTGGCTACCTTATAGCTTGGTCGGTCAGGTTTTGTCGAAAGACCGACCACAGCAACGACTCGGCTTGAGTTCAGGATTTCTTCCTCTGTACTCACCTTTTCACTTACAAAGTTTTATATTTCTCAAGGGCATTATAGAAGGCCTTCCAGAATGGGTCAACTATGGGGTGCTTAACCCTGTCTACTAAGATAATTCCTTCTTTAGAAGTTCGGAATGTCGTTGGCAAAACTCATATCCGCTTTCAAGCTGAGCAAATATAAGTTCCTCGTGCCAATGGGCGTTATACAACCTACAGCCTTTGTCTTGGCAAAAGGGATTACCGGTTAAAGAATAGAAAATTGCCTGCATTACGTATCCCTTCATGACCTCCGTTAGCCTCTCATCCTCATAATCAATGAAACGCCCTTTGAATCTGTCCTTAAGTTCCAAGGGATCTGTTCCTACCATGTCATACTGTTGCTTAAGAAGGTAGTACTCCCTTGGCTTGGCCGGTGCTTCTACAAGCCCTGTAGTTGAGATAAGGGAAGGAATACCGTAGACACTCGTCCTCAGGTGATATCTCTTGTCACTTTCATCCCAACTAGTAAATAGACGATTGGTGAAAAAGATGTGAACAAACTCCAGGCTGCATTCCTCTCTTGGCACAATTTCGCGGAAGAGCCTCAGTAAATGAAATCCTTCATACAAGATTCCAAAAGACCTTGTTTTGCCTAGAATTCTCCTTTTTTCGTACTCTATCTCACCATAGAGAGGTTCTTGTCCTGACAGTATCTTCTGGCTTACCCCTTGAATCTTAGTACCGGCAATTCTTCTGGCGAAATCTGAAACTTTATCTTGAGGGAGATTGAAAACAAAGGGGTTTCCCCTTACCTCAACTTTAATCTTCCCCATTTTCTGAGCTAAATATTGGGCAATTTCCTCGATATCTAGTTCTCCAGCAATGCCCTCGTCATAGAGAATAATCTCCATATCTAACTCGATGCTAGTTTCTCCAAAGTAATTTCAGCTGCTACCTCCCCTGATAGAAGCATTGCTCCGAAGGTTGGTCCCATCCTGGGTAAGCCGTACATCGTTGATACCGCCATGCCGGTGACAATTAGGCCCGGGTAAACCTCACCGGTATGCTCTAAAATTAGATCCTCTGACCGCTCTACCCACATGGCACCAAAGCCTTTGGTTTTAATTAGTCCTCTTTCTTCTAGTTTTTTCAGTACTTGTGCATCATGCCCAGTAGCATCGATAACTATCGTCGATTCGATGGCAACCGGGTCAACACAGGTTATCTCTCTGGGCAATGCCAAGATAGGTGTCCAGTTAATTACCGCCCCACATAAGCGTCCATCTTCTCTTAAGACTAGATCCTCGAAGACCGTCATATTGGCAAATTTAACCCCACTATCGCAGGCTGAGGCAATAAGTTTTGAGCAGGCATGAGGTCCATCAGCAACGAGTAAACCTTCGCTAACCGCTTTGTACGGGATACCAAGCTCATCTAAAACTCTCTCCCCCGGATGCCGCACAGTCACCTTATTCATTAGGTAGCCTCCAATCCAGAACCCACCGCCAAGATAGTTATTGCGTTCGACAATAAGTACCTTCTTGCCGGCTTTGGCTAAGTTGCGACCCGCCATTAACCCGCTAGGACCACCACCAATGATGATACAATCGCTTTCTACATATTCACTAAATTGCCTAGCAAACTCAGTGACTATGGCACGGGTTATATCCTTTTCCCCTACTGGGCTGAACTTTTCCATGGCTATCCTCCTTTAGATTTGCTTAGATAATCCTCAATCGCTGATTTAAGCGCCTCCTCGGCTAAAACCGAGCAGTGCATCTTAATCGGGGGCAGCCCATCTAGGGCTTCAGCTACCGCCCTATTGGAGATTTCTAGTGCTTCTTCTATACTCTTCCCTTTTACCATCTCGGTTACCATAGAACTGGTGGCGATGGCAGCGCCACAGCCAAAAGTTTTGAATTTGGCGTCAACAATAGTGCTGTCATTCACCTTGATGTAAAGTTCCATAATATCGCCGCACACCGGGTTCCCCACGTGACCAATGCCATCGGGATTCTCTATCTCCCCCACATTCCTAGGGTTCTTGAAGTGCTCCATCACTTTCTCACTGTATAATGACCATAGGTCACCCATCTTTTCCTCTCCTATCTGTGGCTTTTCAGAAGCGGTGACATAGCTCTAAGCTTAGCTACAATGCGGGGCAATACCTCCAGAACTCGGCGTATTTCCTCCTCGGTGGTCCACTTGCCTAGAGTAAACCTTAATGAACCGTGTGCTTGTTCATGGGAAAGTCCCATTGCCAAGAGAACGTGAGACGGTTCAAGGCTTGATGAACTGCAGGCAGAGCCGGTAGAAGCACAAATACCCTCCAGGTCAAGGTTCAGCACCATTGATTCGCCTTCAACATAATCAACACTCACATTGACATTACTAGGTAGTCTCATTGTGGGGTGACCGTTTAAGCGGGTGTGGTCAATTCGCTCCATAAGGCCCTTAACGAGCTGGTCACGGAGGTAGGTCAGCCTCTTCTCCTCTTCACTCATTTCTTGCCCGGCAAGTTCTACTGCCTTACCAAAGCCTACAACTCCGGGGAGATTCTCGGTACTTGCCCGCCGTCTTCTTTCCTGCTCGCCACCATGCATAAAGGCGACCAGCTTAGTGCCTTTTCTGATATATAATGCTCCAACCCCTTTGGGCCCGTAGAGCTTGTGTGCTGACATAGAGAGCAAATCCACCCCGAGCTCATTCACATCCACCGGAATATGCCCCACCATTTGCACAGCGTCGGTGTGAAAATATATTTCTGCCTCTTTGGCAATCTTGCCTATCTCGGCTATCCGTTCTATAGTGCCTACTTCATTGTTGGCGTGCATGACCGAAATGATGATAGTTTT
>DUER01000142.1 GCA_011192075.1 Dehalococcoidia bacterium | reverse complement strand
TCCGGCGAGCCCCAGCGCTTTTCAGGTCCGGACTACTATAAAGACCCTCGTAATATAGGTCGCTGGACGGAGAAAAGGTTCAAAGAATTAGGCCTGGATATGCCTGCTCAAATTCAGGAGCAAATTCAAGCATCTAGACAGGGTGAGTTGCCCGAGTCTGTGAAAGAGAAACTATAAATATGGCTTCATCAGAAGCAGAATCCCAGCCAACACTACGCATTATTGATGCCAGTCTAAACCGCATTAGTGAGGGACTTCGTCTGCTTGAAGATATAGCTCGCCTATTGCTGAATGACCGCGCTTTAACCAAGCAGCTAAAGACTATGCGACATGAACTGGTAAGAAGCGACTGGCCATTCCACCAGCAGCTGCTTCAGGCACGAAACTCAGAAAGCGATGTTGGCATTGATATCGAAGTCTCGGGAGAAGAGAAGGAAAGGGAACTACCAGTAATAGTTACGGCTAATGCCAGAAGGGTTCAGGAATCGCTGAGAACTATGGAAGAGCTGACCAAGATTCCGGGCGGCATACCCGGGTTAGACTCAGAGAAGTTCAAGCAGGCTCGATTTAATCTGTACTCAATTGAACAGGCGCTGCTCTCCAGGCTACTGCGCCAGGATAAGACGAAGCAGCTCTCCGGACTCTATTTCATTATAGATACCCAAGCGCTCAAGGGACGTAGTCATATCGAAGCCGCTACTCAAGCTATTCGAGGTGGAGCTAAGACAATTCAACTGCGCGATAAACTCCTAAGTAAAAAGGAGTTGCTGCCAATAGTCCGAGAGTTGAAAAAGCTATGTACTGAGCATAATGTACCTTTTATAATAAATGACTACCTTGATTTAGTCCTGGCTGCTGATGCCGATGGGCTGCATCTAGGTCAGGATGACCTGCCCATTAAAGTCGCCCGTAAGCTGCTACCCATAGATAAAATCATAGGCAGTTCCACAACTACTGTAGACCGGGCTGTAGCTGTCGAGTCTGAAGGGGCTGACTACATTGCCGTCGGTTCAATATACCCAACACCATCCAAGGAAACGGCAAAGGTAGTCGGCTTAGATAGGCTGCGTCAAATTAGACAGGCGGTAACTTTGCCCCTAGTGGCTATTGGTGGCATAACCAAGGATAATGTCCGCGAGGTTATGACCGCCGGCGCTAACTCAGCAGCCATAATTAGTGCTATACTACAGGCAAAGGACATAGAAGCGGCAGCTCGGCAAATTGTAGACGAACTGGAAACGCACCGTGAGTAGACTAACCGATAACTTAGAATCGATTGCCGACCAGATTCGGCAGACCTTTTCCGCTAAAGATACCGCCCGAGAAAAGGCATTGCCTCTATGTCGTGAAGTCATCCGCCACTGTAGCCAGGCCATTCGTGCCGTTCATCGCCAGGAGTTTGACCAAGCTGAAGAACGCCTTCAATCAGCCCGTAACCTCCTTAACCAGGCAAAGCAAGCGGTTACTGCCTATAGTGAACTCAGCAACGCTAGCTTTATCAGGGATGCCCAAAAGGAGTTCGCTGAGGGTAGTATCACCCTCGCCCTGGTAACAAGGAAACAACCTCCTGACCCCAATGAATTAGACATAGACCCCGCAGCCTACTTGAACGGATTGGGTGAAGCTGTGGGAGAGCTACGACGTTACCTCCTGGATAGTATGAGAAGGGGAGACCTATCTCAGGGTGAGGAATTACTATCTGCTATGGATGATGTTTACAGTATTCTAATTACCATGGACTTTCCTGATGCCATAACTAGTGGCTTGCGCCGCACTACCGATATGGTTCGTGGCGTCCTAGAAAGAACACGGAGTGACCTGACCTTGGTTATGAGTCAAAATGAGTTGGGGAATAAGTTAAAAAAACTTGAAGAGGATATCCGCTAGCTGCTATTGACCTACATCGGAAAATGCGCTAAACTGCAAAAGAAGGCGGGAGGAAAACCGCCCGTCTTTTTGTTATTAAACGTATACTACCCTGACTAAGCAGGTATTGTTACTTTCAGAATCATATTAACAGAAAGGAGAATGACTGGTGGACCCAATATTTATTGCACTCATATGTGGGATTCTGGGGCTGGGTGTAGCCGGCTTCATGGCTTACTGGGTACTAAGACAAGACGAAGGCTCAAAGAAAGTAAGAGAGATATCAGATGCCATTAAAGAAGGTGCTATAGCCTTCCTTGGGCGTGAATACAGGATATTAGCCATATTTGTAG
The DNA here is from genome assembly GCA_011192075.1 of Dehalococcoidia bacterium. Taxonomy (GTDB): domain Bacteria; phylum Chloroflexota; class Dehalococcoidia; order Dehalococcoidales; family S120; genus S120. The sequence goes on along the minus strand of DUER01000142.1, from coordinate 59,025 downwards.
TGGTAGTTACTATTGTTCTAGGAGTGCTACCCGACCTGGGCTGGCTGGTTGCCTCAGCCTTTATCTTCGGTGCCATCTCCTCTGGTCTAGCTGGCTATATAGGTATGCATATGGCTATCAGGACCAACCGCCGGACAGCGGCTGCCGCCGAAAAAAGCCTAAATCAGGGCTTACGAGTCTCCTTCCGGGGCGGTGCCGTAATGGGGATGTGCGTAGTTGGCATCGGTATCATCGGGCTGAGCATTCTCTACTTTATCTTTAAAGATAACCCTAACTTTTTGTTCATTATCCCTGGTTATGGCTTCGGCGCTTCGTCAGTAGCCATCTTCGCCAGGGTTGGGGGTGGCATCTACACCAAGGCGGCTGACACCGGCGCTGACATAGTCGGTAAGGTGGAAAAGGGCATACCCGAGGATGACCCCCGAAATGCGGCAGTTATTGCCGATTTTGTTGGTGACAACGTAGGTGATGTGGCCGGCATGGGTGCCGATCTCTTCGAATCATACGTTGACTCGATTATCGCCACCATGACGCTGGCTACCGTCGCCTTCTTTTCGATCAATCTAGATAAATCACTAGTGCCCGATATGGAAACTGCCTGGTTTATACCCATGATAGTAGCTGCTGGAGGCATTATCGCCTCTATCATCGGCATCTTCTTGGTAAGGGTCGGTGAAAAAGTAGAAATGGGAGCCCTGCTCAATGCCCTCCGACGGGGTACTTTCGCTGCCGCTATACTTGCCGCTATTTTCTCTTTCCTGGGTGTTTATTTCCTTGAAGCCGACCTGGGTATATTCTGGGCTATTTTTGTTGGTCTCGTGGCTGGTGTTCTGATTGGAGAAAGCACCAACTTTTTTACCTCCTACGCTTACAAGCCAACCCTTAACGTTTCAAAATCAGCACAAACCGGCGGAGCAACGCTAATTACCACCGGCTTTGCCAACGGTCTGATGAGCACATTACCACCCATCATTCTGGTAGTAATTGCCATCGTTGTGGCTTATAATCTGGCCGATATTTATGGTGTAGCTATCGCCGGAATCGGAATGCTGTCAACACTAGGTATACAGGACGCTACTGACGCCTATGGGCCGGTGGCCGATAATGCCGGCGGCATTGTTGAGATGTCCGGCATGCCACCAGAGATTAGAAAACGAACCGACGCCCTGGATTCCCTGGGAAACACTACTGCAGCTACCGGTAAAGGCTTTGCTATCGGTGCTGCCGCGCTTACCTCTCTGGCTCTATTGCTGTCCTATACCAACGCAGCAAACATCAAATTCGCCGACATCAGTTTACTTGATCCCCTTATTATCTCCGGTATATTCCTAGGAGCTATGTTACCAGCCGTTTTCTGTGCCATGACCCTAAGTGCTGTAGGCAAGACCAGCTTCTCCATAATCAATGAAGTACGCCGGCAGTTCCACAAGATACCAGGTCTTTTAGAAGGCAAGGAAGGTGTTAAGCCCGAATATGGAAAATGTGTGTCTATCTGCACTACTGCCGCCATAAAGCAAATGCTGGCTCCCGGTTTAATAACCATAATTTCACCGGTTATTGTTGGTTTCGTGCTGGGGCCAAAGGCACTGGCCGGGTTCCTAATTGGAGCTATTGCTTGTGGCTTTATACTCGCGGTAACCTTTTCCAATGCCGGTGGCTCATGGGATAACGCTAAGAAATGGATAGAGACCGGTGCCTTCGGGGGTAAAGGCTCTGACCCTCATAAGGCGGCCGTTATCGGTGATACCGTTGGTGACCCGATGAAGGATACCGCAGGCCCATCCCTGAACATTATGATAAAACTGATGTCCATAGTAGCTCTGGTTCTGGCACCAGTTTTAATTGGTACCTCAGGCTTATTCTAGCACTTAGATTAAGTTGATAAGAAGGGGTTTCCTCGGCGCTCGGTACCAATAGTGGTATCAGAACCGTGGCCAGGACAAACAACGGTATCATCGGGCAGTGCCATAAGCTTGGTAGAGATACTATCCATCAGTTGGTTGTGACTACTACCAGGGAAGTCTGTCCTACCTATACCATAATTGAACAGAGTATCCCCGGAAAACAATACCCCATGTCCCAGGAGACAGATACCTCCTGGGCTGTGACCTGGGGTATGAAGAACCGTGAAGTGTAAGCCGCCAATGTCTATACTATCTCCATCCTTAAGCAACCTTTCTAGAGGAGGCGGGAAGGAAAGATTATATACGGTGCTTAATGACAACCGCCGGAGAAACCTGGCATCATCACTATGAATAGCCAGCTCAGCTCCAGTTGCCTCCTTGACCCCTTTTACCCCACCAATATGGTCCATATGTCCGTGGGTCAGAACAATAAGTCTGATGTTAAGCCCTAGTTCCTTAATACTACTCAAAATCTGTTCAGTGCTAGCACCAGGGTCAATTATCATCCCCTCATTATCAGATTCAGAGCCCACGATATAGCAGTTAGAGGCAAACGGTCCTACTACAAGCTTTTTTAAAATCAAGGCACACCTCTGTTTTATCTACTATATTGAGTAAAACTAATTGCTCTAACTGACACAGAATCTTATTCTATCATTAAACCAAGCCAACGACAAGAAACTGGTATGAGCTTACTTCGCCGTCTTCTTTTACCAAGCCCATCTATTAACAAACGGCAGACTCTGCCAGGATTGTGGTAAAATGTGGACTGGGCTGAGATAAGCATGTTATAAGACGATGGTTGAATTTATGTTTGATAAAATTAGGGGGATAGCCAGTAATGAAGGCAACCATCCTAGTAGGTGGTAAGGCAACCAGACTACACCCGCTTACCTACAATATACCCAAAGCTATGGTTCCTGTCCTCAATACTCCGTTTTTAGAACACGTTATCCGCCACCTCAGTTCACACGGGATAAAGGATATAATCCTAGCTCAAAGCCATTTTTCGCAACTTATTGAAAGCTATTTCGGGAATGGTAGCCAGTTTGGTGTCAAACTCAGGTACATAATAGAAGATATTCCTCTAGGAACTGCAGGAGCAGTGAAGAATGCTGAAAAATACTTAGATGAGACCTTCCTGGTGCTAAATGGCGACATCTTCACCGACCTTGATATTACGGCTATGATAGCCTTTCATCAGGCAAGGACGGCAAAAGTAACCATCACCCTTACTCCGGTGGACGACCCCACCAGCTATGGTCTGGTAGAAACCAACGCCCGGAGTAGAGTTACCCGCTTTCTAGAGAAGCCAAGTCGGAAGCAGATAACTACCAATATGATAAATGCCGGCACCTATATTCTAGAACCCGATACCCTAAACCGAATCCCACCTCAAACTAACTTCAGCTTTGAACGCGAGTTATTTCCGCTACTTTTAGACCAAGGTGAGCCTATTTATGGTTATCCCTCCACTGTCTACTGGATAGATATAGGCACCCCGGAAAAGTACCTCCAGCTACATCGAGACTTGCTCAGCGGCAGTAGTGTCCAGCATAGTTACCCTGTAGGTGAGGAGATAGCAATCGTGGAGCAAAGCTCTATTGACCCTACAACTCAAATAAAGGGACCGATACTGATAGGCAGCAACTGCACTATTGGGCGCAGGGTTAAATTGATAGGCCCGTTAGTTATCGGCTCAGCCAGTACAATTTCGGAAGAAGCTGTAATTGAGGCATCCATTATCTGGAAAAACGCTAGATTAGAACCGGGGGTTAACCTAAGAGACTCCATCATAGCTGACAATGGCCGCCTCAATGCCAATAGCATCATACATGGCTCAGTGCTGGGAGATAATGTAACTGTGGCTAGTGGCTGTAAACTGGAACCAGGCAGCAAAATCCCGCCCGGGACTGTAGTTAAACCGAAGGGGGATTCATAATATCTTTAATTAATTATACGCGGATTATTTTTGCCGAAATACTACCCAATTTAACGAATTGATGAAATGTTACCTTAATCTCCAGCGAACAACACATACTCCCTCCCCAAAGTAGTAACTACATTCTTCACGCATGAGGTACCCAATTTAGTTTGGTATATAGTGGCGTATACACTCATCCTCAATTGGGGATTAAGAGGGTGACTAGATAAACCAAACACTACTCCTTAACTTTAAGCACCATCTGAAGCTATGATATAATTCAGGCAGAGGTAGGGCCAATTATGCTAGACCGGTTGGAAATAATAGACAAGCGTTACCAGGAGCTAAATGAGCAAATGGCTACGCCTGAGGTAGCGTCTGACCAAAAACAATTGCAGGTCTTAGCTCAGGAGAGAGCCAGTATTGAAAGCCTAGTCGCCAAGTATCGGGAATATAAAGCCACCTCCAAGTCCTTAGAAGAAACCAGAGCCATGCTAAGTGATGGGCTGGATGAAGAGATGACGGCTTTAGTCAAGCAGGAGATAGAAAAGCTCGAGTCACAGCAAGACCGCCTACTTCAGGAAATAAAGCTTGCCCTCTTACCCAAGAACCCCAATGATGACAAAGATATCATTATGGAAATCCGAGCTGGAGCCGGTGGCAATGAAGCCAGTCTATTTGCTGCTGACCTATTCCGCATGTATTCCCGATATGCCCAGTCCAAAGGTTGGGAAATAGACATTATTGATAGTAATGAAATCGGCATTGGCGGCTTTAAAGAAATTATAATTGAAATAAAAGGCAAGGGTGCCTTCAGCCGGCTTAAGTATGAAAGAGGTGTCCACCGAGTACAGCGAGTGCCTACCACTGAATCTTCAGGCAGAATTCATACCTCAACCGCTACGGTGGCTGTTCTCCCTGAAGCCGATGAAGTAGAGATTTCTATCAATCCTGATGACCTTAAAACGGATATTTATCACAGTGGTGGTGCCGGGGGGCAGAATGTAAATAAGGTAGCCACCGCGGTACGCATCACCCATTTGCCCACCGGAATAGTAGCTATCTGCCAGGATGAGCGCTCACAACTAAGAAACAGAACGAAGGCTATGTCAGTGCTCCGAGCCCGACTCCTGGATATAGAGCAGCGTAAACAAGAAGAGGAACTAACCAGAGAGCGCCGCTCTCAGGTAGGCACCGGCGACCGCTCTGAAAAGATACGCACCTACAACTTCCCTCAAGACCGTATTTCTGACCACCGTATCGGTCTAACCCTCCATAACCTACCCCGGATACTAGAGGGAGAACTTGACGAACTTATTGACGCCCTAGCCACCAACGACCGGACAAAACGGTTGGGGTAGCAACAGTATGACCCTAAAACAAGCTCTCAGCCGTGCCCAGGAAATCCTAGTCGCCAGTGGCATTGAAGACGCCACCTTAGAGTGCAAGCTACTGCTACGACATGCCTTAAAGATAAGTCTGGTTCAGCTCTATCAGAACCTCAACCAAGAACTAAGCCCCGAACAGGATGAAACCTTCTGGAATCTGATTAAACGACGCCTTAGTCATGAGCCAACCGCCTATATCACCAGGCATTGCGAATTCTACGGTCTGGATTTTTACATCGACCCTAGAGCTCTTATTCCCCGCCCAGAAAGCGAGTTACTGGTGGAGGAAGCACTGAAGTTTGCCAGTAAGCACCCGGCCAGAAAAAACTATCCCCGTCTAATAGTTGAAGTGGGAGTCGGGAGTGGTGCCATCGCCATTACTCTCGCCCTGCATCTACCCCAAGCAAAAATATATGCCGTTGATGTCTCAGCAACTGCCTTAGAGGTAGCTGCCATAAACTGCCAAAGACACCGGGTAGGAAATCAGGTTCAACTTCTATTAGGCAATATGCTGGAAGTCCTCCCTGAGTCAGTTGACCTCATAGTAGCCAACCTACCCTACATTAGGGATAGCGAAATAGAAGAGTTGAGCCCGGAGATACAGTTATTCGAGCCAAGGATAGCTTTAGCTGGTGGTAAGGATGGGCTGGACAAAATACGCCAGCTATGCCGACAGGTAGGCGATAGGCTTCGCCCTGATGGTTGTCTGCTTGTTGAGATTGGGCTGGAACAAGCAAGATCAGTAACCATCTCCTTGCGCAGCCTCTTCCCCTCGGCTCAGGTAAAAGTCATGCCAGACTTAAGCGGCATAGACCGTATAGTCAGCCTGCGCTTGACACGTAATTGCTCTGATGCTAAACTGGTCACTCAGGTTCCACCTCAAGACTAAGGAGTCCCCGACAAGAAGGAGGAAGGCACAATGAATATAGTGGTCTGCGTCAAGCAGGTGATTGACCCTGAAGCACCACCAGCCAGCTTCAAGATTGACGCTACCAGTAATAAGGTGGTGCCGCCAGCTGGGGTGCCACCGATAATCGACCCCTACGCAGAATATGCCATAGAGGCAGCACTAAGAATTAAGGACGCCTTGGGTGGCAAAATCACAGCTATCAGCCTAGGCATAAACCAGCTTAGAGATGTAATAAAGAAGCCACTATCGATGGGAACTGATGAGCTTGTCCTGCTAGAGGACGAGGCTTTTGCCGAAGGTGATAGCTGGTCAACAGCTTATGCGCTAGCTATGGCAATCAAGAAAATAGGCGATTATGACCTTATCTTGTGTGGCAGGGAAGCTTCTGACTGGAATGCGGGGCAGGTAGGCTCAGGTATTGCTGAGATACTAGGGCTGCCTAGTGTAACCTTAGCCCAAAAAATAGACATCACTGACGGTAAGGCAAGAGTGGAAAGGGTAACCGCTGATGGCTATGAGGTTGTTGAGATACTGTTACCTGCCTTGATTACAGTAAGCAATGAACTTGGTGAGCCTCGTTACCCCACCATAAAAGGGATTATGGCAGCTAAAAAGAAGGAGCCTATTATCTGGAAACCGGCTGACATAGGGGTGGACCCTGCCCAAGTCGGGGCTGCTGGTAGACGAACCAAAACGCTCAAGCTATACCAACCGGTTCATGAAGGTGAGGTTGAAGTTATAGAGGGAGAAACCGCTGAAGAGGCCGCAGCTAATCTAGCCCTGAAACTCAGGGAGGCCAAAATACTATAAAATTTTAGTGAAACAATTCATATCTAGTTAGCTTTGAATTGTTATTCGAGTTATGTTAACAAAGGAGGCAAATCTTATGGCTGAATCTAAAGGTGTTATGGCTTGTATCGAGGTTAGCGAAGGGAAGCTAGCGGCAATTGCTACCGAAATACTGGGCTGTGGTCGAAAGCTGGCTGACGACCTAGGACAGGAATTATCTGCGGTGCTGGTTGGTAGTGGAATAAGTAACTTAGTTCAAGAAGCAATTGCCTTTGGTGCCGACAAGGTATATGTAGTTGATGACCCGCTACTTCAAGACTACCAAACAGATTCTTACGTATCTGTGATGGAAAAGGTAGTTAAGCAAGCAATGCCCCAAATCCTCATTCTGGGACAGACCACTACCGGTCGCGACCTGGCACCCAAGCTAGCCTTCAGGCTGGAGACAGCCGTCTCCCTGGACTGCCTGGAGCTGGCTATTGACCCTGATTCAAAGCGACTACTACAAACCAAACCAGTATATGGCGGGAACGCCTATGCCATCTCCACCACTGAGTGTAACCCGCAAATTGTTACCGTTAGGGTCAAAGCCATGACACCGTTAGAGCTAGATGCCTCAAGGCAAGGGGAAGTAATTACTATTGACGCCGGGCTAGACCCATCAGTGATAAGGACCAAGGTGCTGGAGAAGGTAAAAGAGGAGATAGAAGGGGTTAAGCTGGAGGATGCTACAGTAATAGTTAGCGGAGGTAGAGGTATTGGCAGTGCTGATGGTTTTAAACAATTAGAAGAGCTAGCTAAAATACTCAAAGGGGCGGTAGGGGCTAGCCGACCTCCTTGTGACAATGATTGGGTTGCCACCGGACTGCAAGTAGGGCTTACCGGTAAAATTGTTACTCCTGACCTCTACATTGCAGTAGCTCTTTCTGGTTCCAGCCAGCACATGTCTGGCTGTTCCGGTTCCAAAACCATTGTGGCTATCAATAAAGACCCTGAGGCGAACATAGTTAAGCGAGCCCGTTTTGCTGTAGTCGGAGACTGGAGAAAGGTAATACCATCCTTCACCAGTAAGGTTAAGGAGCTTCTAGCGGGATAAAGCTAAGCTTTCTTGGTTTGCCTTTCAGCAATAACCTTTTGTGTGATATGAGACGGTGCCTCTTCATAGTGGCTGAACTCAACAGTATGGTTTCCCCTACCCTGAGTTATTGACTTGAGGTCTATGGCATAGCGTAAGATTTCAGCCTGGGGCACTTGAGCCTCAATAACATTGATTCCACCCCCAGGGTTCATTCCTTGCACCCGGGCTCGCTTTGTATTGAGGTCACTAATAATATCACCGGTGAACTCCTCGGGAACAGTTACCTCCATATTCATTATCGGCTCCAGCAGAATTGGTTGCCCTTGAGATAATCCCTTCTTTAACGCTTGTGCCCCGGCAATCTTGAAACATATATCTGAAGAATCAACCTGATGAAAGCTGCCATCGTAGACCGTTGCCTTTATGTCAACAACAGGATAGCCGCCCAGAACCCCCTCCTGTATGGCTTCATTAACCCCCTTCTCAACCGATGGGATGTAATTCTTAGGTATGACCCCACCCACTATCTTATCGACAAATTCGGAACCGCTACCACGCGGTAAAGGCTCCAGCGACAAACGAACATGCCCGTATTGACCATGCCCTCCTGTTTGCTTCTTATGCTTATATTCAGCCTTAGCTGGCATAGTGATAGTCTCTTTATATGGAACCTTGGGAGTTCCCAGCTCAACACTGACACCAAATTTACGCAACATCTTCTCAGCGGCTACATCAAGGTGAGTCTCGCCAAGCCCTGATAGAATGGTCTCACCGGTATCAGTCTCCCGACGCAGCTCAAGGGTAGGGTCCTCCTCAGATAGCCGAGATAATGCTGCTCCCAACTTATCCAGGTCAGTCTTGGTCTTAGGATAAACCGCCTTACTAAAAGCCGCCCCGGGGAATAGAATAGACGCAATTCTCACCGGGTTATCTCGAATGCCCAATGTATCCCCGGTACCAGTTAGGCTCAATTTGGCTACCGCCCCTATATCCCCAGCATTAAGTTGAGATACTGGCTCCTGGACCTTGCCTCTCAGAATGAATAGCTGACCTATGCGCTCTAACCCACCTTGTGTAGCATTCCACACTTGAGAATTACTATCAACAGCACCAGTGTAAACCCGAAGGTAGGTAAGTTTACCGACATAGGGGTCAGCGCTAGTCTTAAACACCAGAGCCGATAAGGGGGCATCCTGACTTGGCTCAACCCGGCGCATACCTTGTTCAACTGAGGCGTCAACGATAACTACATCTCGTTCTTTTGGTGATGGTAAATATTTACATGCAGCGTCCAGAAGCAAAGTAATGCCTACATTCTGCAGAGCTGAGCCAACCAAAACGGGCACAATCCTACCAGTTACTACCGCCCGTTGCAAGCCTTCACCAAGCTCCTCCAGGCTGAGTTCTTCGCCCTCCAGATACTTCTCCAGTAGCTTGTCATCAGTTTCAGCTACTGCCTCCACCAGTTGGTTACGAAAAGAATTGACCTCGCTTTGCAGTGAAGATGGTATCTCGCTCTCCTTCATCTCGGAGCCGATATAGCTTTTCAATGCCAACAAGTCAACTATCCCCTGGAAATTATCCTGTGCACCTATGGGTAACTGGACTGGTACGCATTTAGAGCCAAATTTTGAGCGCAGCTCATCGACGGTTCGGTTGAAGTCAGCATTCTCACGGTCCATCTTGTTAATAAAGATAAAACGGGAAAGGTCGGCTTCGTCACTATATGCCCAGACCTGCTCACTGCCGACTTCAACACCAGAGGCAGCGCAGAGCACAATTATTGCCCCCTCACTAACCCGTATTGCCGCCTTGACCTCACCAACAAAATCAGAATAACCGGGAGTATCAATAAGATTAAGCTTAGTCCCCTTCCACGGGCAGGGAAGTAGCGTCAGATTAATGCTAATCTTACGCTTTATTTCATCGAGGTCATAATCTGAAGTAGTGCTGCCATCATCAACTTTACCCAGCCGGTTAATTACCCCAGCAGTGAACAAGATTGCTTCTGACAGCGACGTCTTACCAGCACCAGAATGAGACAACATAACAAGGTTGCGAATATTCTCTAGTCCGTATTGCTCCATATAACCACCCGCTCTCTTTAGTATCCATTGATTATTATAACCATAGTTTATAGATACAGCAAGTAACTATATTTACGAGATTATATACCTCATCCCCTTTTTCCCCCTCTCCATAATATGGAGATATATTCTTAGCATGAGGGGGAAGTATATTAAAAAAAGGAGCTTCGCCCCTCTTAGACACCCTTAAATTGACACCAAAGCAGGAATACGGCTAGAATATCATCTAATACAACTAGAGGAAGTAGTATATTGTACCAAAAGACCACACTGGATAACGGGCTGCGTATTATCACCGCCACTATGCCTCATACTCGCTCGGTATCCATCTGTATCTTTATCGGTGTCGGTTCCCGATACGAGACTGAGGTCGAAGCCGGCATCTCACACTTCATTGAGCACCTCTGTTTCAAGGGCACCGAGAAGCGACCAACGTCTAGAGAAATCTCGGAGGCAATAGAAGGAGTTGGCGGAATCCTTAACGGGGGCACTGACAAGGAACTAACCTTATACTGGTGTAAGGTAGCTCAGCCCCACTTCTCCCTAACCCTGGATGTGCTGGCAGACATGCTCCTCCATTCCAAGTTTGACCCGGTAGAAATAGAAAAGGAACGCCAAGTTATCATTGAAGAGATTAACATGAGCCAAGATTACCCGCCACAATGGGTTGATATGCTCATTGACCAGCTTCTATGGCCTAATCATCCTCTGGGACGTGATATAGCTGGCAGCAAGGAATCAGTGGCGGCTATCAACAGAGACAAAATGCTTGACTACCTTCAAGAGCAATATCTACCCAATAAAACAGTAGTCAGCATCGCTGGTAATATGCAGCATCAGGAGATAGTAACTGCTGTTAGCCAAGCCTTAGGCGACTGGACCAGCCGCCAGCAGCCATCCGGATATTCAGCTTATGAGGAACAACCATCTCAGCGGCTACACATTGAGACAAGGGACACCGAGCAAGCACACCTCTGCCTGGCACTACCCGGCCTATCACTCCTCCACCCCAAGCGCTTCACCCTTGACCTGCTTAATGTCATCCTAGGAGAGGGCACAAGCAGCCGTTTGTTTACCGAAATTCGGGACAAGCTAGGACTCACCTATAACATTCATAGCTATACAGAGCACTTCCTGGACTCAGGCTCAATTACTGTCTACGCCGGGCTAGAACCCAAGAAACTGACCACAGCTATTAAAGCCATTCTGGAGCAACTCGCCAGACTCAAAGAACCAGTCCCTGACTCTGAATTGTCCAAGGCAAAGGAATTATCAAAAGGACGTCTATGGCTACGCATGGAGGATAGCCGCAATGTTGCCGGCTGGATGGGTGGACAAGAAATTCTTACTGACCACGTCCTTAACATTGAGCAGGTAGAGTCCATTATTGATGCCGTTACCGCTGACGAGCTTAGACGGGTAGCCCAAGAGCTAATAATAGACAGTCAGCTCCACCTGGCTGTGGTTGGTCCTATCGCCAACGACGAGCCTTTGGAGGAACTACTGAAGTTATGATATAGAGCTTTATCCCCACTAAAAACATTTCCCCTCCCCCTTTGGTGGAGGAGGGGAAATATATCTAAGCTAAACTGCTCTTAGTAATCCATGCCACCCATGCCACCCATGCCACCCGCTGGCATTGCCGACATCTTCTCTTTCTCTGGGATATCACTAACTAGTGATTCAGTAATTAAGACCATAGCGCCAATGCTAGATGCATTTTCCAGGGCAGACCTCACCACCTTGGTTGGGTCGATAACACCCTTTTCCACCATATCACCAAAGTCATCGGCCGCAGCATCATAGCCGACCCCGACTGAGCTCTTCTTAACCGCATCCACTATCACCGAACCATCACGACCAGCATTTATAGCAATCCAACGAATCGGCTCCTCCACAGCCTTCTTTATAATATTAATTCCAGTGGCTTCATCACCACTAGCCTCCAGCTTATCTAGAACTGAAGTGGCCCTGAGCAGAGCAACACCGCCACCAGGCAGGATACCTTCCTCTACCGCTGCCCGGGTAGCCGATAACGCATCCTCAACCCGGTGTTTCCTCTCCTTAAGCTCAACCTCAGTAGCGGCTCCTACCTTAATTACGGCTACCCCACCTACCAGCTTGGCCTGCCTCTCCTGGAGTTTCTCCCGGTCAAAGTCGGAGGTTGTCTCCTCTATTTGAGCCTTAATCTGCCTGATTCTAGCCTTAATCGCCTCGTCTGAACCTTTGCCCTCAACAAGGGTAGTCTTATCCTTATCAGCCGTTACCCGGCGAGCCCTACCCAAGTCTTCCACAGTGACCGAGTCTAGCTTACGTCCCACCTCCTCTGAAATCACCTGACCACCGGTAAGAATCGCTATATCTTCCAGCATCGCTTTCCGCCTATCCCCAAAGCCGGGAGCTTTAATTGCTAGAATGTTTAGAGTACCCCGTAGCTTATTGACCACCAGGGTAGCTAATGCCTCACCATCCACATCCTCAGCAATAATAAGCAGGTTCTTTGACATCTGGAGTATTTTTTCCAGAGCCGGCAGAAGGTCAGCCACAGCCGAGATTTTCTTGTCAGTAATAAGAATGTAGGGGTCGTCTATTACCGTTTCCATCTTCTCGGCATTGGTGACGAGATAGGGGCTAATATAACCACGGTCAAATTGCATTCCCTCCACATACTCGGTCTCATACTTTATCCCCTTGGACTCCTCAACAGTGATAACCCCGTCCTTACCTACCTTCTCCATTACATCGGCAATTAAATCGCCAATCTCTTTGTCGACCGCCGTGATTGTACCTACTTGAGAAATCTGCGCCTTACCCTTTACCTCAGTTGATACTCGTTTAAGCTCATTAATAATAGCCGTGGTTCCCTTCTCAATGCCTCTCTTTAGCTCCATGGCATCGGCACCGGCGGCTATATTCTTAAAGCCCTCAGAAATAATGGCATGAGCTAGAATAGTAGATGTAGTAGTACCATCACCACAGGCATCGTTGGTCTTAGTGGCTGCTTCCTTAACCAGCTGAACACCCATATTCTCAAAAGGGTCAGGAAGCTCAATTTCCTTGGCGATGGTAACCCCATCATCAATCACTGACGGGGCACCCCATTTTTTATCCAGCGCCACGCAATGTCCCTTAGGTCCCAAGGTCACCTTGACGGCATCAACCAGAGCATCTATTCCCTTCCTTATAGAATGCCTAACTTCCTCATCAAATATAATCTGTTTTGCCATTTTCCCCTCCTATAATATATTAACTTGAATTGTTACTTGGTCTTCTTAGCCAAAATATCGCTCTCGCGCAAAATCACCAACTCCTCATCCTCAATCTTGATCTCAGTACCCCCATACTTAGCATAAACCACCCTATCACCCACCTTAACATCCATAGCTATCCGTTTCCCATCCTCAGATAACCTCCCCGGTCCAACAGCAATAACCTCCCCTTCTTGGGGTCTCTCCCTAGCCGTATCGGGAAGAACAATGCCACTCTTGGTCATCTCCTCCCTTTCAATGGGCTTGACTACCAACCGGTCAGCCAATGGTTCAAGCTTAACCGCCATTCTAATCCTCCTTCCTTTTTTTAAACTAACCTGCTACAGGCTTAATATATTAGCACTCTCACCCTGAGACTGCTAATATATGATAGCGCACATAGGCAAAAGCCGCAACTCTATATATAACCATTCACAGCTAATGGTGGTAACTGACAGGTTTATTTTATAGTATAATGCTTCCTACCTCCATTATACATTCATTTTTCTGTATATATCTCTATTTTTAGTAAATATACCCTGCCATTTTGACAATTTACATTGAATCGCGTAGCATTAACTCATGAGCCAACAGTATAAAGTGCACCGACCCCAATGGGATAGTGAGCACATCCAAGCCTTAAGATACCATTTAGGTCTAACCCAGCGCCAGCTGGCAGAGACACTGGGCACCCGCCAGCAAACAATAAGCGAGTGGGAAACCAGAATGTATAAACCCCGAGGTACCTCGGCCACTCTGCTTTCTATTATTGCTGAACGAGCCAAATTTGATTATCAGGCTATTCCTTCCCCAAAAATACCAAAAAGACCTTGATATTATACACGGTAGCGTGTATTCTTACAATTCCACCGAATAGCTGACTAAAACGAAGCCAATAAGGCACCATAAACGATGGAAAGGGTCAAGGTAGGTTGCTGTGGTTTTCCCTCTGTGCATGAAGCACTACTTCTCACAGTTCAAGATATAGGCATGATGATGCCCTAAGGTTTACCCATCTGCTTGATAGATAAGCAGTAAAATAGACGGTTTAGCTAAACCGTTTTTCTCAGCTGATTGATACACGATAGCGTTTTAATAACAGGAGAGTTGAAGAGGGGCTTCACCCCTCTTACAAAACCGATTCCCCTTCCCCTTACCAAGGGGAAGGGGATAAAGGGGATGGGGTTACCTAGTAAAAACCTAAAGGGGTAAGTTGATAAATAATCTCCCAGAGAGTCAAGTTATTAAACTGTGGTAACAACTGCTACTAAACAGAAGAGAGTTGACCACGGAAGGGAGTGAGCCAATAAAGATAATCAACTCGGGAAGAAGTAATGATGACCGGGGTGCTGATTTCAGCGATGCGATTATTGCCACAAAAGTAGGGGTAATAAAGGGAGATATAGAGGTTCATGTCAAATCTAGCCATTAGCGAGCTCACCGACATCACCAAAATCCGGTCTACAATTGGGTAATCCTGCATGTAGTGATTTAGCACAACAATAAGGCAGCCACCACTCTCCAGAGTGAAAGAAGTATTCCTACTCTGGCGCGAGACCAATACCTAACCGACACAACCAGCCAGTGGCTCAATCCGAATCCCCAGACCGCTTTCAATACACCTTGCTTTGACACCACTCATGGCTTGAACACAAGCATTGTAGCTGAATCTCTAGATTGTACTGGAGAGAAACGATTCTTGGCTAAGACTAACCGGTTCCAAGCTGATATAGCTCAAATGGGACCCAGCCAATCCCTTTACCGGGGGATAATGGGGGCTCTAGGTTATGCCAAGAATAAGCTCCCCTTCTTGGAGCTAGCCAGCATGTTGCCCTTTCAGGTTCTAGAGTATATGACTCAAGGTAAATGCCATTGCTGTCTCTTAGGCCAGCCTCAGGCTGGGAATCACGTCCAAATCCAATCCAGCTATCCTGCCGGCTTGAAACCGATGGTAGCCACAGGCAGCAATCATAGCTGCGTTGTCAGTACATAATACCAGCTCAGGAACCAGAACCGGGATGGGGGAGTTTTCTACCATCCGACGACGAAGCAACTCATTTGATGCCACCCCACCGGCTAATAAAATCTGTTTTACTCGGCGCTCCCTAGCGGCTTCAATAGTCTTGGTGACCAAGACATCTATCACCGCCTCCTGAAAGCTAGCCGCGGCATCAGCCGCAGTGATAAGCTCACTACCCTGGCTAGCTGATAGTGAAACCTTCCCCTTTTCTACCAAGCGCAACAACTCTGCCTTGACGCCACTGAAGCTGAAGTCACTAGTCCCCCTCAGCCAGGCACGAGCCAGCTTGAGAGAGGCAGTGCCCGCTCTTGCTGCCTGCTCAATGGCCGGACCACCGGGATAACCCAACCCCAATATCCTAGCTGCTTTATCAAAGGCCTCTCCGGCAGCATCATCCCGTGTCCGCCCCAACACTATATAGTCCCCATGCCCTTTCACCAACACTAAATCACTATGCCCCCCAGAAACAATCAGGCAGACTAAGGGGAAGTGAGGAGTATAATTACCCAGCCAGTTAGCATAGATGTGACCCTCAAGGTGATTAACCCCAGTGATAGGCAACCCACGAGCTAAAGCAATAGCCTTAGCCGTATTTACCCCTACCAGCAGTGAGCCAGCAAGACCAGGTCCCATAGTAACGGCAATGCCATCCAAATCGCCCCAGGTAGCCTTAGCCTGAGCCATGGCTTGCTCAATAATCGGGATAATGGCGAGAATGTGCTGGCGAGAGGCTACCTCAGGAACAATCCCCCCATAGCGGGCATGGATTTCCACCTGCGAGGCAATCTGATTGGACAGAATGCCAACCCCATCCGCCACTACTGCCGCTGCTGTTTCGTCACAAGAGGTCTCAATACCCAGGATTTTCATACCTCCAGATTATAGCATAGATACCATTGGAGGAATAACCGAGAGAGTTTCGCAACACGCTAAACCGTGTTCTTTTGAGGTTGCTAACGACCTATAATCAGCCTCTTTTGACACAACTATAAGCCAATGCTATGATGGCTAAAAGGGAACTATTCAAGGTCTTATTAAGAGTGGGGTGATGCTATATGTCCGGTATGGAAACACTATATGTGGTGTTACTTTTTATCTGTTTTCTTCTGTCAGCCTTTTTTTCCAGCTCGGAAACAGCCTTTATTGCCTTGCAGAGGATAAGAGTAGAGCATCTGGTCGTGACCAAGGTCAGCGGAGCCAAGCGAGTAGCCAGCATGATTGAGCGGCCGGAGAAGCTTCTATCCACTATCCTGCTGGGCAATAACTTGGTAAACACTGCAGCAGCCGCTCTGGCTACTGCCCTAGCCGTCTCCATTTGGGAAGAATGGGGTATCCTTATTGCTACTATAGGCGTAGCCATCATTCTCCTGATATTCTGTGAAACTACCCCCAAAACCATAGCTACCCAGCATGCTGAGAAGCTATCTCTAACATTAGCTCAACCAATACAGACAATATCTTGGCTACTTACCCCCTTCGTATTCGTGCTAAGCTGGATAGCTTCCAGCTTCACCAAGATGCTTGGCGGAACACCGGCACCCAGGTTTCTAGCAACTGACGAAGAAATTCGCACCATGATATCAGTGGGACATCGAGAGGGAACAGTGGAGGAGTCTGAAGCCAAAATGCTCCACCGGGTTTTTGACTTCGGTGACCGACCAGTCCATGAGGTCATGGTACCACGCCCAGAAGTGGTATGCATAGAGCAAGGCTCCAAACTAGCCGACTTCCTTGCCCTCTACACTGAATCCCCCTTATCTCGCTTCCCCGTCTATCAGGAAAACATGGATAATGTGGTCGGCATTCTTTCGGTAAAGGATGTGCTTATGGCTCAGGCTAAGTCTACCATTAATAATGAGGGTGTCATTGATGACCTAATTCGCCCGGCTTACTTCACCCCTGAGACCAAGCGTATCAGTGAACTATTTACCGAGATGCGCGATAAAAACTACCGGATGGCAGTGGTGGTAGATGAATATGGTGGTACTGCGGGCATAGTCAGCCTGAGTCGGCTGGTCGAGGAAATTGTAGGTCCGGTAGGGGACGAGCTAGCTGCCGTAGAAAAGGAGTATGAGATAATTAATGAGTACACCTTCCAAATTGATGGCAGCATGCGTATTGAGGAAGCAAATGAAGAGATGGGCTTGGAATTACCTGAGGGGGAGTATGAAACTGTGGCCGGCTTTGTACTCGACCTTTTAGGGTATATACCTAGAACAGGTGAACAGCTAAGGTATAAGGGCTTGAAGCTGGTAATAACCAAAATGCGAGGGATGAAAATCGAGGAAATTCTACTGACTAAGGAAAGACATGCAGCGTCTGCGGATTAGGTTCTGCCGAGGAGTGGAGATACAGTTCATCTCCCATCTGGATATAATACGGCTGTGGCAAAGAGCGCTACACCGCGCCGAGATACCACTTTCCTATTCGGAGGGATTTAACCCCCATCCCCGAATATCCCTAGCGGTACCCCTCGCCATAGGGGTAACCAGTGAAGCCGAACTAATGGATATACTCTGTACCAAATGGGTCTCTCCACACTGGTTCAGCGCAGCCGTCAGCCAGCAGCTACCGCCCGGCATTGAAATATTACAGGTATATCCCATAAACTCGAACCAGTCCTCCTTACAATCACAGGTTCGTTATGCCGAATATAAGGTTGAAGTAGAAACCGAAAAGGAGCCAAAGGATATAGAGTCGGGGCTCAGCTCTTTACTGTCAGCAGAGCACCTACCGTGGCAGCACCAGAGGGATACTGGCATACGGAGCTATGACTTGAGGGTTCTAATTGATAACCTTCGGCTCATTGATTGGCACCGTCCATATTGCACCATAGAGATGAAGTTACGTTGCGATAATAGCGGCTCGGGAAGACCAGAACAGGTTACTGCTGCCCTAGGCTTTGCCCATTACCCCCAGTCTATGCACCGCACCAAACTTATCCTAAAAACAAGTTAAGTAGATGGTGAAGAGGGAAGGACATCACGAATCACTGGAACAACGGGTGCTACGCTTCATCCAAGAACATCGTCGGGTATCAAGTCAGCAACCACTTCTGGTAGCAGTATCAGGCGGCCCAGATTCAGTCTGTTTGCTCCACATCCTGGTTAATCTCCAGAATGAGCTAGGTATAGGGCTGCATGTGGCTCACCTTAATCATCAACTGCGAGGTGCTGAGTCTAAGGCTGATGCCCAATATGTTTCTGATTTAGCTCACCAACTGGGTATTCCAGCTACTATTGAGGAGCGTGATGTCAAGTCCCATCAAGCTCGGCACCGCATCTCGTTAGAAGAGGCAGCTCGTGAGGTGCGATATACTTTCCTGGCTGAGATAGCCAGGTCTATCGGAGCTAGCCAGGTGGTAGTAGGGCATACCATTGATGACCATATAGAGACCATACTGATGCATCTGATACGGGGAACAGGAACCAGAGGGCTTCGTGGATTACAGCCGAGCACCGAATGGCAACTAAGGCAAACCGGAAACAGCCTCAATATAATAAGACCGTTACTACAGATAAACCGACAGGAAACAACGGACTATTGCCATAACCATAAGATTAGTCCCCGACTTGATGCCTCCAACCTGTCACTATCACCGCTGAGAAATAGAATGCGCCATCAGCTCCTACCCCTGCTTAAGAGCTATAACCCACGGGTAGCTGAAGCTCTACTTCGAACTGCCCAAATTGCCGGTGATGACCTCGCCTTCTTAGATGAAGAGAGTACCCAATTATGGGATAAGATTGCCCAAGAACAAGAAGATACGATTATTTTGGACAAGGAAAGGTTTCTTAAGCTACCTTCGGCTCTTAAGCGACACCTGCTTCGGGTAGCCATAGGCAAGCTGCTAGGCAATCTTAAGGATATTGAGACACGCCATATTGAAGGAATAATAGCTGCCTTGACTAAGCCAGCAGGAAGAAGAATCAGCCTGCCCAGAGGCCTAATCTTTGCCATAGAATACAACCGATACTTGCTGGCCCCTGGGTCAGCAGTTTTATCCCCCCTCCCTATACTGGGAGGTAAGTTTCCATTAAAGCTGCCCGGCGAGACTTCACTACCTGGCTGGCGTATAGAGGCAACTATTATTAACCGGAAACAGATGGCAGAAAAGAATAATGACTTTGCTGCCTACCTCGACCTTGATAAGACCGGTAACAAATTGGCAGTGCGAAGTCGCCAGACCGGCGACTGGTTTAAGCCACTGGGGTTAAGCCAGCCCAAGAAGCTAGGCGAGTTTATGATTGACGCCAAAATTCCTCGTGCCTGGCGCCAGCGAATTCCTATTGTCTGCTCCCCGAGTCAAATCCTGTGGGTTGTCGGCTGGCGCATAGACGAGCGGGTAAAGGTTAGCGAAGAGACCAAGCAGATTCTACGCCTGAAATTTGAGCATAGCTAAGCCAGCCACTCACATCATGCGCTTGAGCCTGGGGTTAGGGGTAATGCCCGGAATTCTACCTCTCTTGGCAATTGGCTGGCCTTCCACCTCGTGCAGGTCAGCGGTAAAGTCAATAGGCTTAGCCCCACTGATATAACTGCCTACACCAAAAGCGTCAACCGGAGCCCCATTCGCAATAAAGTAGATAATGCGCTCCGGGTCAATGCCACCACTAACAAAAATTCCTACATGCTTGAAGCCAGCTAAATCTAGCCTGGCTCTTACCTCCTTAACCAAGGCAGCAGTGACCCCACCCCTTTCGCTGGGGGTATCCAGCCGCACACTTTTAAGTTTCTTCCCCAGCGCTTGAGCCACCAGCAGGCTTTCCTCAGCCTCATCCTTAAAGGTGTCAACCAGAGAGACACGAGGCACCCCCGACGGCATATACTTATCGAAGGCCAGAGTTGCCGTAACCGTATCGCCCATAATAATAATCAGAGCATGGGGTATAGTCCCTCTTGGTTCAACACCAGCCAGCTTAGCGCCATCCACACTGGAGCAACTAACACAACCGCCAACGATAGCGGCATATTCCATTACCCCAGCTACTGAGGGATGAACATGGCGAGCGCCAAAGCTGATGAGAGGTATCCCCTGAGCTGCTTCCACACACTCTCTGGCGGCTGTTGCCCAACCACTGCAATGAGCTAAAATGCCATCTATTGCTGTTTCATACAGCCCGTAGCTCTGATAGGGAGCAGTTATACGCAATACCACTTCCTTCTTGTCCATTGCCTCACCCTCAGCCAAAGCCCATACCTCACGGTTATCCTCAGGCAAAACCTTAGCCAACAGAGCATTGACCTCTTCCATGCCACAGATTATCCCCGCCCGACTGGAGAATACCTCCAGCGTAGCCACCGGGTTGAACTTTTCCTGACGTAAAATGTCTACAGTGCGGGCGAAGTAGATATCAGCCGTCTCCCCGGATAACACTGCCTCACTCGGTTCAAATTTGGGTTCCTTCACTAGTCACCTCCGACACTGGTCAGCTTCGCCCCCAACACATTCTCCATATGCCCCAGGGCAAAATTATGCGCTGTATCATCGAACGAAGCAACACAGTCAACAGGTACCTCTACTCTATAGTCACGGTCTCTAGCATCACACACAGTATGACACACGCAAATGTCAGTACACACCCCACAAACAATCACCTTCTCCGGCTTTAGCTGGCTCAACCTCTCTCCAAGGGTAGTACCATAAAAAGCGCTAAAACGCTTCTTGGGTATTATCTCTCCAGGATACTTAGCTAGCTCAGGAATAACTTCGGTCTCAGGGGTGCCAGCAACACAATGCGGTGGGAACATCTTGAACTCAAGGTCATCGGGGTCATGGTGGTCATTAAGGAATAAAATCTGTGAACCCCAGGTGAGTTCTTGCTCCAAAAGGCGCTGCACATTCGGTATTATCTGGCGGGCTCTGTCACCACAATAAAGCGGATAACCCTCCTCAAAAAAACCTTTGGTCATATCTATAATTAAAACTACAGTAGCCATTGTCCCCCTCCACTGCTTGGTTCAGGCACTATTACAGTTGCCGAGCTAACTCAAATATGAACCTAATGTCTGAAATGCCTCACGCCAGTAAAAACCATAGCTATATTGTGCTCATCGGCTGCCTTAATTGATGCTTCATCCCTTATTGAACCACCGGGCTGGATAATAGCCGTTACTCCACCAACGGCCGCCGCCTCCACCACATCGGGAAATGGGAACATAGCATCCGAAGCCAGAACACTACCTACGGTTTTCTCTCCAGCCTTCTCCTTAGCTATCTGGGCACTGACAATCCGACTGGGTTGTCCCGCCCCCATTCCTAAGAGTGTCTTATCTTTAGCCAGTACAATGGCGTTTGACTTTACATGCTTAACCACTCGCCAGGCAAAAAGTAGGTTTTCTATTTCAGCCTTAGTTGGCTCACGCTTGGTTACCACTTTCAAATCGACGCTACCTTCAGGAACAGAATCGGAACTCTGGACAAGAAATCCACCCCTGACCTTGCGGAAATCAAGATAGCCTGCCAGAGCTGTACTATAATCCGGCGATAATTCAGCAATAAGAAGGCGAAGATCTTTCTTACGCTTCAATATTTCCAGAGCCTGAGCTTCATACTCAGGAGCAATAACTATCTCGTAAAAGGTCTGGCTGATTTCCTGAGCGGCAGCCGTGTTAATAGCTCTATTTGAAGCCACAATGCCACCGAAGGCAGCTACTGGGTCGCCACTGAGCGCCCGTCGATAGGCCTCAGCAATATCATCATGATTTGCCAGGCCACAGGGATTAGTGTGCTTAATAATGGCTACCGTAGGTGCTGAAAAATCAATGGCCACTCCCCAAGCAGCATCGGCATCCTGGATATTATTAAATGAAAGTTCCTTACCCCATAACTGCTTTGCCCAGGTGATACCGGTATCCTGTTTGGCTTCTACACTTTGTTCGGCATAGAAGGCAGCCTGCTGGTGGGGATTCTCACCGTAGCGAAGCCCATAGCGCTTCTTCAGGGCTATGGTCATCTCCTCAGGGAGACCCTCCATATCTCGCCCCAGGTACTGTGAAATAGCCGTATCATAGACGGCTACATGCTGAAAAGCCTTCTGCGCCAGCCGTTTACGCTCAGTCAGGTCTATATCTCCTCCTCTCAATTTCTCCAAAACTGGCTGATAATCGGCGGGATCAACCACTACAATGACACTGGGGAAGTTTTTGGCTGCCGCCCGAATTAAGGTTGGCCCACCTATATCAATATTCTCCAATGCCTCATCAAGAGTAACATTTTCCTTGGCTACCGTCTGGACAAAGGGATAGAGATTAACTGCCACCAGGTCAATACTCTTAATGTTATTCTCGGCTAGCTGAACCATATGTTCCGGCAGGTTACGCTTAGCCAGAATGCCACCGTGAACTGCCGGATGCAGGGTCTTTACCCTGCCGTCAAGAATCTCAGGAAATCCGGTTATTTCGGAGACACCTTTCACTGGCACCCCGGCCTCGGCCAGCGCTTTCTTAGTGCCACCGGTACTAAAAACCTCACATCCCAACTGGCTCAACCCCTGGGCAAAATCAGCCAGGTCGGTCTTATTAGAAACACTGACAATAGCTCGCATAAAGACCTCCAATATGTACTTACTTTACCTTATTCAGTCTGTTTTGAACCGTCTCGCTGGTCAATTCACGAATAGCATCAGAGGCAATCCACCTGGCACTTTTTGAATTGATTTGCTTAATCTCTTCGGCTACTTTAATTGCCATCTCATTTAAATTGTAGTTTCGTTTTCCAATCTGTCTTAATGCCCAGTTAACCGATTTCTTGACAAAGTTTCTATTATCAACAGACCCATCCTTGATTACCGGCAGGAATTTCATAAACTCCTCATCGGAGGCCTTTTTATCATGAACGGCCAATGTCGACATTAAGGTAAATCCGGCCCGTTTAACAAACTCTTCCTCTCTTTTACTCCACTCAACCGCCTTTTGATGAGCAAACTTGGTTTTGTCGAATAGATTGCTGCAACACTGGTCACAAACATCCCAGGAGTCAAAGTCTTTAACCCAGCTTTCCATTTGCACATCGGTTACCATTTCGGGCACATCAATCATACCGGCAATTATCCGCGCTTCATGAATTCCTGATGTCCACAGTCGCTGAGCCAGAGCGCGGTCTTTACCGACTTCCCTAGCTATTCTCCTTAGGATCGGACCCGATACCCCGTAAGTGTTTACCGGATTGATGCCAAACCGTGCCATCCCCTTCACTGCTTCAGGGTCAGACATGGTTTTCAATCTTTCAATAATATCGTCGTACTGCATACCCACCTCCACCTCACCCCCTGTATCCCCCTCTCCCTCAAAGGAGAGGGGGGCTGGTTATGCTAGAGGGGCTTCGCCCCTCTTAAACTCCCTGTTAGCTAATTGATGATTACCCTTACCTCTCCCTTTTGTTCCACCACTTCACCAATAATATTCGCCTCAGGCAGTGCCTGGGTGAGCCGGTCAGCATCAGCAGGTGAGCCAATGAGCGCCATGCCAATACCCATATTAAACACCCGATACATCTCGTTGCGGTCAATATTACCCCGCCGCTGGATGAGCTGGAAAATTGGAGGTATCGTCCACTCCCGACTAGGAAACTGTGCTGCCATACCTTGGGGCAGAACCCGGGGCACATTATCAATCAATCCACCACCGGTGATGTGCGCCATTCCCTTAATAAACGGTAGTAGCGGCTTCAATTGATGATAGTAGCAGTGATGAGGTTCCAGAAGCTCCTCACCCAGGGTTCGACCCAAGTCAGGGTAATACTTCTCTAATTGGTTAACACTAAAAATCTTACGCACCAGGGAATAACCGTTGGTATGAAGTCCACTAGAGGGCATGCCAATAATAATATCACCAACCTTTATTGTCTTCCCCATGATAATCTTCTCTTTCTCCACCACCCCGATGATGAAACCTACCAGGTCATAATCCTCGCCAGCATATAGCCCGGGCATCTCCGCTGTTTCACCACCGATAAGGGCACAACCAACTTCACGGCAAGCAGTGGCTAGCCCCTGAGCGATAGCCTCCACCTGCTCTGGCACCAGCTTGCCCATAGCAATATAGTCCAGAAAGAAGAGCGGCTCAGCACCAGTGGTAAGGATGTCATTAACACAATGATTAACCAGGTCAATACCAATGGTATTGTGCCTACCTAAAGCAGAGGCAATCTTCAGCTTGGTACCTACCCCATCAACGCTAGACACCAGAACTGGATGCTCATACCCTTTAAATTCAAAAAGTCCGCCAAAGAAGCCGACACCACTCAAGACCTCGGGACGGAGAGTAGACCGGGCATGCTTACTTATCAACTCCTTGGCTTTAGCCGCAAGAGCAATATTAACACCAGCCGTAGCATAGGTTTCCTTAATTCGCCTTGCCTCCTTAGATAAAAAACTAATTTAACTCAAAAATACGACTACTTTCTTGCTCTTCGGCCAGCCGCTGCCGCCAGAGGTGCTACGGCAAGCCAGAGGGTGATAGTTATCAGCATGGCCATGAGATAGTCTATCTTTTCTACCCCCAAGTTCGGAGCAATAATACCCCAGAGAGCCATGAAAATGAGAGAACTCAAGAAGAAGCCAGGTATAGCCGCCAGTATGGCAACGTAACCCATTATCTTCAACCCTCTTTATGTGAATGTATCATCTAGGATTCACCATATCAGCTTTTCAACTTCCTGGTCGGCCTAATCATAGCACTTCGGACAACTCAGGCGCAATCACAGAAGGAGGGGGATTATCGCAGATAACAGGGCTTAACCTTGATCAAGGTGCTGGAAAAATGAGAATTGTGAACGTTTGAGAGTACAGCTTACTGCTGCTTTTTTGCCGAAGGAATTTTGATAATCAACTGGCAGAACTCTCTAGTACCAGCTTGTCCATCTCAAGCTGCACTGGTATGGGATAGTCACCAGTAAAACAAGCCATACAAAAAATATCCTTAGGCAAAGCCACCGCTTTAACCAAGCCATCAATACTCAGATAGCCCAATGAGTCAGCACCAATAAAATCTCTAATCTCAGGTATAGTTTTCTGAGCTGCGATTAGCTCCCAGCGGGTAGCCATATCAACACCCAAGAAACAAGGGTAGCGAATAGGCGGAGCGCAGATACGCATATGCACCTCTTTGGCTCCCGCCCTTTTCAGCAGCTTCACTACCTGGGGAGTAGTCGTGCCACGGACAATACTATCATCAATCACCACTACTCGTTTGCCATCCAGCATCAGAGGCAGAGGGTTAAATTTCAGCTTAACGCCAAGGTCTCTGATTCGCTGGTCAGGCTCAATAAAGGTCCGCCCCACATAGCGGTTCTTGAGCAGTCCTTCGCATAGCTGTATATCTGACCAGCGAGAATAGCCAATGCCAGCGGCGGTAGCCGAATCAGGCACACCCATAACCAAATCAGCCTCTACCGAGTGTTCCTGTGCCAGCCCCTCTCCCATAGCCTGCCGTGCTGGGTAAAGCAGCCGCCCATTAATGACACTATCGGGGCGGGCAAAGTAGATATACTCAAAGATGCATACTGCTCTTCTGCTTACCTCTTCCTGGTAACTATCAATGCCATTCTTAGTAACAGAAACTATCTCACCGGGCTCAATCTCCCTGATAAAGTTGGCACCAATATGGTCAAGGGCACAGCTCTCTGAGGCAATAACCCAACCGCCATTAACTGTCCCCAGACACAGCGGGCGTACACCAAAGGGGTCACGAACTCCGAACAGGGTGTTATTGGTCAGGATGGTTAGAGAATACGATCCCTGAAGCCGATGCATAGCATACCTTATCTTGTTTACCCAGTCTTTCTCAGGGGAAGACAGGATAAGGTTAGCGATAACCTCGGTATCTGTGGAAGTACGGAAGGTGTAGCCCAAGTCAGAGAGTTCTTGATAGAGATGCTCAGCATTAACAATATTTCCATTATGGGCTACAGCAATAGTATTTGAACCTTTGCCTACCAGAAGAGGCTGGGCATTAATTACTCGGCTGGAACCTCTGGTGGAGTAGCGATTATGACCGATAGCCATATGCCCACCGAGCTGTCTTAGGGAATCCTCAGTAAACACCTGGGATACCAGACCCATCTGGGCATAAACCTGGAGCCTTTTGCCGTTAGCGGTAGCAATACCAGCGCTTTCTTGACCACGGTGCTGAAGAGCAAATAGCGCAAAAAAAGTCAAGCGCGCTACATCTTCACCGGGAGCATAAACTCCAAAAACGCCGCAGCATTCGTGCAATTTTAGCTATCCTCAATTTAACTATAGCTTGTTTGTTAAAGGCGAGTCAATGTGCTCAGTATGGGATTTCAGCCAACCAAAAACAATAGCCATCGCCCTGTCATCCTGCCGTAGCCTATGTCCGGCTCCATCAATTATGATTATCTGCTTAGGCTCTCCTGCTCTACCATATAGCTTATGAGCATGACTCACTTCTACTACCTCATCCTCACTGCCATGCACCAGCAATAAAGGTCTAGGAGCAATATCTGCCACATATTTAATGGGGCTAATCACTCTGAAGCCATTAAGCCACTCTTCAGCAGAATTGGGAAAATCCTTATCCCTGATTGTGCCAATGCCACGGAAGTACTCAATAACAGACTGTGGGTCATCAACTTCGGTAAAGAAGGTGAACTCTGCTGGGCAGGCACAAGTTACAATAGATGATACTCTCTTGTCCTGCGAGGCCACGCATATTGAGACAGCAGCCCCACCACTAAAGCCAAACAATGATAGATGAGACCTATCCACCTCAGGCAAAGCCCATAAATAGTTAATGGCTGCTTCCAGGTCTCTGGTCCAGCCCAGAAGGTCAAGATTCCCACCACTAACCCCACATCCCCTAAAGTTGAAAATCAATACCGCAAAGCCTTCACGGCAAATCTTTTCCGCCAGTAATGGATAGCCTCCATCACTAGGGCCAGGGACACGAGTCGGTATGCCATGACAAATACAAATAGTGTGGTACGGAGTTCGGTCACCCTCACCGGGCAGATAAAGCTGCCCAGCGAGCTCTATACCCTCCACTTGCAAAGCAATAACGCTGCTGACCATTGATATTATGTCAACTCTATAACCCAAAATAAACCGAGCCACCGTTTGGTTACTACCTAAATACTCTTCAGACCGGTTAGGCTCAGCGTTTTCTCATATTTACCTTATACCCCTTACTCTCAAGGTCAGCAATAATCTGGCTCACGTCCTCAGTGCCCAAGTGAACCACAACGTTCTTCTCAGTTG
Source organism: Dehalococcoidia bacterium (assembly GCA_011192075.1). Classification (GTDB taxonomy): domain Bacteria; phylum Chloroflexota; class Dehalococcoidia; order Dehalococcoidales; family S120; genus S120. The sequence goes on along the minus strand of DUER01000142.1, from coordinate 31,459 downwards.
CGCCAGGAGGAGTAATGATATGCAGGGTTACTATCTTTAAACCACGCTGATTTATCAATGAAACCACTTCTTCTAATGCCTTACCCTCACCACCCCCGGCGACCTCGATACGAGTGCCAGGCTCACCCAAACCCAGAATTGGGTTGAACATCTTATAGAAAAGGTCGCGGGTGGTACTTATGCCCACCACCTTACCACCCTCAAGCACCACTAGAACCCCAACCTTATGACTCTGAGCCAGAGCCACTGACTCTTCAACAGTGGTATCAGAGGTTACCGTGACTACGTCTCTTACCATAATTTCCTTTACCGTGGTCTTACTCAGCAGATAGCTCAATTCCCACATGCTAAGGGATGTAGCCTTAGATGGAGCTACCTGATCTAGTCTACGTGCCGTTACCACACCAACCAGCTTTCCCTTATCCACTACTGGCAAGCGGCTGAACCTACCTGCCTCCATTATTCTTCTAGCCTCGGCAATACTGGTACTACTGGGGATAGTAACCACGTTAGTCGTCATGATATCACGAATATACATTTTTATACTCTCTACGGCTACTTATCCTACCACTGCACAAACATAGGCATATCTGTTAAGTCACATTTATAACTATTCAACGCAAAACAAGGTTTTCAAGTCTGATTATATCACGCAAGGTTAAAATGAAACAAGCAAACTAGAAGGAAAAAGAGCCTAAGTGTTACACAATATAAGGCATGTCTTTACCCCTTCTGCATCATTCTCCCATCCCAACCAACTTCGTTTTAGGGTATTGACAAACATGCCACCTGGGATTATGATTTGCCAAAGATTCAGTAAGAGTAATTCAATGGCTTCTAAATATAAGATAGGACAGAAGGTCGTAATAGCGCCAGTTAAGAATCAACATTTATCCCCGAGAGATTCTGGTTTGGAGCCATACATAGGTCAAGTTGGCGAAATTACCGATTATCATTGGATTAATCCCAATACAGCTGTTGGAGTCTTCTATATTTACACTGTGCGAATCGGAACTGGCCACAAAAAGGTCGTTTTACACGAAGATGAGTTAGAAGCATGTTTAGATTAGATATTCAAAGATACATGATTCCTACAAATTTCAAGGGCTGTGAGCTCTCGCCACTACCACTTCCCTCTCCGAAGTCGTAATTATATTCAGCCTAGACAAGGGTTCATCTCTACTTGGTGGTGTTGACAAACTCCCAAGATAGGACTACATTAAAGACTAGGATGATATCAGCAATCAGGCACAACTAAAGAAAACTGTCAGCCTTAAAACTGGCGGTTTTCTTTTTAACTACCAATCAGGACAATTTTGTGTAAGGGCTAAGCGGTTTCTCCACCAAACGATAAACTAGCCGGAGCGCATACTGTTCCTACAGTGTTTACCTTTAGTATCCAGCCAACCATATCAATACCCTCGGGCACGCCTTTCGGCAATTCATAGTAATCCCACTTATCTTTAGTTACCTCTTCCAGTTCGCCCTCGAGTATGACCGAGCTCCAGCGTTCTTTCTTGAGACTAGGGATATTGCTTTGCGCTGCCTCCTGCCAAACACTAAAACAAACCTTACGGCTCTTATTAATATATTCTATTTTTCTTCCAGCTCTTAGCATTTCAAAGACCACGGTTCCCTTGGTATACGCATAATGTATAGGGATACAATATGGCTTATCTCCAGCGAAAGCCAGAACCCCACCGTGATTATCCTTTAGGAATGCTTCCTTTTCGTCCTCAGTTAGCGCTCTCATGCCATTCATAAGTTATTAAACCTCCTTTGATATAAATACTACCTTGTATTTTACCACATATTTTTAAGTCTGTGTCCCTTAAATCTATATATACCCATCATGCTGGTGGTAATCGTCTTATCTCAAAAATAACGGGACCATCATGGATATCGGGGCAACAAGTGTGGGTGACATCGCCTTGGTCCCAAGGATGTTGCCCACCATAGCGCATAGTCTGTATCACGGGGAAAATAGTGCCCAGGGCCGTTAGGCAGAAATTAGTCGGTGCAATACTCTTTTCAATTAACCATGTGTCACCTTTCTTAAATCCCTGGGAACACCTACCCCTGCCTTGAATGTCCGTAATGGTCACCTGTACTTTAGATGCTTTTCTAGCCATTATTTCCCGACTCCTTTCATTTTTATTGAATTATCGCCCCAATAAGAGTAAGGCAAAACCTCAATGACTTTAGTATTCAGGGAAAGCGCTCAACCCTTAGTGCCCTAGATGTTCAGGTAATAGCAACTCCAGAGAGAGCAGGGATCAAAGCAGTTGTACCTCTGGAATTTATTACCATTGAACGAACATCGGCATGACCACATGTATATAGTTATCCACCCCTACTGGGCGGACAACACCCGGGCTTGACGGATTGGTAGTCTCTAAAGCTACCTGCGTCTCACGAAGCACGCCAAGCACATCAATTAGATACTTGCCATTAAAGGCAATTTTTGCCTCTTCACCCTCGACAATGGCATCAATCTCACCGACATCGTCTCCTATTTCCTCCGACCGGGCTGAAATGATTACCTTACCTGGGGTTAGCTCCTCACCCGGGGCTACCACCAAGCGGACAATACCACTGCCATCACGAGCAAAGATAGAGGCTGTCCTGGTCGCCCTTGAGAATTCGGCAACATCAACTACAGCTCGGGTATTGTAGCTCTGGGGAATGAGCTGGGCATACTTAGGGAAGGTGCCCTGAACAAGCTGAGATACCAGCTCAACATTCTTCAGGCGAAATAGAGCCTGGCTCTTATTAGGATTCACCCTTATCTCAACCGCCTCTTCCTGGTCAGCCATAAGCCGATTCAGCTCACTCAGAGTCCGGGCTGGGATAATGACCTCAGTTCTCTGACTAACCGGGTTAATAGTGGACAACTTATATACAGCTAATCTAAAGCCATCAGCCGCTGCTAGGGTCAGCAAATCGCCGTCAAACTCGGTATCAATCCCAGTGAGCAACGGGCGTGACTCCTCTGTGGCAGCAGCAAAGACAACTTGGCTAATCCCCTGGCGAAAGGCTTCTACTTCAACCTGAGTAGTAATACCCTCATCAACCTTAGGTATAGGAGGAAAATCCTTGGCATCAACTCCACTGATTCTGGCTTCAAATCGAGCACACTTTAGCCCTAGGGTTTTGGTCCGTGGTAAAAGGCTAATATCAACCTTGTCGTTGGGTAGTGAACTAATAAATTCGGTGAGAAGCCTGGCGGGAACAGTAATTGCCCCTTCTTCCTCCACCTTGGCGCCAATCCAGCAGCTAATAGCCATTTCCAGATTGGTGGCAACTAGCTTAAGCCGAGACTGATCGGTGGCTAGGAGGACATTATTAGTTATGGGCAGGGTGGTTCTGGTAGCTACTGCCCTTCCTACTATGTTAAGCCCCCGATTTAGATTCTCCTGAAGGCACGACAACCTCATGATACACCCCCAAATTTATATTACTGTAGTGGAGTAGTATACATCAATAATCAATTCTACTCAAGGTTTACTATACCACTTTTACCACCACTTTTTCTGATTAGTCGAATACTATCAATTTGGATGCCCCGGTCTACTGCCTTACACATATCATAAATGGTTAAGGCAGTAACAGCGGTAGCGGTAAGTGACTCCATCTCCACTCCGGTCTTGCCTATACTCTTTACCGTAGTGGTAATCTCCACTACACTGGCTTCCTCATCCAAACCGAACTCAACCTTAATATCTCCAATAAGCACCGGGTGGCACAGGGGTATTATATGAGGTGTTTGCTTGGCTGCCATGATGCCAGCTAGCTGAGCTACCGCCAGAACATCCCCCTTGGGCATGTTCCCCTCCTTTAATAGGTCAAAGGTAGCAGCTTTCATCTTGACCAAGCACTTAGCTACTGCCTCGCGCCGAGTATCAGGCTTCTCGGTAACATCCACCATCCGGGGGCGACCCAGGGCGTCCACATGGGTCAGCCCCTCCCCAATAGGGGCTTTCGGCTGTCCTTTTTGTTTCTCTGATGGTACAGGTCGTAGCCTTTCGCCCTGACTGGCTAAATTTGTCGCCAGGATATGAGCTTCCTGGTGAAAGGGATTTTTAGTATCCCGTTCAATCCACTGCCAGCGCACCTTGCGTTGGCTAGCAGCTGCATCCAACCTCTCCCAGAGGTCGCGGTTGACACGCCTATGCCATCCTTTGGCCATACAGCCTATAAGATACTGGCTATCGGTATACACCGCCACTTCCGAACCTTGTGGAGTGTGAAAGATGCCTTCCAGGGCAGCCGTAATCTCCATACGGTTACCAGTTGTCTTCTTGGCTACACCGGAAAAAACACGCTTTTGGCTATCTTCAACGATAACGGCTCCCCAGCCACCCTGACCTAAAACCGGGTTATAAGCCCCGTCAGTATATACTTCAACCATACCTAACCCCCCACTTGGCAGAACGGCCGGTCTTTAGGCGTGTCGCCCTCTGCCAGATGATGGCGCAGCGGCTTACGGGCAACCGCCTCTTCAATTAGCTCCTTCAGCCCCGCTGAAGATATGCCGCTACGTAGCGGCTGCTTCAGGTCTACTTCATCATCAGATAATAGACAGAGGCGAAGTTGGCCATCAGCAGTAAGACGCAGCCGATTGCAATTAAAGCAGAAATGCTCACTGACTGGAGTAATGAAACCAATGGTGCCCCTAGCATGAGGAAAACGAAAATACTTAGCTGGACCATTACCGGCACTGGGCAGGCAAGGCTCTAATTCCCCTAATAGTTCAAGACGCTGCCTCACCTCACTAACCGAGACAAATTGAGAGGCTATAGTCTCCTCATCAACCAAGGGCATAAGTTCGATAAAGCGTACATGCCATTCCTCATTAATGGTTTTAGTGGCAAAATCAAGCAGTTCATCGTCATTAATACCAGCCATAACCACCGTATTAAGCTTAACCGGATTAAGCCCCACCGACCTGGCGACCTCAATGCCTTTTAGCACATCGCCAAGATTATTATCACCACAGGTGATAAACTTAAATTTGTCCTGCCTGAGTGTATCTAAGCTTATATTAACTCGCTGTAAGCCGGCTGATTTTAACTCAGCAGCATAACGACTAAGCAGAGTGCCGTTTGTGGTCAGAGCAATCTCATCCATGGTATCTATCTGGGCTAACATCTGTATTAATTTAGGCAGCCCTGACCTCACCAACGGCTCGCCACCGGTAATTCTTATCTTATCAATACCCAACTCAGCGGCTGCCTTAGCTATCGTGTAGATTTCCTCATAGGTAAGAATATCCCGGTGAGACGTCAAACTAACCCCTGCGGCTGGCATACAGTAAGTACAGCGCAGATTACAGCGGTCAGTTACTGAAATACGCAGATAATTTATCGGTCGTTGGAAGGAATCAGAAAGTCCAGTCATAGTTAAAATTCCTTCGTATCATTTGAGCTATTTTGCCTAAAATATTTACCCCCCGTTAACTTCTCCAGCTTCTGGTATACTTCTCTGGCTGCTTGCCCACGATGACTAACCTGATTCTTTACTTCCAAATATAATTCAGCCATGGTCTTACCTAGCTCAGGAAGGTAAAACACCGGGTCATAACCAAAGCCCTGCTCACCCCTTGGCTCGAAGGTTATAAACCCACGGCGTTCACCATAACAAAACTCTACTTCCCCATCAGGCGTAACCAGAGCGATAATACACCTGAAACGCGCCGAGCGCTTCTCCCAGAGCACATCCTTAAGCCTAGCTAATAAATAACTGACCCGGTCCTTATCTGAAGCAGCTTCACCAGCATAACGTGCTGAGAGCGGTCCGGGTTCGCCGCCTAAAGCATCAACCTCCAGCCCGGAATCGTCTGCCAGGGCTATAATCTGGCTCTCGTTGGCCAAGATCATCGCCTTCAATCTAGCATTATCCTCAAGGCTCTGCCCAGTCTCAGCAACTACAGTGCTGATACCCTGTTCAGCAAGAGTAACCATCTCACAGGGAAGATTCTGGAGCAGATGCTTATATTCACGCACCTTGGCTTGGTTGTTTGTCGCTAGGAGTAGCTTAGGGAGCAATGTAACTCCAAAGTAAGCACAATTATCTCAAATACTACTGACAAACTCGTCGAGGGTCATGGCCGCCATAGTCATAGTATGAAGTGTACCCCTCGAGCTCAGCTCCATGGCTATTTTAGTTATAACCTTATTGTCCGGCGCTTCCAAAATATTTATAAAATCGTATGGACCCAGTAGAGCATACTGAGCCACTATCTTCGCCCCCATGGCTTCGACCTCTTGGTTAACCTCTTTAATCCTTTCCGGGCTCTCCCTCACGGTTTTCCTTCCCTCATCGGTTAAACTGGTAAGCATAACGTAGATTGCCATTGGTCTCAACTCCTGTTTAAATATTGATGAGCCCTTTCATTTGACTAGTCAAGGTCAATAAATCTTCCCTCCAGCTTTCTCATTACCTGAGGCATAGTAGTATATTCCATCTCTTCTAGGGGCAGGCGGTGTGGCTCAAAGGGACCATGGCGACGCATAATGTCAGCCATCTCATTAGCTTGCTCACGGCTATGGTCAAAGGATTTATCAGCAAACATATCACGAGGTCCCACCAGCTTACTACCAGATAGTTGAAAGCCAATAGCCACTACCCTGGGCGGTCCATCAAAGCGGGTCGGGGTGCTATCAGCGATAGACACCGGCATAAGTGGGCCGTAGTGTGAACCGCGCATCCACCCCTCCACAAAAATGGGAGCCGTGAATGGTTCAAGCACCTCACCTACCGCCGGAAACTCACCCTGGGAGCGGACAATACACACCGGGTCATCCTTACCCACGTATCGCTCAGCAATTAAAGCCAGACGCTGGGTAGAGGACACAGCAGCTATCTCCTTGGTCTCCCGATGATAGACTGCTTTTACTACAAAGCGCGACGGTGCCCCAATAAAAACCAGTAGGTCATAAATCTCGTCGGGGGCATTAAAGGTTATCTTCCTATGTTCCTTTACATCGTGCACTTCAAAGCTAAAACCGGCATGCATGTTTTCGGCAATAACTAGCCCGATAGTATTAAAGGGGTCAGCAAATATCTTGTACAGTGGCATATTCCAGGCTCCAGCCGAGGTCTTATCCGCCATAAAAATAATGATAGTCTCAGCAGCCCGCTCCTCAAACTCCATCTCAGCTACCCCAGGACCCATCCCTTTGACATTGCCAGAAAAAGCATCAGCTAGCAAATCCTGCCCAGCGCCGTGCAGTTTTAAGGTCTTAGCCACCTTAGTACAGTCAACAAAGGTATCCCAGGCTAGTTTATGGATTTTCTCGCTCTCCTCGCCTTCGTGATGAGTCATAATCAATTGCAGGTCATCTCCGCACTTAGTTACATGATAGTCAACCAGCAGCCCATCTCCCTTAGCCTTGGTCAGGCACTCATCAGCCTTGACTAAAACATCAGGATGAGACTCGGAATGCCCTACATAACCACCGACATCAGCTTTGATTACACTCAATGTTATACTCATAATTCCCCCCAACTCAACTAACGAACAATTCCCTCCGACTAAGTCCGCCAGTAGAGCAAGTTTATCAATTTACCCCCTGTCATGTCAAGGAAGGTCTACCGACTACCATCACCACAATAATAATGATATAATGCGTGGAGCATAGAAAGGGAGGTAGGCTACAATAGAAATAATCCCCGCTATAGACATTAGACAAGGTAAATGCGTTCGCCTGTATCAGGGTGACTACGAGCAAGAAACGGTATTCTCTAATGACCCGGTAGATGTTGCCCTACAGTGGCAATCGCTAGGGGCACCGAGGCTGCATATTGTCGACCTGGATGGCGCAGCTACTGGTGAGCTCCTTAACCTAGATATTATTACAGAGATAGCTAGTGCTGTGTTAGTTCCTACTCAACTGGGCGGGGGCATCCGCCAACTGGAAATAATAGAGCAATTACTTAAAGTAGGCATAGGGCGTGTTATCTTAGGCACAGCCGCTGTGGAAGACCACAAGCTGATTGCAGAGGCATGCCGTAACTTTAGCGAATCTATTATTGTCTCTATTGATGCTAGGGAGGGACACATCGCCACCCATGGCTGGCGGCAGCAAACAGAACTGGGGATTGTAGAGTTTGTTCTGTCTATGATTGAGCTCGGGGTAAAGCGCTTCATCTATACTGACATTAGTCGTGACGGTACCCTTACTGAGCCCAATTTTACCACTATTTTTAAGCTGGTTAATACCGTTAGATTACCTATCATTGCCGCCGGTGGCATTTCATTACTAAATCACCTTATTATGCTGAAAAAACTCGGTGTGGCGGGTGCCATAGTAGGTAAGGCACTTTATACCGGAGACATTAACCTGAAACAAGCCCTAGCCACCGCTAGCTAAAAGGAGAATCGAAGAGAGGCGAAGTCTCTCTTATATAACCAATTCCCCCTTCCTCTTATCAAGGGGAAGGGGGATAAAGGGGCATGGTGTTAATAAGTGAATTACCCCGAGCAAGCTAGGGGGTATCTGTGGCGCGAATTCTCACACCTTCTTCGCTCGCATTCGCTTTGCAGCGCCTAAAGACGCTGCTTGCCACCCCGCCCTGCGATTTATCCCCGCAGCAAGCTGTGGGGTATTCTCGCCAGCTTTTATAAAAACCTAAGGGGGTGAAGTTAATAAATAATCTACAGTTTAACGAAAAAGGACTTATCCCGGCTATAGCTCAAGATGCCGATACCGGTGAAGTGCTCATGCTGGGCTATATGAACGAGGAAGCATTGCGCCGAACTTTGTCCAGCGGCGAAGTATGGTTCTACAGTCGCAGCCGACAGGAGTTATGGCATAAGGGAGAGACTTCAGGCAATCGTATCAAGGTGCGTTCAATATGGCAGGATTGCGATAGCGACACCATTCTGGTTATAGGACAGCCGGTGGGTCCGGTATGTCACACCGGCAATAAGACCTGCTTCTTTCAACAGCTAACCAAACAAGATGTAGAGGCTTGACGTTGACATAATCAAGAAAACAATTCAAAGCTAATCAGATAGGAATCGTTTCCCTCAGGAAAAAGAAGGGAAGCTTATGTCGCCTCCTCAAACTGGTCAATCTCCATCACCTTCTTTAATGCTGATAGACCAACCTCTAGCTGGCTATCATCGGGCTCCCTGGTAGTGAGCGACTGTAGCCATAACCCAGGAGCCAGAATAGCCCTGACCAAACTATTTTTATGTCTGGCGCCGAAATAGATAACTTCGTAACCAATGGCAGCGATTACCGGGATGAGGATGATTCGGGACAGCACCATAAGCCACACCGATGACAAACCAACCAGGGCAAAAACGATGATGGCTATAATCATAACGACAAACAGAAAGCTAGTGCCACAACGCACATGGGTAGTATTATATTTTCTGGCTTCCGCCACCTCCAGAGGAGCACCATCTTCATAAGCATTTATCGTCTTGTGCTCAGCACCATGATAAGCAAAAACGCGTCTAAGGTCAGGCACCAACGTTACTAGCTTAAGGTAAGTTATGAAAATAACCACCCGGAGACACCCCTCTATCAGATGGAATACCACAGATGAATTGATATAAGAGTCAAGCAGTTTGGTAAGAAAAAGAGGGGCTATAAAGAACAGCGCCACAGCAATAGCCAAAGCAACGAATAACATAGACCAAAGTAATCCTCCAGAAATCTTCTCACCTTCCTCCTCCAGGGATACATTGGCTGAATATAATAGAGCCTTGATACCTAGAGTCAGAGCTTCAATCAAAACGACGATGCCCCGTATTAACGGAGCTTTCCTCATCCAACCAGTATACATTGTAGCCAGCGGCTGCGTAGCTACCGCTAGACTCCCACTAGGGCGACGCACCACAGTTACCACGGCCTTCTGCCCTCGTATCATTACCCCCTCAATGACCGCCTGACCTCCGTAGTGAAATCTCTCTTTCATAGTAAAACCATTAGTAAATTACCCCCCAGCAAGCTGGGGGGTATCTGTGGCGCGTATTATCATACCTTCTTTGCTCGAATTCGCTTTGTGGCGCCTAAAGACGTTGTTTGCCACCCCGCCCTGCGATTCATCCCCTCAGCAAGCTGCGGGGTATTCTCGCTAGCTTTTATAAAAAAGGAGCGGCTTAACATCCCGCTCCTACTCCCACAAACTATATTTACTTAGCCCTCCATCTTGTAGCGCCGCCTAAACCGCTCCACACGCCCGGCCGTATCTACCATTCTACGCTCCCCGGTAAAAAATGGGTGACACTTACTGCACAGCTCAACCTTCAGCAGCTTCTGAGTGGAGCCGATAGTAAAGGTATTACCACAAGCACAAACTACCTTAGCATCAGTGTAATATTCAGGATGAATCTTATCCTTCACGCCATTTAGCTAGCGTAGACGCTAACTTTCCTCCTGTTGTTGCTGGTAGGCTCGAAGCTAACAACGCCATCAATGAGAGCAAAAAGGGTATAATCCCTGCCCACACCTACATTATTGCCTGGGTGTATTCGTGTGCCCCGCTGCCGAACCAATATAGTCCCGGCGTTTACCCGCTGCCCAGCATATCTTTTCACGCCAAGCCGCTTTGACTTGCTATCCCGCCCTAAGTGGGTGGAGCCGCCTCCCTTCTTATGTGCCACTTTCCGCCACCTCTTTTTTACGCCGCCGAACCTTCTTTACCGGCTCACCCGTCACCGCCTCCGGCCCAACTATCTTATCTATAACCAACCTGGTATAAAGTTGGCGGTGTCCCGTCTTCTTACGATAACGCACTTTCGGCTTATACTTAAAAACAATAATCTTCTTACCCTTGCCCTCCCCCTGTGAGGTGGTAATTACCTTGGCTCCGTCAACAGTGGGCGTACCTACCCTTACCTTATCACCATCAGCAACAAGTAACACCCTATCCAGCTCAACAGTTTTGCCCTCAACCACATCCAGCCGTTCTACGTCTATTGTCTGACCAGGGGTTACCTTATATTGCTTGCCGCCAATCTCAATAACAGCGTAAATCTTTAACCTCCGCCATTAATTTTACCAGCTACTATTACGAAATGCAACTAACCACAGTCAGGGAGAATCAGTTGAGAAGATAAACCCGGCAGGACTAATACTAAGTTTTTGTCTATTGACATAACTAAGCCGACTACCCGGTTATCATAATCAGTCTGGTGCTTTCCTCACCAATAGCAGGGGTGAATCTCCTTCGAACAAAATCTTATGAGCGACACTGCCAAAAACCCAACGCAAGATTTTTGACCTACCACGACTAGCCATGACCACCAAGTCTGCCTTAGTCTTCTCCCCTTGTTCAAGAATCTCAGCCGCTGCGTCCACACCTTGCGTTACTCTATGTGTTACTGGAATGCCCTTCTGTCTTAAAATCCTCTCTATTCTAGTAAGGTAAGTACGAACTTGTTTCTCCTCTACAGCCAGTACCGGAGCCGTAGCAAGAGGTGCAGACTCATCAAAGCCACTAGGCAAGAACCTCCCTTCTGCCATTCGATAAAGAGTAATACTAGCCTTTAGCCTTTTAGCCAGCTCCCCGGCGTAGGGTACGGCTATTTCACTGGTGTCAGAGCCATCCAGTGGTAGGAGTACCCGATTGATTAATCTCTTTTTGCCTTCAATCGTATGACCCCCTTTGGCTCTGATAAGCAACATAGGTATATCTATTGCCCGGACTACCTTGTCCGCCACACTGCCCACCGCCCAGTACTTGAGACCAGAGCCACCATGGGCTGCCATGACAATCAGCCTTATGTTATTTTTCTCAGCATATTCGCAAATAGCGTCGGCCGCTTCACCGACGACGGTTTCGCTACGCACCGCCCAATCTTCACATCTTGGGAAGCTTTTCTCCATGTTACGCTCCAAACCGTTAACGATCTCCCTGAGATAAAGTTGATGCATGTTCTTATAAGGCTGATGCTCCTCAGCACAGACATGAAACAGAATCAATTCAGAGCTCAATCTGGCGGCTAACTCCGCTCCATAAGGGATAGCTGCTTCTGCTAAGTGAGAACCATCCAGGGGTAAAAGTATTCTTTCAAACATATTCTCCTCCTTTAGAATATTTTATAGCTATAATTAATCTGCCAGATTATAAGACATATGTTAAGAGAAATCAACTGGCTTCACTAGGCCTACCGGTTTCTCCGGTATGAAGGCTTTGCCAGAGTTGGTTTACCCTGGCTTTTAGGTCAGTATTGTCGCAATCATTATTGATTACTACATTGGCATGCTTTACCCGCTCCTCATTTGACATCTGAGAACGGATACGAGCCAAAGACTCTGGCTCAGACAGCCCGGTCCGTTCTTGAAGTCGCTTGAGCACTGTAGCTTTAGAGGCTATAGTAATCCAAACCTCATCGACTAACGGAGTCCAGCCAGCTTCCAGTAAGAGAGGAGCTTCCAGCACTACCACATCCACTCCCTGTCGCCGATACTCCTCAAGCCGAGTCTTTACCATATCATACATCCGGGGGTGCATCATTCGGTTTAACCGCGCTAAAGATTCAGAACTCCCAAACACTATGTTACCTAGCTTTCCACGGTCAATATCACCTTTATGGGTAAGAATCTGTCTGCCAAAGGCAGCCACTACTTCCCACCATATCTCGGTATCAGGCTTGAAGGCTTCATGTCCCACCTCGTCCGCATCTATAATAACCACACCCAGCTCAGCCAAGAACTGAGACACAGTGCTCTTGCCACTACCTATGCCCCCAGTAAGACCTATGACCTTCATTATCTGCCGTCCTAATCAGTCTAACTAGTGTTAGCCAAGCAGTCAAGGGCATTTAAGAAGGACAAAGCCCCTTTTTGTAATATCCTCCCTCCTCTCCCTCCAGGGTGATAATAAATATCGCTATACAGTCTATAATTGGCAATAGCTTAACTTATCATTCAATATTAGATAGAAAGGCTTACCTCAAGCCTGTTATAATGTAAATCTATGTTTTTACAGGAGTGAGCGCTGATGCCAGTTGATTGGGTTAGCATAGCACTAATAAGCACCGCAGTCTTCGGGGTGGTAAACATTATTGATAGCCACCTCATTTCCAGACGAATGCCAAGCCTGCAGGCTTTCCTGCTGCCGGCGAGCATTTTTTCTTTAGTTTATGGATTAGTAATATTTTACCTATTCCCACTACCTGATGATATCGGTATCTGGCCATTAATGGTGACAGTAGCCTCAGGTATAGCCCGGACTATAGCCCTTGTTATCCTGCTCTATACTCTAAAAAAGGAGGAGGTATCACGAGTCATACCGATGACCAGCACCTATCCCGTCTTCGTGGCTATTATCGCCGTCCCGCTTTTGGGAGAGACGCTAAATTACCTACAGTGGATAGCAATAATTATCGTAGTAGCCGGGGCAGCAATAGTCTCGACTAGACGGAGCCCCAGTGGTTCTACCACCTGGCTAGGTAGAGTATTCTTCCTTCTTGTCGGCTCCAGCCTGCTTATGGCGGTGGCAAATATAGCTACTAAATACGCTCTGACCTATATGTCCTTCTGGAACATGTACTGCATTACTATATTCTGTATGTCTGGCATTTTCATGCTTATTTCATTACGCCCTCGTATTCTCAAAGAGCTGGGCAATATGAAACAGCGGAACTCAGCCATAACCTTACTCGCTCTTAATGAGATACTGGTAGTAACAGGAGTAGTGCTGTTATTCTGGGCGATGGAGAGGGGACCGGTGTCTCTAGTTTCTACTATTGCCAGCAGCCGTCCTATATTTGTCGTTATATATGCTCTTATCCTGAGCCGTACTTCTCCAGCGTTTCTAAAGTGGCAATCTGGCAAGAGAATCCTGGTGCTACGGCTAATCGCTATTACTATGATTGTCGGCGGAATAGCTATTATCTATCTAACCTGATGAAGATTCATAACGTTCTTTGGATAGAGATCGCAGCGCCCTAGTATATTCAAAAATCTATGCCATCCAGCCTATGGTTGACAACAGCCGAGTGATATAATTAAGTTAAGAGGTAATAAGAGAGATAGCAATGCGCCAGGCAATACTTTACGAAAAGCTACCCGGCTCCAGGGTGCGGTGTAATACTTGCCAGTGGCGCTGCATCATAAATCCGGATAGGCTTGGCGTTTGTCATATGTATCAGAATAGAGATGGCGTGCTCTGCAATATGAACTACGCCAAGACCTCGTCAGTCGCCGCTGACCCTATTGAAAAGAAGCCACTATTCCACTTCTTCCCCGCTAGTTCAGCTTTCTCTCTGGGTGGCTGGGGTTGCAACTTCCACTGCCAGGACTGCCAGAACTGGGAAATTTCCTGCCCTGAGATTGATGAGTCGTGGCGTGGCTCTCAAGAAGTTCAACCTCAAGCGGCTATAGAACTAGCTAAACGCTACCATTGCCAGGGCATTGCCTGGACATACAATGAGCCGAGTATCTGGTTTGAATATACTCTGGATTCGGCCAAGCTGGCCAAGGAAAACAACCTGTATACCGTCTATGTAACCAATGGCTACCTGACTCCTGAGGCGCTGGATACTATCGGACCCTATCTAGATGCCTGGCGTGTTGATATTAAGGGYTTTASTGACTCCTTTTACCGTGAGCTGGCAAAGRTAAGYCRCTGGCGAGGGATACTYGAGGTYGCCAAGCGGGCWAAAGCTAAGTGGAATATGCATGTTGAGRTTGTTACCAATATCGTACCCACCATGAAYGAYGATGACCAGCAGCTTGAGGGCATCGCTAACTGGATAAGAGAYGARCTAGGYGMGCTAACYCCGTGGCATGTTACCCGGTTCTATCCCCACCATTATATGAACCACTTGCCCCCGACTCCTGTATCCACCCTTGAGCATGCTTATGAGATTGGGCAAAAAGCTGGTCTTAAGTTTATCTATGCCGGTAATGTTCCCGGACATAAGAGTGAGAACACAATTTGCTACTCCTGTGGTCAGCTTGTGGTACAGAGGTTTGGCTATCAAACTAAGGTGGTGGGCCTGGATGGTTCCAGGTGTAAGTTCTGCGGGGCAGAGCTTAACTTCAGGACACACGGGCATAAAGGAGGTAGTAATGATTAGAAATCCAGTAGTATCAGGGCAATTCTATCCAGCATCACCTTCCCAGCTTAAGGCAATGCTTGAGACAATGGTTGATGAGAAGGCAGTAAATGAGAATATAATCGGTCTGGTTTCACCCCATGCCGGATATGTGTACTCGGGACTGGTAGCTGGTGCCGTTATCTCTAGAGTTAAATTTAAGGATACCTTCATTATCATTGGTCCCAGCCACACCGGGATGGGAAAACCGTTTAGCATCATGACTCAAGGAGCATGGAGAACACCACTAGGCGAAGTGGAGATTGACTCAGAACTGGGCAAGAAGCTCTTGGCTACATCCAGCCACCTGGAAGAAGACCATGTAGCCCATCAATATGAACACTCCATTGAGGTTCAGCTCCCGTTTTTACAATACTTCAAGCCGGATATTAAGCTCGTGCCCATTGTGCTTGGCTATACTAGTGGCGCCACCTATAAGGAAATCGGCAAGGATATAGCCAGGGCGATTAAGGAGCTAAACAAAGAGGTGGTAATCATAGCCTCAAGCGATATGACCCATTACGAGCCACAGGAGTCGGCCCAGAGGAAGGATAATAAAGCAATAGAAGCCATACTGGATTTAAATGAGGATGAACTGCTAAAACGGGTTGCTGAATTAAATATAACAATGTGTGGCTATGCCCCAACGGTCAGCCTTATCTCGGCCGCCAAGGAACTAGGAGCAACGGAGGCAGAGCTAGTTAGATACCAAACCAGTGGCGATACCACGGGCGATTATACTGCTGTGGTTGGCTACGCCGGTATAATACTAAAGAAGGTCCATCCCCTGGTGAGCTTAGCTAAAAGAACGGTGGAGAGCTATGTTAACGAGGGTAAGATTCCTGAGCCGGGGAAGCTTACCCCTGAGATGAAGGAAGGGGCTGGGGTCTTTGTTTCCATTCACAAGCTTGGCGCGCTGCGAGGCTGCATCGGTACCTTTGAGCCTGCCTTGAAGAATATAGCTGAGGAAACCATTGCCAATGCCATCAGCTCAGCCACCAGAGACCCCCGTTTCCCTCCCATCGCTCCCGATGAGCTGGCTGAGCTTCACTACAGCGTGGATGTGCTGACCGAGCCCGAGCCAGTAGCCAGCCAAGACCAGCTAGATCCTAAGAAGTATGGCATCATCGTAGAGGCGGGGTGGCGGCGGGGTCTACTCCTGCCTGACCTTGAGGGGGTGGACAGCGTGGACTACCAGATTGATATCTGCCGCCAGAAGGCAGGCATAAGCCCCGACGAACCGATAAAGCTATACCGGTTTGAAGTAAGGAGGTATAAGTGACTGAATAATAGTAAGAGAAGAGGCTTATGAATCATAAGGTTAATTGTCTTGTCTGTGGCACTGAATTGGAATATGAGGATAAATACACTAGGCTTAGGTGCTATTATTGCGGAGAAGAATATGAATCAAGTGTAAAGTGTATAAATGGGCATTTTGTATGTGACAAGTGCCATAGCTTACCGGCAAATGAAGTAATAAGCTATTCTTGTATTAATAGTAAATCAAAGAACCCGATTGAACTTGCAGTGAGTTTAATGAAGAATCCAAAAGTGGCCATGCATGGACCAGAGCATCATTTTCTGGTTCCAGCTGTTTTACTTTCCGCATATTATAATCTCAAGAACGATTCCGTCTTAAAAGAAGAAAGGATAAAAATAGCTCAACAGAGAGCCAGTAATGTTTTAGGTGGTTTTTGTGGCTTTCACGGAGCTTGCGGAGCTGCGATTGGTACCGGCATTTTCGTTAGCTTGATTACCGGAGCCAATCCGCTCTCTAAACATGAATGGAAATTGAGTAATCTGATGACTGCCAAAAGCTTGCTCTCTCTAGCTAATGTAGGCGGGCCAAGATGTTGTAAAAGAGTTACGTTCTTAACAATAATTGAGGCTTCATACTTTTTGCAGGAACACTTTGGAATTACATTGTCTATTACCAACAGTATAAAATGCGAATTTAGTTCTTTAAATAAAGAATGCCTAACTAATGATTGCCCATTTCATAGCGATAGTAATAAATAAATGAGACTATTTATGTCTGTGCCAGAAAGCAGGGATAATACCCGATAAGCCAGTAAAGCTCTACCACTTTGAGGTGAAGAGGTATAAGTAATGGTGGATGCGCCCGAAATATAAGTATCAAAAGAAGAATTTGCCGAGGCTTTATTCTATTGGCTAGTAAATCAGGTGAATACAAAGGAAATCAAACAAGCTGCGAAAGTCTTTGATCTAAGAGACAAAGAATACAAAGACTTCAGCGAAACACGAAAGCTGTTCGGTCTCCAACTATGGAATGAAAGAACTATTTTAAGCCTGAAGAAGGTGCATTATGGATATGTTTGAACAACAGTCTGAGAAACTGAAAGAAAAAGAGGCGCCGCTGGCAGCCAGGATGAGACCCGCTGGCTTACACGAATTTGTCGGGCAAGAGCAACTGATAGGTAAAGAACGGGTACTGAGGAAGGCTATTGAAACTGGTCAGCTACCATCAATCATCTTCTGGGGTCCGCCAGGCAGTGGCAAAACTACACTGGCTTACATTATCGCCAATTCCACTGATTCCCACTTCAGCCCGATAAGCGCCGTCAGTGCTGGGGTGGCTGACCTGCGCCGAATAATAGAAGAGTCTAAGGAACGCCACAAAATGTATCAGCAAAGAACCATTATGTTCATCGACGAGATTCATCGTTTCAATAAAGCTCAGCAGGATGCAGTTCTGCCCTTCGTTGAGGATGGCACTATCACCCTTATTGGCGCTACCACAGAAAATCCTTCCTTTGAGGTTATATCCCCTCTGCTCTCCCGATGCCGGGTCTTCACCTTGAACCCCCTTACCGAGGGGGAAATCCGCATCATCATCCTGAGGGCACTCAAGGACAGCCTACGGGGGCTGAGTGGACTTAATGTAGAGCTGGCTACCGATGCCTTAAGCCATCTTATTACCATGTCAAATAACGATGCTCGAGTTGCCCTTAATGCGCTGGAGATGTCAGCTCTGACCACACCGCCTGATGATGAGGGAAAGCGCCATATCTCACTAGCTACTATTGAAGATGCTATTCAGCATCGAGCTTTACGCTACGACAAGGAGGGAGAGGATCATTACGACATTATCTCAGCCCTTCATAAGTCAATGCGAGGCTCAGACCCCAACGCCTCTCTGTACTGGCTGGCAAGGATGCTGGAGGCAGGAGAGGACCCCCTATATATTGCCCGTCGGCTGGTTCGCTTTGCCTCAGAGGATATAGGCATGGCTGACCCCCAGGCACTGGTAATAGCTATGGCAGCTCAGCAAGCAGTTCACTTCATCGGTATGCCCGAGGGCAATCTAGCCCTAGCCGAGGCAGCCGTCTACCTGGCTACAGCCCCTAAAAGCAACTCCCTGTACCAGGCATATTCCCAAGTTCAGGAGGAAATTAAACACGGCTCCATTGAGTCAGTACCCCTTCACCTACGTAACCCGGTAACGCCGTTAATGAAAAGCATGGACTACGGCAAGGGATACAAATATGCTCATGACTACCCCGAGCACTTCGTGCAGCAACAAAACCTCCCCGATTCTCTTCAAGGCAAACGCTACTATACTCCCAGTAATCAGGGCTACGAGAAGCAGGTGGCGGCCCGGCTCAAGGCTTGGTGGCAGGAGAAGGAAAAACCAGGTAAACATAAAAAGGGGGAAGAAGGTTGAAACGAGTTCCCGTAACATTTCCCTGTGGGGATATTTTGCTGGAAGGGATATGGCACCTCCCTCACGCTATAAGCTTGTTACCGGCAGTTGTAGTCTGCCATCCTCATCCGCTCTACGGCGGTAATATGTCAAATAATGTTGTCTTTGCTATCTGCCAGGTACTAGCTCAACAGTCAATCGCTGCCTTTCGGTTTAACTTCCGAGGAGTAGGTAAGAGTGAGGGTGACTTTGGAGAAGGTATTACTGAGCAAGAGGATATTGAGGCAGCCCTAGCCTTCATCTCAACCACACCAGATATCGACCAAAAAAGAATAGGACTGGCAGGATACTCCTTCAGTGCCGGGGTCGCCCTACCGGTTGCCCTTCAAGATGAGCGTGTCAATTTACTGGCACTGGTATCACCAGCACTATCAGATTCAGGTTGGGAGCAAATAAAGGGATACACCAAACCAAAACTTCTCATTAGTGGCAACCAAGATTTTGTCATACCACTGTCACAGTTCGAGCAATATACTAAGGACATCCCTGAACCCAAGCACTGCCAGATTATATCCGGGGCTGACCACTTCTGGCAGGGATACGAAGAAGAGGTTGCCCAAAAAGTAGCTCAATTCTTTGTCGCTGGCCTCAACCAAGCTCCACCCATCTAAAAAGCCACATAAGCAACGGGACTAACCAGAAATTCATAAAATGGCTTGACACCTCCCCCATTACCGCTTATACTACATAATCGCGGGGTGGAGCAGTGGAAGCTCGTCGGGCTCATAACCCGAAGGTCGTTGGTTCGAATCCAACCCCCGCTACCAATTTTTTAAAGTTAAAATGCCCCGGAGGAAGAGGGGATTTCGGGACTTCCTCACAATATTAGCTAAAAATAGCTAACGTAATCTTAAAATAACCCCTATTTTAGTTTCATAATTTTACACCTGCTCCTCAGCCTTGATAGTCGATATATACATTAATGGGCAATGGATGATAAAAGTGCTAAAACATATATGCGTCATTTTACTGGTTATCCTGACCGGAACATTGTTACTGACAGGATGTGCCGGAAAGGGAGATTCGGCAATGGCAAATGATGGCGATACAGTTGAAGTTCATTACAAGGGTACTTTGGAGGATGGCACCGTCTTCGATACGTCTCGTGGGCGGGAACCGCTGGAATTTACCCTGGGTGAGGGTACCATAATCCCCGGTTTTGAAGAAACAGTCAAAGGCATACAGGTCGGGCAAACGAAGACGGTTACGATTCCAGCGGAGGAAGCCTACGGCCCACATCGCGATGAGCTGGTGATGGTAATAGAGCGAGACAAACTACCTGAAGGTCTGAATCCCACAATTGGCCAGCAATTACAGATGCAGCAAGCAGACGGTGGAACGGCTATAGTTATCGTTACTGATGTTTCTGAGACTACGATAACCATAGATGCTAACCATCCATTGGTGGGAAAAGACCTGACATTTGAGATTGAGCTCTTAGAAATTAAATAACAACTTCCTATTCAAGCAGGTCCAGATTCTTGCCTGATGAATCAGCCGAATCGGGAAATGCGCAGAGACAGTCTTGTGAGTATTTGGTACTCACAGGAGGTTATGCAAGCCCTGTTTCGCGACGTGGGGCTCGTAGGAGTATGCCAATCTACAATTACAAAATGAAGAAGAAATAAGACAGTGAGAACTAGACTTGGCTCCCCGGGCTGAACTCGAGCCCGCTACCTGAAGATCGTTGGTTCGAATCCAACCCCCGTTACTAAGGTCGCGATGAGGACTAGATAGCTAATCCTTTTTATTTTGGCAGTTAGCTAAAAGCCAATCAAAAAGGTGATTGTGGTATAATTGAGCTATGAAACGAGAGTTAATGGATATTCTGGCTTGTCCTGTGTGTAAGGGGCAACTAAGACTTAGTGTGGATGAAGAGGATGAGATGGAAATAATTGCTGGCTTCCTTTACTGCCCTAAGTGTGACGTTAAGTACCCTATTGTGGATACCATCCCAAATCTGTTGCCACCTGACCAGCGTAATTAGTCAAGATTGTTTATTAACCAGGGCTATAAGCTACCCCACTCTGGGGAGATTCCCATACCTCTACACAAAAAATGGAAACAGGGGCGCCAGCCAATTTCAGCTTGAGCTCATCATAGATGGTAGAGGCAATATTCTCCGAAGAAGGATTTATTTTATCAAACGGTGGCATATCATTGAGACAAGTATGGTCAAACCGGGATAGGATATCCCCTAGGTGCCGCTTTAAATCGGCAAAATCATAGGCTATACCTATGTCATTAACCCTAGAGGCTTTTACTTTGACCACCACCCGGAAACGATGCCCGTGCACTGCCTCACACTTGCCTTGATAACCCCTCAAGAAATGGGCAGCATCAAAGTCCTGCTCTACAGATATTTGATACATTATCCACCTCAATCATTTTGCAATTTAAAAACGCCTTGTACCTCGGTTACTGTACTCATTAACTCTTTAACCGTTTTGCCACTTGCCGGATGCACCAGGTCAGGAGCAATCTCAGTCAGAGGCACCAGAACGAACGTTCTCTCGGTGAGCCTAGGGTGAGGGATAACCAACTCAGGCGTTTCAATAACCAGGTCACCATAGAAGAGAATATCTATATCAATAGGGCGAGGAGCATTAGATTTACCGAGTACTCTACCCAGCTTCAACTCAATTCCCTTGGCCAGAGTAAGTAGCTCCCTCGGGACAAGCCTGGTATAAGCCTGACACACCAGGTTGAGGAAGCGAGGCTGGTTAACATTACCTATCGGCTCAGTATTATATATCGATGATACCTCTCCTATTCGCAATCTTTGTGACAGCAAATCTAACGCTCTATCTAAGTTATCCTGACGATTTCCCACATTTGAGCCCAGTCCAAGATATACAGTCAACGGTTCAGCCTCCATCTGATTTCCATCGCATACTGGTATCACCCATTCGGCATATCCTCACCATCTAGTTACCAAACCCACCCATATTGTAGCACTCTTTCAGCACTTATCAAATATTATAAGATAGGCTTGCCTAGGTAAGAGGTAATGTGATATGATTATCCATTCAGGGTGATATGCCCTAAACTGATTAGTGCACCACGGATAGCTGAGAATTCACTGTAACACCCGCCCTGTAAAAAACGGGAATACCCATCGTTAAGCGGCGCAGATGCAAACTGCGAAAGATAAAAGGAATTTGGTAGCTGCTATTATGGGTGCTATCATTACCTATACCCAGACGGAACAGCAAACCCCTTCAGTTATTCGTTATGTCCAACCCCGACCAAAAGTTAGTCAGTGGAAGACTGCCCAGGAAAGCAGCAATAAAAGGCAAAGGGGCTAGCCAAGATGGCAAAGAACCCGCTAAAGATTACAGATGTTACCTTCCGTGACGGACACCAATCCACGTTAGCTACACGAATGCGAACCGAGGATATGGAAGGCATTGCCGAGGAGATGAATAAAGTCGGGTTCTATTCTACGGAGGTATGGGGTGGTGCCACTTTTGACGTTCCCACCAGATTCCTGAACGAGGACCCGTGGGAAAGACCACGCATCCTAAAAAGGCTAATGCCTGATACCCCACTTCAAATGCTGCTTAGAGGGCAGAACCTGGTGGGCTATCGCAACTACCCCGATGATGTAATCACTGCTTTTGTCCATCATGCCGCTGAAGTAGGTATTGATATCTTCCGGGTATTTGATGCCGTAAATGATGAACGTAATCTTAAGACCTGCCTCAAGGCGATTAAGGAATGCGGTAAGCACGCCCAGCTGTCACTATGCTACTCCCTTACTGAACCAAAACTGGGTGGTCCGGTTTATAATATTAGTTATTATGTCAATAAGGCACTTATCCTACAAGATATGGGAGCTGATAGCCTATGTATCAAAGACATGGCTGGACTTATCTCCCCCGACGATGCCTACGAGCTGATTAAAGCACTCAAGCAGGTATTAAAGATACCCCTACAGCTACATACTCACTACACTAGCGGTATGGCATCTATGAGTTGTCTCAAGGCTATTGAAGCTGACGTAGATATTATAGACACTGCTTTAGCTCCTTTTGCCCTACGCTCCTCACACCCAGCCATTGAGCCTATTGTGGTCGCCCTTCAGGGAACCCCCAAGGACACAGGGCTTGACCTAGCTCACCTGTTTAAGTTGGGTCAGTATTTTGAATCAATAGCCCCTAAGTACCGGGATTTCCTGGATACTACCAGAATGGCAATTATCGATACCGGTGTATTGATGCACCAGCTTCCCGGAGGCATGACCACCAACTTGGTGGCTCAACTGCGAGAGGCCGGTGCCCAGGATAGAATGGATGAGGTGTATGAGGAACTGCCGCGAGTTAGACAGGAGCTAGGCTATCCTCCTCTGGTTACCCCCACCAGTCAGATTGTAGGCATTCAAGCTGTTCAGAATGTTCTCTTTGGTAGATACAAAATGATATCGAGCCAGGTAAAGGACTATGTCTACGGCCTATATGGCAAACCCCCAGCACCCATTGACCCCGAGGTTCAGAAAATAGTGCTCAGTGGCTATGAACGAGGTGAAACGCCCATTACTGGTCGAGCCGCTGATAGACTTGAACCGGAGCTAGAAAAAGCTAAAGAGGCGACAAAAGGTATTGCTCGGGACATTGGTGATGTGCTCATCTATGCCCTCTATCCCACCACCGGGATGCGCTTCCTAAGATGGAAGTATGGTTTGGAAACCCCACCCCCTGAGGTAAAGCCAAAGACCATAGAGGATATAAAGCGTGAGGATGAACTCATCGCCAAGGCAAAGGCTGGCAAGTTGATAGAGCAACCCGTGCCACCGAAGGGAACAGGCATTAGAACATTGAATGTCTATGTTGGTGATGAGGTCTATAGCGTTGGAGTGGATGCAGTTGAGGGTACTCCAGCTCCAGGTCCAGTAGCTACCCAAGTAGTGGAGCCACCGCCAGCTAAGGGGAAAGCGCCACCGTTACCAACTAAGAAGGAAGCGCCACCCCCATCAGCAGAAGTTAAAGCTGGAGAGGGAGCTATTGTAGCCCCGATGCCGGGTATCATAATACGCTACGAGGTAGAGCTAGACGATGAGGTCAAAGCTGGTGATACCATAGTTATTCTGGAAGCCATGAAAATGGATAATGCTGTACCTACCCCCATTAGTGGACAGGTTAAAGCCATATATTTCAAGACTGGCGACCATGTAGATAGAGACGATGTTCTGGCCGTAATTGGTTAGCTACCATAAACCACCGAATACTTGCCAAATCATAGGTTTTCTCAGGTAAAATTCAGCGGAGTAAGCGTTGAGGAGAGTAGCACCAACTTGTTGTGGGTAAGACATTAGCTGAGAAACTCCTGAGCCAAAAGTCTGGAGACGATACTCGGTCAGAAAGTATTGTTGTTGCTGAAGTAGACCTGGTTTTCGCTCAGGATACGACTGGACCACTGACGGTAAGGCACTTCCAGGCAAGCGGCTTTAAGCACCTGGCTAACTCGCAAAAAACTGCTCTATTCCTTGACCATGCTGCTCCCAGTCCAAATTATGGGTTATCTAACGACCATGTATTTCTACGTCACTTTGCCCAACAAACAGGCTGCCTCATCTCCCAGATTGGAGAAGGTGTTTGCCACCAGATAGTGGTTGAATCCCTGGCTAAGCCGGGTGATGTAATCGTTGGTGCTGATTCACACACGGTTACTGCTGGCGGATTGGGTGCTTTTGCCACCGGAATGGGCTCCACGGACGTGGCTATTGCCTTTGGGCTAGGTAAGACCTGGTTCCGAGTTCCAGAGAGTATTAAGGTAGCAGTCTCAGGTAACTTCCCCGAAGGCGTCTACGCTAAAGACCTTATTCTTCACCTAATCGGGCAGATTGGAGCCGATGGCGCTACTTACAAAGCACTGGAGTTTAGCGGTGACACCATAGATAATATGTCCATGTCACAGCGCTTTACCATAGCCAATATGGCAGTAGAAGCCGGAGCCAAAGTAGGGCTTTTCACTGCTGATAAAACTACTCAGGATTATCTCACCGTACAGGGGCGGGGTAACCACTACCAGTCAATCTTCCCCGATGCCGACGCTACCTATGAACGGACCATTAATATTAGTGCGTCTAGTCTCGAGCCCACTGTATCCAAGCCCCATACTGTAGATAATACTACCCCAGCCCGAGAACTTAAGGGAACTAAAATCCAGCAGGTGTTTATTGGTACCTGCACTAATGGACGCTTAGAAGACCTGGCTATAGCGGCTAATATTTTGAGAGGGCGGAAGTGCCACCCTGAAACCAGGCTCATAATTGCCCCAGTCTCACGTCAGGTTTTACTAGCTGCTATTACGGCAGGCTATATCCGAACCCTAATTGAAGCTGAAGCTATAATCCTACCGCCAGGCTGCGGGGCTTGCCTTGGTCTCCATCAAGGAGTGCTGGCAAATGGTGAAGCCTGTCTATCAACTGCCAACCGAAATTTTAAAGGACGAATGGGTAGCCCTGAAGCCTTTATCTATCTAGGCAGTCCGGCTACGGCGGCCGCTACTGCTATCACCGGGGAAATTACTGATCCTAGAGAGGTAATTTAGGTGCTTAAAGGACGAGCTTTCAAATTTAACGATAATATCTCTACCGACCACATCACGCCCGGGCGCCTGGCTCACCTCAGAAGTAACCTCCCCGAGTTGGCAAAGCACGTTCTGGAAGATGCTGACCCCACCTTTGCTTCCAGGGTAAAGACAGGAGATTTCATTGTTGGCGGTAGTAACTTCGGACTCGGCTCTAGTCGAGAGCATGCCCCCTTGGTCATCAAGATGGCTGGGGTTAGTGCTATACTGGCTAAATCGGTGGCGAGAATATTCTTTAGAAACGCTATCAACCTGGGGCTTCCAGTATTAATATGCGATACTGCTCTAATTGATGATGGGGACGAGCTAAAGGTAGACCTAGCCGCCGGTACCATCAAGGACATAACCAATGGCAACCAGCTAGCCTTTGGTAAAATCCCTGAGGTAATGCTCCATATCCTTGACGAGGGCGGGCTTATCCCCTATATTAAAAAGTACGGTGATTTTAGACCATAACCTACAAGCTGAGATTGGGAGATATGGTGATGGATTATAAGGTTACCCTCATCCCAGGCGATGGAATAGGACCTGAGGTTACCGAAGCTGCCAAGAGAGTTCTGGAGGCAAGCGGGGTCACCTTTCACTGGGATTTAGCCTATGCTGGTAGTATCGCTCAAAATATGTTTGGCACTCCCCTGCCTGACCATTTATTGGGGTCGATTAAGAAAAACAAGGTTGCTCTTAAGGGACCAGTTACCACACCGGTAGGCTCAGGTTTTAGAAGTGTTAATGTAGCCCTGCGCAGAGAGCTAGACCTTTATGCCTGCCTCCGCCCATGTAAGATTTACCCTAGAGCACCGACCCCGTTTAAAGACGTGGATATTGTGGTGGTACGAGAGAACACTGAAGACCTCTACAGCAGTATCGAGTTTGAGGTGGGAGCCCCTGATACAGCAAGACTTATTGAGTTAGTCGGTGAGACAAAAGAGAAAGTACTCGGCGAGGACACCAGCTTCAGCCTGAAGGTAATCTCCCGGACAGCCAGCCGAAGGATTGTCAAGTTCGCCTTCGACTATGCCCAGACTAACAACAGGAAGAAGGTAACGGCAGTGCACAAAGCCAACATTATGAAATTCTCCGACGGGTTGTTTTTGGCTGTCGCCAGAGAGGTAGCCAAAGAATACCCCGATATTGAATTTGACAATGTAATTGTAGATACCCTGTGTATGCAACTGGTACGAGCCCCCCAACAGTTTGATGTGCTGGTTCTGCCTAATCTATATGGCGACATTGTCTCCGAGTTATGCGCCGGGTTGGTAGGGGGACTGGGTGTAGCCCCAGGAGCTAACCTGGGCGATGATATGGCTATCTTTGAAGCAACACACGGCAGTGCGCCTAAATATACCGGACAAAACAAGGTCAATCCCATAGCCATGATGCTCTCCGGAGTGATGATGCTCCACCACCTGGGAGAGACAAAAAATGCGGCTAGATTAGAAAAAGCCATAGCCGACGTCATCGCCGAGGGCAAGAATGTTACCTACGACCTGAAGCCTGGTGCGCCAAGGGACCAGGTAGTAGGTACTTCACAGGTAGCCGATGCTGTGATTGAAAAACTTAAGGTGTCAAGCTAGTAAAATTAGCACACCGGGGATAAAATCCCATCTTATAAGTTATGGAGGGAAAAATGGATTGCATTTTCTGCCAAATTGTAGCTGGTGAGGTGCCCAGCCAAATCCTTTATCAGGATGAAGAACTTATTGCCTTTCCTGACATTAAGCCTCTGACACCCACCCATGTGCTTATTATCCCCAAAAAACATATTCCTTCCCTGCTTCACCTATCTGAAGCGGACTTGCCTGTTATAGGACATATGGTGAACATTGCTAACCAGCTAGCAAAAAGCGAGGGTATTTCCCAGAGCGGCTATCGCCTGGTACTCAACTGTGGTAACGATGCCGGACAAATAGTGCCTCACATTCACATGCACCTTCTCGGGGGTCGAAGGCTTTTAGATGTATTTGATTGATTAGTGCCCTTTGTCATACTCCAAGAAGGTAAGCAACCCGGCAATACTCTTAGCATCGCAAATCGTGCCCGAGGTGATAAGACTGAGAACCTGGCTAACCGGCATCCGGACCAACCTAATATTCTCTGTGTCCTCAGCCTGTAGTGGGCTAGGAACAAGGTCAGTAGCCAGATAAAGGTAAAGGTATTCAGTGCAGTAACCGGGTGTAGAGTAAAAGCCACCCAGTCTATCCACTTTCCTGGGTAAATAGCCTATTTCTTCACGCAACTCACGGCGAACAGTAGTCACCGGGTCCTCACCGGGTTCAATGCCACCGGCCGGTATCTCCAGTAGTTCCTTCTCCACCGGCTTCCGAAATTGACTAACCAGAATAACATTGCCATCAGCATCAATAGGTACAATAGCCACACAATCGCCGTGCTCCACAATCTCTCGTGTGGTTTTCCGGCCACCAGGCATCTCCACCGTATCAACCCGTAACTTCACTGTCCGTCCCTCATAGATTAGCTGGCTGGATAGTGTCTTCTCAGCCATGTTAATCACCCGCCTCCAAGTGACAGAGGAGGGCTACCTCATCACAGTTGGGGAATTTGGGGCAATGGTAGCACTCAGTCCACACCTTGCGTGGCAGCTCCATTTTGTCTAGTTGATAAAAACCAAACTTCTCGAAGAATGCCGGCTTGTAGGTCAGGCAAAAAACGGTAGGAAAACCAAGCTCCTTAGCTTCTCTGAGGCAGGCCTCTACTAGTTGGGTGCCAATCCCCTGCTCCTGGTTATCCTCGACTACAGCCAGCGACTTTATCTCGGCCAGGTCTGCCCAGCTAACGTGTAAGGAGGCACAGGCAATTACTCGCTCACCCTGCCTAACGACAAAATAATCCCTGATGCTTTCATATAACTCACTCAGCGGACGGGGCAGCATCTCACCCTTATCAGCGAAATAGTTGATTAACTGATGTATCTGGGCTACGTCCTTGATTCTAGCTTTTTCCACTGAATTCAACCTATTGCTTTCCTTTCAATCTTAGTTCTAACGAGCTATAAACAGTGTTGGGGTGGATTCTCAAGAATCGAGCCGTAGCCGAACTTTTCTTCACGGTAATAGTAGCCCCACTATTCAAGGATAGATTTATATGACCATCAATGCTCAGCGCTGCCTGGTGATCGGTGTTAACACACAGCTTCACTACCGCTGTAGACGGTAACACCAAGCAATAGGCTAAGCTAAGGTGAGGCAACATTGGTAACAGTAGGAGATCCCTGGCTTGTGGATGAAGGATTGGACCACCGGCTGCAAGCGAGTAGCCAGTACTGCCAGTAGCCGTAGCCACAATCACCCCGTCAGCCTTATAAGTAGTCATCAGCTCACCATCAATGCTAGCGTTTACATAGACCACCCGAGCTATTGCCCCTCGCGATACCACCATGTCGTTCAAGGCATAATATACACGAGGGGACTCATGCTCTTGGTCTGAGGGGGAAATCTCTGCCTCAAGCATAGCCCGTTCATCAATCCAGCCTTCTCCAGCTAGCAGGGCAGGCAGCTTAGCCATAGCTTCATCAGCGCTGAGTTCAGTCATAAATCCCAGCTTGCCTAAATTTATCCCGGTAACAGGAGTTGGGTTGAGAACCACTGCCTGAACTACTCGCAGAATGGTACCATCACCACCAATACTAAGCATCAAGTCGGTACCATTTACCTGAGCCCTAGCCTTCTCCCCTTCCCAGGCAGAGCATAGCCAAACAGAAACGCCTTCAGAGGTTAAAAACTGTTGTAGTTCTTTAGCCAGAGTATAGGCAGTCTCAATTATGGGATGATACAGAATGCCAACTCTCTTCACATTCTTAACCTGCTCTCCAGCTATCAGTGAAAAACGTGTTCATTAGGGCAAGGTAAGTCTAACATTGCCCCTCTAGGGTGTCAAGGTTTGGGGATTGTTTATCAACCCCGTTAGGAAACCTAACCGGGTCAATCGCACCCCCTCAATCCCCCTCTCCTTTGCCCCTTCAATCTATGCTTATCAGCAACCTTCTCGAGGCGTTTTATCGCCCGGCCCGACTTAAACCTATTGAGATTAACAAAGCCCTTGGTCCTGTTCACCGGCTACTCACTCTCCTCAGGCGTGCCAGTGTCCCCTTCCGGTAATTTTTCAATAGGAGTTTCACCTATAACTTGTAGCTTATCACTGAGTCTGGTCAATTTTCTTGCAGCGTCGTCATACTTTCCTGCCGCATGCCGAATATGCCCACCCAATGTGGTATAGTCTTCCTGAAAATCCCCAAGGTCACCCTGCAGACGCCCGAGGTGTCCCAGAATTTCATGTGCGGTTTGCTCAATATGCAGCCCTTTTAGTCCAAGTATAATAACCTGTAAATAGGCATAAAAGCTATTCGGTGAAACTGGGATAACCCTCTTTTGGAGAGCATAGTAAAATATCTCACTTTCTTCAGCATGACCACGGAGCATGGTCTCATAATAGACATTTTCTGCCGGAATATACATGAGGGCAAAGTCAAATGTATTTTCATCGGGCAGAATATATTTGGTCACGTTATCAATGTGTCTTCTAATAGTACGGGTAAACTGCTTTCGTAAGGCTACTTGCTCCTCTTCCGACTCGGCTGCAATTATTCGCTCAAAATCTTCTAATGGGAACTTAGAATCAATGGGGACTAAATTTCCGCCAATCCGAATAACAGCATCTACAGTCTCACTATTTCGAAACTTATATTGGAGTGAGTAGTTATCGTGGGGTAGAATATCAGCCAGCAGTCTCTCTAACAGGAGTTCACCAAAACCCCCTCTAAATTTTGGGGCCCGTAAAAGGTCTTGTAAGCTAGAGATATTCTTACCAACTTCCTGGATTTGCTCCGTTCGTTGTGTAAGTTTGCCTAAACTTTCTTTAACCTCTCCGAAGACCTTAGTAGTGTCAGCTATTCTTTCACCTACTGTTTTCGACAGAGCATCGCTTTGCTCTTTCCACCTTTGACTAGCTCGAAGCCTATCCCAAAGAAAGAAAACAACCAAAACCGCCAGGAGAATTATTATTACAATCTCCATAATTACCTCAAATCCGCCTTGACGGGCTTTTTATTAAATAACTACCGAACTCCATTATACATCATCAATCAAATAGAAACGAAGCCATCTAACAGGGGGGGGTGAAGGAAAGGGAGATTAAGGGGGTTAGATTAGTGAACAATCCTGACTAAGAACCGAACATCTTAGCCGCGAGCTCGGCGAGTTTCATTATATAGCCAGGAATAATACCCAATAGTAACACGCCAAGGCAGGAGAGGGATAGGGCTACCCTCAGTGCCACAGAAGAGAGTACCTTTTCCTCTGACACTGGCTGACCAAGCCACATTACCTTGACTACCCTGAGATAGTAGTAGGCTGATATTACACTATTAAGCACGGCAATAATCACCAGCCATAGTAGATTATGCTGAATTGCGGCACTGAAGATATAAAACTTAGCCATGAAGCCAGCCGCTGGCGGCATACCAACGAGAGAAATAAGACACAGGGTCAGACCAAGAGCCAGTAGCGGCGCCCGCTTGCCCATGCCAGAGAAGTCAGCAATGAGGTCGCTATTGAGCTTATTAGTAATGGCGATGATAGCAATAAAAGCCCCCATGTTGGTTAAAGCATAGGCGGCTAAGAAGAAGAGCACTCCATTTGTTCCCGGATCGGCAGCCGAAGACAGTCCCACAGCAGCCAACCCTACCATGAGATAGCCCGCCTGAGCTATGCTGGAGTAACCTAACATACGCTTGATATTAGTCTGGGAAATAGCGACAACATTGCCTACAGTCATACCTATAGCGCTAAGCACGGCGAATATTAATCCCCAGTCTTGGCTCAACCAGACTGGAAGTCCAAAAGCTGAATAGAAAACCCGCAGGATGATGGCAAAGCCGGCGGCCTTGCTACCCACCGAAAGGTAAGCAGTTATCGGCGTCGGTGCCCCTTCATAAACGTCAGGCACCCACATATGGAAGGGGACAGCAGCAATCTTGAAGCCAAAGCCAGCTATAAGTAACACTATACCCAAAATAAGGGCTGGACTGTCTAGAAGGGCTTGCGGAGACATAGCTTGAATAACCA
>DUER01000141.1 GCA_011192075.1 Dehalococcoidia bacterium | reverse complement strand
GTGGTCTAAGCCATATTCTCCAAGCCCAAGCTCTTTAGTCTCTCCTTCGTAGGTATCCCTGCCTTATTCCATCCCCTCGCTTCATAGAACTTGTCCAGCTCCTTTTCAAACTCTTCTCGTGATACCACCATGCCTTTCTTGGCACCGTATGATATCGGGAGTGTATAGTGCCGTTCGGGAAGGACATCATCTTTGCGCCCCATTCCCTCTCTGACATTAAACAGCCGTCTTAAAGTCCACAGCCTCTCACTAGTAATATTATATTCCTCAAGGTTGTAATCCTCCCAGCCGGTAGCCAGTCTTAATAGGTTGACTAGCTCTTCCGGAACACTCACTCCTGCCATTCCTCCAGTGGCAAAGACACATACGCCCACGGCATCCTGGATACAAGACTGGTCGGTGCAATGGTCTCCCCCACGACTGGCTGTGGCATAACCAATGGCTGTGCCAACCAGAAACCCCGGTCTGAATGATGAGCTAAGAGGCCACCCTCTGGGGTCCCAGCCTGACATCTCCAATCCTTTTACCTGCATGGCATAATTCTCTGAGCCCTTGCCGATTTTCTGTGACGCTTTCTTGGTGCCTTCAGCCAGTAGGTCACCAACACCTTCCCGGAAGGCTATCTTCTTTATTAGTTTGTCCATGGCTAGGGTATTGCCCCAGGTTAACTCCAGACCATCAAGGTCTTCTTTGGTCAGTATCCCCTTCTCATAGCACTCCATAGCCCAGGCGATGACGCTTCCAGTGGAGGTGCCATCCAGGCCCAGTTTGTCACAAAGACCCACATTATTAAGAAAGCCGAACAGGTCGGTGACCCCACAGCTGAGCCCTAAAAGACTGGTATCGTATTCCGATGATTCCCCCACCCTACCGGTAAATGGCCCTTGCCTGATTACTCCCCGCCTGAAGCATACAGAAGGACAGCCTGGACAGGAGAAATCTCTTACCCAGAACATTTTTTCTTGCGCCTCGGCTGAGCAGGCTCTCTGAACCTCAGGCCAGCAGGACAACAGGTAGTTCTTACAATTGTTAGACGGAGTGGTGTAAGGGCAGGTGCCCCATCGCTTTACAGCTGGAAATGGCACTAGCCCAAGAGTCTTTCTCAGCCTTGTGGCTAATTCATTGTATTTCTCTGGGTTGGCTAGAGGTACGGTTTGGGTCCCGCGAACAGCCAATGCCTTGAGGTTTTTCGAGCCCATAACCGCGCCACCTCCGCTTCTGGCCCCCGCTTTACCCAGCTCACCCATTATTGCGGCAAACCTGACCATGTTTTCTCCTGCCGGCCCGCAACAGCTCACCTTGGCAAATTCGTCCCTCACCTCCTCCCGTATCATGACGCCGGTGGCCATGGTGTCTTTACCCCATATCCGGCTGGCATCCCTGATTTCAGCATTGCCGTCTTTTATATAGATGTAGACAGGGCTCTCGGCCTTACCAGTAACAATCACCCCATCCCAACCGGCAAACTTGAGTTCCCAGACTATGCCGCCACCATGCTTGGTAAAACCGAGATTCCCTGTAAGGGGAGACTTGAAGATAATATCCATCTTCTGACCGTGAAATGAAGTCCCGCTGAGGGGACCCACCATCCACATTATTGTATTCTCCGGGCTGAGGGGCTCAGTACCCGCAGGAACCCTATCATAAAGAATCTTATTCCCGAAGCTTACACCTCCGAGATACTTCCTGGCGAATTCATCATCCAACTCCATCTCCTTGATGGAGCGTGTGGTGAGGTCAATATCAAGAAACTTACCCCAGTAGCCGCCTTTAAATGTCACTTTCATCCCTCCAATCTTCTAGCCCTTTCCAGGGATAGAACATGTGGTTCTTCATTTTCTCCGCCACCTGTTCCGGAGAGTCGCTCCCATAGTAGCGTGCCATATCCAGAGGGATTATGTAGCCCTCAATTGCGCCTGTAGGGCAGGCTTTGGCGCACTCAGGGTCACCACTGCACCGGTCACAGACCATAGGGAAACCTGTCCTGGGATTAATCCTCATTGCCTTGGCTTGACAGGCGTCAACGCACATCAAGCATTGAGTGCACAGTTCCTCGTTGACGACGGGTACATTGAGCCTCTCATCTCCCTGATACCAAGATAGAGCCTCGGGCACAGGACAAGCTTCTATACAGAAGGCTTCCTCGTCAGCCCACCAGCTCCGGCACCCCCAACAGGTTGATGGAACTTGTATTAAGCCATGATAGAAATCATAAACCCTTATTCTCGAAAGCTCAGGATTAAATTCACCAAAATGCTTTATGGAGCAAACAACCTCACAAATCCGGCACCCACAACACTTGTCATAGTCAAAACACAATTGAACAACAGGCACCGCAGTATTTTCGGCCATTCCATTCCCTCCTTATTTTGTTAGTCGACTTTAATGCTCTTACTTGAAACAACACGTCTTTAACCTCCTATAATTAGTAGGGCAAGTAGTACTTCATCCTCCTCATTTAAGCGAGTATTAATCCCGTTCAGTCCCCTGACATCATTGCCATTTACGGATATCAAAACATAGGGATGAAAGTCCCCATCAGGAGCGATGATTCTTTTCTTCACACTTTCTCCATACTCCCTTCCTACTTCTTTGAACACGTCAGACAGAGTGGCTCCTTCCTTAGCCTGAACATCCAGTTCTGTCTTACCTACAAGGTCCGTAATTGACTCCATTAAGTGGATTTTAAAACTCGGCATATAACCGCCCTCCCCTAAAACCAATAACCTTTATCCAAAAATATATTACTATTCAGACGTTTATGCTGTCAAAAACGCACAGTCGTCCTCTTATGTATTTGGTTAGATCAGTTAAGGCCATTCTAAGGTACGATAATCTTTAAAATAAGAGAGTAACCAGCAAGGGGTCAGATCAGGTTCTCGATAACAAGTCACTTTTTGACGTTCAGTTGTGTAGTTGAACAAAACTCATTTCCGTTCAATTCCATTTCTCTCTCAAAAATCATACCTGCGTTCCGCATGTACACGAGTTCAGTTGCTCATACAAACTAGCCACAACCGTAAGTAGCGGTTGGTTATAGTTTATTGTCCTGCACCGTCTTGAGCAAGGTGATTAACCACACCAATCCGGTGATTAGATGGAGAATTGCATTGTTGGTGCCGCGTTAAGCGTCGAGGAAACCACGCAAAACAGTGCCGCTAATAGTAAAGCTATCATCAGACGCTTTCCCAAGAGTACGCAAGAGTACTGCTACAGCTTTATATACGCTTGGTGCTGAGCTGCCAAAAGAAGCACAACTATTGCCATCCTTATAGCTTTATTACAGGCTATGTTAAGAAATTAGGAAAATACTTTAATGAGAGTATTGACATCATGAGGGATATTGGTGGCATAATGGAGCGGAAATATAGATGGCAGCCATTTTATCCAAGCAGGACATCTACCAGCTACTGCAGCAGCAGCCGCCCCTAATTGAAGGCTTCATCAACCTTGAGGAGCAGGTGCAACCTAATGGCATTGACCTCACCCTGCGTGAGATAGCCTTGCTTCAGTCATCGGGAAAGATAGCCGTCAGTGACAGCCAAAGGCTAGTGTCTGATTTAGCTCCGCTAGTGTTTGATGGGCTGGGTTTTATTGACCTGATACCCGGTGCCTATATTATTACCTACAATGAGATTGTCCACCTACCTAAGAATGTTATGGCTCTAGCCAGGCCTAGATCAAGCCTGCTCCGCTGTGGTGTCACCGTGAATACTGCAGTATGGGATGCTGGCTACTCGGGTCGTTCCCAATCTCTTATGGTGGTCTACAATTCTCATGGGTTTCGTCTACAAAGAAATGCCAGGCTCGTGCAACTTGTTTTCCTGCGGCTAACCGAAGAAACAGAAGGTTATCACGGAGCTTACCAGAGAGAAAACATATAGATTTCGTTATCCAAACCCGGGTGAGAAAGAAAAAATAACGGGCTCTAGGGTGTACCCGGAGCCCGATTTCAGACTGGTGGAGACGGGGGAGAATCGAACTCCCCGTCCAGAAGAAGCTGC
This sequence comes from Dehalococcoidia bacterium, assembly GCA_011192075.1. Taxonomy (GTDB): domain Bacteria; phylum Chloroflexota; class Dehalococcoidia; order Dehalococcoidales; family S120; genus S120. The sequence continues at coordinate 27,249 of DUER01000141.1, read as the reverse complement.
CCAGAATATGCTACAAGCTTAGTCAGCTCTTTAATCTCACCTGGCTAACCTCTACTGACCGAGTTTAGCCAGGCCAGTCGATAATTCTTTCACAATCCTTACCGACGTCAGGACTGTGGCACCTCAACTTTTCGGCACCCAATCCCAACCCATTGAGGATAGGTCAGGTTGAGCGTGCAACCTGTTTAATTAGGCTGCAAGAACTAATTCTGGTTCGTCAGTTATTTTTCTCCACTTGTTTCGTGAGGGTAGTGGCACCTCAGCTTGCAATCCTGAAGCCTACTTCCCCTGTCGAACCCGTGCGTCCCCCTTTCTCGAGTTATTGATTTGGTTAATCAAATACTTTAACGGCTCTGCCTCCTCATGGCTCGGCCAATGTCTCTTTCTGCATCACGGCGAGCTATAGACTCTCGCTTGTCATATAGCTTTTTACCTTTGGCTAGTGCCACCTCAACCTTGGCGATACTGCCTTTGATGTATAGTCTAAGAGGCACTAATGCTAAGCCCTTTTCGGCCACCTTACTGGTAAGGTTATCAATCTGCCTCCGGTGTAGCAAGAGCTTGCGTGGTCTCGTTGGCTCGTGGCTTAGATAGCTACTTGCCTCATAGCGGGCAATATGAGCATTAAGTAGCCATAACTCCCCACCTTCGGGTCTAATGTAAGCCTCGCGTAAATTGACCCTGCCAGCACGAATCGACTTTATCTCTGAACCGGTAAGCACAATACCAACTTCCTGACTATCCTGGATGTAATAATCGTGATACGCTTTACGGTTGGTAGCTACCGTCTTAATAGCCACGAGCTTGTTTTTAATTATATCATACATCCAGAATCAACTCAATCTTAGCTTGTTGCGAAATGCAATTGTTTGGGAAAGCTTTGGCCGATGGCAAGCCTAATGAGGAGGATATCCTTTATGCTGAGGTCGAACCGGCAGAAGCACGCTAAAAGCGTTATGTAATTGTATCAGGGGAGTATGAAGCCGATTTTATCAACGACCGAAGGCCTGAGTTTTATGGCCTGGTATGTCAAGCGTCGCCAATTACCTGATTATAGAATTGAGGATGAGGCAGAGCCCATCCTAAGCATTATCTACTCGAGACAAAAGAAGAAAGCCGTTTCATAATCTCTTGCTGACTTAGCCCGTCAACAGCTATCAGCTTGCTGCGGCTGGTATGACCTTGGGCTATGCTTACACTGCTTTTACCCACACCTAATACTTTACTAAGAAAGCTTATTAGTTCCTTATTGGCTTTACCCTTGACTGGTGGTGCCGATATCTTAACCACCCACACTCCATCACTGAAGCCCACTAATTCATTCTTAGTAGCATTTGGGTGAAGGCGAACCGAAATAATCACGACCACCTTACAAAAGAGAGAGGACTGGCTTACTTGCTAATTAACCAGCCGTGAACTTATCTATTCTTATTCGCGGCGACTTAGTGCGGTAGCAATACAGGCCAGAAATAAAATCCCGGACATCATCAACCAGAACATCCAATCAACCACAGCAGAAGCATCGATAGTCAGTGAGACTACCTCGGTAGCAATAATAATACCCATTACCGCACACAGTGCACCAAGGATGCCCAAAACCAAAGCTAATATTCCCATAATGGTACCTCCTTTCATCGTTAGGCTCTTTGGCTTTATTTTATCCTGTAGCTGCTATATAATCAATAACTAATACTAACCATAAAGGATAATAACATGAAACTGACAGATAATCTATACTTTTACCCCGAGAAGGGGATGTTGGACTGTAATACCTACGTGATTAAGGATGACCTCAACGTTATCATAGACCCGGGCTCTCTTCAATTCCTATCACAACTAATTAAGGACTTGTTTAAGGATGGGATTGACCCTAAAGATATTAACATCATCACTAATACCCATCTCCACCCTGACCATTGCTGGGCGAATGAAGGCTTTAAGAATATCTCCAGGGCTAAAATTATTATCCACCCGCTGCACAAGAAGTTCTATGATATGACCATTACTGAGGCATCAAAGTTCCTTGGTTTTGAAGGACTTGAGTTCGAAGCAGATAGCTACCTGGATAATAACAAATTAAGTACCGCTCATATGGATTTTGAGCTTGTCCCCTCCCCGGGGCACTCTCCTGAGAGTATCTGCTTTTACTGTAGAAGTGAGAAGATTTTGATTCCCGGCGACGTCATTTTTGCTCAAAATACAGGCAGGGTTGACCTCCCCGGTGGTAATGCCGAGGAGCTTAAGCAGTCTATTGAGGAGTTATCGCAGCTTGAAATTGAGTATTTGCTTCCGGGGCATATGGATATTGTAACTGGTGCCGAAGACGTAAAGAGCAACTTTGAATTCGTTAAGAAACATGTGTTTGCCTGGCTGTAACAGAAAAGAGAAACGATGACAAATTCCTTTGAGGTCGGACCATATAGACCACCCAGCGAGGCTTATTCCTTACTTATCAGGGCAACCAGAAACTGTCCCTGGAATAGGTGTAAGTTCTGTTGTATGTATAAAGGGCAGAAATTTGAGTATAGGTCGGTAGAAGAGATAAAGCAGGACATAACAGCAGTCAAGGTGATACAGGACAAGATAAAGGAGATTTCGTGGAAATCAGGCTATGGAACTAATAGATTGGGAGAGGCGGCAGCGATGGTGTTTAACAGCTCACCTGATGAAGCCTTTCATCATGTCGCCTTATGGCTGTATGCTGGTGGTGAGACCGCCTTCTTGCAAGATTCTAACACCTTAATAATGAGGAGTAAAGAGCTAGTCGAGGTAATAAGATTTTTAAAGGAAACCTTACCCAGTATTAAGCGGGTAACTAGCTATGGCAGGTCAGTCGCAGCAGCTAAAAAGAAGCTAGAGGAGCTAAAAGAGCTACACCAGGCTGGACTTTCCCGATTGCATATTGGGCTAGAGACAGGTTATGACCCTCTGCTTGAGTATATGGATAAAGGGGTTACTGCTGCCAAACATATCGCTGGCGGGAGAAACATAGTAGAATCCGGCATCTCACTATGTGAATACGTTGTCCTGGGACTGGGCGGAAAGGAAATGTGGCGGGAGCATGCAACTCAGACAGCTAGGGTGTTAAATGAAATAGACCCTGACTTCATCAGGGTTCGAACTTTAACCGTTACTGATGGGATGTCGTTATATRATGAGGTAGAAAATGGCAATTTTATTCGGGCAACAGATGAGGAGATTGTAGRGGAAGAAAAACTACTAATAGAGCACCTTGAGTGCCACTCGAACTATGTAAGTGACCACATTACTAAYCTCCTCCAGGAGTTAGAAGGYAAACTRCCCGAGGATAAGGRGAAAATGCTGGCTKCTATAGMTMGRTTTCAGGCACTATCRCCCGAAGAGAGAGTCAACTTCCGGGTGGGCAGAAGAGYYGGTATCTATACTGAGCTGRATGAYTTATATGAYGGGCAYAAGCRCGAGGCAGTGGAGCAGATTATACACCGGCTTAGCCACGGTAGTAACCAGATAGACGAAAAARCAATATACACCTTRATGGAAAGGTTTATCTAAGYCATGGCTAATCTRGARGAAGAGGTCGGCRAGCTGCTYAGACAGAAAGGGCTGACCTTRGGGRTRGTGGAATCAGCCACCGGSGGGCTRATATCTCATCGGATAACTAATGTTCCCGGTAGCTCAGATTACTATAAGGGGTCAGTTACTGCCTATAGCAATGAGGTCAAGATTAAAGTAGTCGGGGTGAAAGAGGACACCATCAATCAATATGGTGTCGTAAGTGCTCAGGTAGCTGAAGAGATGGCACAGGGTGGTAGAAAAGTATTAGCCGTAGATATGTGTTTGGCTGATACCGGCATTGCCGGACCCACTGGTACCACCCCGAAAAAACTGGCAGGTCTATTTTACATCGGATTATCTCACCAAAATGGAACCTTTAGTCGGAAACACAACTTCCTAGGGAGCCGAAAGCAAAACAAACACAACGCTACTGAGGCGGCCCTGAGCTGGTTAAAAGAATACCTGCTAGCCTAAGATAGAGATATTTTTCTGGGTGCGTATAAAAAATGAGGTGTTTAAGAGGGGCGTTAGCCCCTATTCTATAATTATCTCCCCCTCATGCTAAGAATACCTCTCCCTCCCTCCTTCTTTGAAGGATGGAGAGGGGGGATTAAGGGGTGATGTATATTAGAATTTAGAAGTTTTTCAGTAAACTTTATTCTTCCCACCCTCGAACTGCCTCTAATAGTTTAGCCTGATTGCTCTTATCCCTCCATCAATGCTATACTCTGACATACATTAAATACAGAGAGGAGATTTAGGGTGAAAAGGGCTGATGGGCGTGCCTGGGATGAGCTACGACCGGTAAAGATAACCCCCAGCTTTCAGAGCTTTGCCGAAGGCTCGGCACTAATAGAACTGGGAAAGACCCAGGTGCTGTGTTCGGTTAGTGTAGAGGGGAGAGTACCGGCTTTCCTTAGGGGAGGGGGTAGCGGCTGGATTACCGCCGAGTATGCTATGCTGCCCCGCTCTACAGTCAGCCGCACCCCTCGTGATTCTTCAATGGGCAGGGTTGCCGGCAGGAGCCAGGAAATACAACGTCTCATTGGGCGCTCACTGCGAGCAGTAACTGACCTTGACACACTAGGCGAGAGAAGCCTGATTATAGATTGTGATGTGCTGCAGGCAGACGGCGGCACCAGAACTGCGGCTATTACCGGTTCTTATGTAGCCCTATATCAGGCAATGCAAACCTTGTCCAATATGGGAATGCTATCGTCTATTCCTTTAAAGAGCGCAGTAGCTGCTACCAGCGTTGGCATCGTGCATAGCTATATGCTATTAGACCTGTGCTACGATGAAGACTGCAATGCTGAGGTTGACTTTAATGTGGTGATGACCAGTCAGGGTAAGTTTGTCGAGGTTCAGGGTACGGCTGAAGCCAAACCTTTCTCCAAGGAAACCATTGATTCCTTACTCTCTCTAGCCCAAAAGGGCATTGAGCAATTGTTTCAAGCTCAACAGTCTGCCCTGGAAGCAATAAAGACAGGTGTTTAAGGTCTTACCTGCCCGCTGCCGAAGATAATCCACTTGTAGGTTGTTAGTTCCTTTACCCCTAACGGCCCCCGGGCATGAAACTTTTGGGTGCTAATGCCTACCTCAGCCCCCAAGCCGAACTGACCGCCATCAGTAAACCGGGTGCTGGCATTGATATAGACACAGGCAGCATCCACTTCATTAAGAAAGCGCATGGCGGCGTTATACTCCTCAGTAACAATAGCCTCAGAATGCCCCGAGCCGTAGTGCTCAATATGCTCCAGCGCCTCATCCAGAGAATCCACCACTTTAACCGCTGCCACCAGCGATAGAAACTCCTTGCCCCAGTCCTCATTGGTAGATGGGATGACCTTTAACAAAGGCTCTGATTTGAGGATAGATAAAACCCTCTCGTCGCAGTGCATTTCCACCCCAGCCTTAGCCCACTCAGCCGCCACTAGAGGTAGGTAGTGCGGGGCAATCTCAGCGTGAACCAGCAGGGTATCCAAGGCATTGCAAACAGTAGGGCGCTGCACCTTGGCGTTATAGGCTATAGCCACCGCCTTATCTATATCGGCGCTCTTATCCACATATGTATGACAAACACCAACCCCTCCGGTAACGACAGGCATGGTGGCATTTTCTGAGACAAATTTTATTAGCCCGGCTCCACCTCGGGGAACAAGCAGGTCAATAATGTGCCCCATCTTAAGCAGGTGATTGACCAGAGTTCGGTCAGTATTCTCAACAAACTGCACCGCCCCATCAGGCACTCCAGCTCTCTGGCAGGCTTCTTGAACTACCCTGGCTAAGGCACTATTGGAGTGAATTGCCTCCTTGCCACCCCTCAAGATAATGGCATTACCTGCCTTTAGGCACAGGACGGAGATGTCTATGGTAACATTGGGTCGACTCTCATAAATGGCACCGATTACCCCTAATGGAACCCGCTTCTTCCCTATTTGTAAACCATTGGGCAAGGTGCGCATATCAAATGTCTCTCCAACCGGGTCGGGGAGGGCAGCCACCGCTAGCATATCCTGGGCTATAGCCTCAAGACGGCTCGGGAACAGCATCAATCGGTCAAGCATGGCAGCGCTCATGCCTGATGCTTCGGCTTCCTTGTAGTCAATCTGATTGGCAGTTAGAATCTCATCCTTCTTAGCCAGCAGGTCGTCTGAAATATTATGTAAAGCCTTATTTTTGACTTCGGTAGAGAGGTAAGCCATACGGTGAGAAGCTACCTTAGCTGCCCTGCATTTTGACTCCAGTTCTTCAACAGCCGATTTCATAGCTAGACTCCTTTTTATATGGTAACCCTATCCCCTTTATCCCCTTCCCCTTATCAAGGGGAAGGGGAAGTAATTTTGAGAGAGGCTTCGCCTCTCTTTGACTCTCTATAAATCCTATAATACCACCATATTATTCCGGTGCACTACCTCTGAGCCGTAGTCGTAGCCGAGGAGAGTGGCAATTTTTCTGGAGTGTACCCCCTTAATAACGGCAATGTCACTGGAGTTATAGTTGGTTATGCCACAGCCCAGATGCGAGCCTTGAGGGTCGTAGATATTAACTATATCCCCCCGCTGAAAATCACCCCCAATCTGCCTGATGCCAGCCGCCAGTAGGCTCCGCTTCTGCTTCCTCAGCGCCAGGGTTGCCCCTGAATCCACCACCAGTTTCCCCCTGGTGGCAAGACCGCTGAGCATCCAGCGCTTACGGCTCTCCAGCTTGCTGGTAGTAGGCATAAAACGGGTGCCTACCGCCTCGTCGGCTACTAGCCGTAAAATAATATCCTTTTCCTTGCCATCAGCAATAGCCACAGTTACTCCAGAGGCAGTAGCCAGCTTTGCTGCCTCCACCTTTGTAATCATACCGCCRGTACTCACRCCGCTAGGGGTATCAGCCGCCAAGYGCTCAATCTCGGAATCAATCCGGTCCACCTGCGAGATAAGACGGGCATCGGGGTGACGGTGGGGGTCAGCGGTATATAGTCCAGCGGTATCGGTAAGYAGTAGTAGCAGGTCGGCATCAACTAGGTTGGCTACCATAGCTGACAGATTATCGTTATCACCAAATTTAGCCTCATGAATTTCATCTACAGCCACCACATCGTTCTCATTGACGATACACACCACCCCAAGCTCAAGCAAAGCCAAAAGGGTGTTACGGGTATTCAGATAAGCAGCCCGGTCGGAAAGGTCAGCCTTGGTAAGCAGAGCCTGAGCCACAGTAATATGGTATTGACTGAATAGTTGCTCATAGACTTGCATCAGGCGATTTTGCCCCACTGAAGCCAGCACCTGCTTAAAAGGAATACCTTTTAGCTTTTTGGTTAATCCCAACTTATGTCTGCCCAAGGCTATGGCTCCAGAGGAAACTACAAGCAGCTCCAACCCCTGCCGGTGTAGTTGCGCTACTTGGGCAACCAAGCTAGACATTATGTCCTCATTCAAGTGGTCGCTACCACCAGTGAGCAGACTGGTGCCAAACTTAGCCACTATTCGGTAATAGCACCAATCCGATTCAGATTTTCTACCCCTGACTTCCTTCATCTACCGCCAACCAGAATAAACTGGCTCAATTATAGCAAGCTAAGGCTAGTTGAACAAGGAGTTTACTTTATATATGATTTATAACCGGGCGGTAAAGCAACAACAGCCCTGCCTGATATACTCCAGCTGGCCACTCAGCCCCAATCTTAGTCCTCAGCCTGTCTATACCTGATGAACCCTCAACCATCGCCACCTATCACCAAATCAAAGAAGTCTATCTTGCTTTGTCTAGCTATATCAAGGAAGCAAAGACCTCGCCTACAAACGACAGGTATGTTATTATAATCTATGGTCACACTATTCATAATAAGGGAGTAGGGATGACTTCTAACGGGATAGAGCCAGTGAAGATGGATGATGAATTTGCTATACAGACCTTCGACTTGACCAGGGTTTTTGGCAATCTGGTGGCAGTAGATGGTATTGAGCTAAATATCAAAAAGGGGGAGCTGTTTGCTCTCCTTGGTCCTAACGGCGCTGGCAAAACTACTACTATCAACATGCTATGCTGCCTGCTTAAGCCAACCAGCGGCACGGCTACTATTTTAGGCTATGACATTAACCGGCAGCCGTTCAGGGTTAAGGAAATCATCGGTGTCTCCCCCCAAGAAACGGTTATCTCCGAGCGTCTTAATCCTCTGGAAAACCTCAACCTGATAGGCAGGATTCACGGCTTAGACGCCAGGGAAGTAAAAATCAGGTCTCAGCAGCTACTGGAGATAATGGGTCTTGGTGAGAGGGCTAAAGACCAAGTGAGAAAGTTCTCTGGAGGAATGAAACGTAGACTGAATATAATGATGGCGCTAATTCACAACCCAAAGATTCTTTTCCTGGATGAACCCACTCTAGGTCTTGACCCTCAAGCTAGGAGAGCAATATGGGACTATATTGTCCAGCTAAAGGGGGAAAGAACAATCCTACTCACCACCCACTACATGGATGAGGCAGACTTCTTGGCCGACAGGATAGGCATTATGGATAATGGTAAGGTTGTAGCTTTAGGTACCAGCACCGAACTCAAGATAAGCATGCTGGGAAAACACACCATGATTATTTACGCCTGGAATATTACCCAGAAGGTTATAAAAGAAATGCGAAGCAAATATGCGGAGGTAGAAGTAACCGATGGCACTATGATAATTACTGATAAGAAGCTTGACTTCAAGGAAATTGTAGACCTCCTCCACTCATCCGGGGCTGTAGTCCGCTCCGCCTATATCAAAGAGCCGACCCTAGATGATGTCTTTCTTCATATAACTGGTACGGAGCTGAGGGAATGAGATTCTGGGAGTTATGCCGGAGGAACCTGAAAGAGACCTATAGAGACCCCCTGGCGCTGGGTTTCCTTCTGGTGTTTCCTCTGTTGTTTATGCTGCTTTTTGGGCTGGCCTTTGGTGGTGACACCGCTTCTACCTTCCCCATCGGTGTGATAGATAATGACCATTCTCAAATTTCGCAAGCCTTCGCTGATGAAAAGCTAGCAGAGGTGCCGGTCTTTGAGCTTTCTACTTATGATGATACCACTGACGCCGAGAAAGACCTCAAATTTGGCGAACTGAGCGCTTATATTACCATTCCCCGGGGTTTCGGTCAGCAGGTAGCCCAGAAGTGGCAGGGTGAAGAAACCGATGTTATCCTGCAAATGACCTACGATGAAAGTGACATTACGATATCAGAACAAATCATTTCAATAGTAAATACTGTCACTCGTTCCTTCGCCCGTATTGAGGTACCGGTAACCGTTAATGCTAATCCTATCCATATTGAGACCGAGATTACCTTTATTGATTTCATGGGACCCGGGATAATAATCTTTGGTCTTTTGATACTTATACCAACCTCAGCCCGAGTGATGGTGAGGGACAAGGAAAAGGGATTCCTGTCCCGCCTGCTGACTACCCCGGCCAGACCGTTAGATTTCCTATCAGGCTATTCCTTATGCCTGGTTGCCATCGCTATAGCCCAGATAATACTCTTTATGGCCGCTGCCTATGGCTTCGGCGTGGATATAGTCGGTAGCCTCTGGCTGGCATTTCTCGTCTTCTTCCTTGCCGGTCTGAGCAGTATTGGCATCGGTATGGTTGTTGCCTCGCTCTCCAAATCTGAAAACCAGGCTGAGCCCCTTTGTTGGCTATTCGCTATGCCGCTGGCGATGCTTTCCGGGTGCTGGTTCTCAATAGAATTGTTGCCGTCATACCTCAGAGATATCGCTAGTGCCTTTCCATATGCCCATGCTATTGAAGCCTCCCGGGGGGTTCTTATCCGTGGAGTTGGCATGGAGGGAATCGGCACTGACTTTCTTTTCCTAGTTGGCTGGGCAGTAGGCATTTTTATCATCGGCACTTTCCTGTTCCGAAGGAGTATGCGGAGCTAGACGTTTATGAAAGTTGTAGAATGGCTTGGTGATAGGGTCAGAATCCTTGATCAGACCAAGCTTCCCCACGAGGAGGTTTATCTCGAGCTAAGCGACTACCCCAGTATAGCCTCAGCCATCGTAGAATTGAAAATTAGGGGGGCACCAGCCATTGGAGTTGTTGCAGGCTATGGAATAGCTTTAGGTGTCCAAAAAATTGAAACTAGTTCCAAAGAGGAGTTTCTGGAAAAGTTCCAGGATGTGGTTGGCACTATTGCCGCCACCCGACCCACCGCCCGAAACCTGTTCTGGACTATCGACTGGATGCAGAAGGTAGTTGCTGGTGGCCAAGATATAGGGCAAATTAAACAGGCGCTGGTTGAGGAAGCGATTAAAATACACTCCGAAGGTGTTGAGGCTGATGAGAAGTTGAGTCAGCACGGCGCCGGGTTAATCCAGGATAACTTCACCATCCTGACCCATTGCAATACTGGAGCTCTGGCTACCGGGGGCTATGGCACTGCCCTGGGGGTAATCAAGAAGGCTGAGGAGCAAGGTAAGAATATAAAGGTCTTAGTCACTGAGACCCGCCCGCTGCTTCAGGGGGCGCGGCTTACCACCTGGGAGCTAAAGAAGACCAATATTCCGTATCGCCTCATCACCGACTCTATGGCTGGCTACTTCATGAGTCTGGAGAAGGTTAACTGCGTTATCGTCGGTGCCGACCGTATTGCTGCCAATGGGGATACCGCCAACAAGATTGGCACCTACAGTTTAGCTGTCCTGGCTAAGGAGAACGGCATCCCGTTCTACGTGGCGGCTCCAACCACTACCATTGACCTGTCTCTGGCTTCAGGGGACGAGATTCCCATTGAGCAGCGGAGCCCGGATGAGGTAACCCATATTCAGGGGGTAAGCATTGCCCCCGAGGGAACTCAAGCCCAAAACCCCACCTTTGACATTACCCCCTACCGCTACATCACCGCCATCATCACCGAAAGAGGGATAATGCAAGAGCCTTATGGGGATGGGCTGAGGGTGATAGCATGACAGACCCGAGTTGGCTTTACAGCACTATTGCTCAATCATCAGCAACGATTGTGGCTATAATAGGTGGTTTTATTACCCATAGCATCCTATCGTTAAGAGCTGAAAGGATGAGTTTGTTGAATCAGCTTATATGGTAAGAAAGCTGAACTCCAAGGTTTTAACAAAACATTCAAATTAGAAAGAAAGGACAGATTAACAGAAGAAGAACTGCGAGATTTGAAAAAATCAGCTTAGTCAAGACAAATCAAAGTCGAGTCGCTTAAGGCTGAGATTAATAGTTTAGAAACTCGTCTGAAGTACTTTAGCTACACTCCAAATTTAAGGTGTGGGATGACAGTTTTAGGCTATTTAGCAGTTCTAGGAATTCTATTCCCAGTTCTCATAATAGTAAATGAAGCATTTTTTACTTGGTCACGAATATCTACAATAGTAACATTTGGACTTGGTCTTGTAGGAGTATTCATTTATATTGTGTTCCAAATTAGAACTTTGAGGAGGTAGCTTAATGCCGCAGGCTAAAATAGGGGTTATTGGCGGGACAGGGCTGTATGATATTGAGGGGATGAGTGATATAGAAGAGGTTGACATAAATACACCTTTTGGCAAGCCCAGCGACACTATAGTCGTGGGCAGGCTGGAGGGGGTGGGGATTGCCTTCCTGCCCAGGCACGGCAAGGGGCATCGTATCTCCCCTACCGAAATTCCCTCAAGAGCCAACATCTATGCCCTCAAGTCGCTGGGGGTGGAGCACATCATCGCCATTAACTCGGCCGGTAGCTTTAAGAAAGAGTTAAAGCCTGGTCACCTGCTTATCCCTGACCAGTTAATTGACCGCACCCGGAGTCGGGTAAGTTCATTTTTCGGCGAGGGTATCGTCGCCCACATTGCCTTTGCCGACCCCTTCTGCCCGGTACTGAGCCAGATCCTGTTTGAGTCAGCCCAAGCGGTGGGAGCCAGCGTCCATCAGGGAGGCACCTATGTCGTTATGGAAGGTCCCACCTTCTCCACCCGGGCTGAATCGCGACTCTACCGCTCGTGGGGGGCGGATATTATCGGTATGACCGCCCTGCCTGAAGCCAAGCTGGCAAGGGAAGCTGAAATCTGCTACACTATTATCGGTTGTATCACTGATTATGATACCTGGTGGCAGCACGCCGAGCCGATTACCATAGACGTTATTCTCAGCACCATGTACCAGAACCTTGATAACGCCAAGAAGATTATCAAGCTGGCAGTGTCCAAAATACCAGACAGGCGCCACTGTGCCTGTGCTACCGCTCTAAAGATGGCTATTGTTACCGCTCCGCCGGTCATACCCACTGAACAGAAAGAGAAGCTCGGCCTGCTTATAGGCAAGTATTTACCCTAGGAGATAGCTAGAGACAAAATGCCCGACACAGAATTTGGCTGCCTGCCAACTATTATCGGTACCATGCCTCATACCGACCCTCAAGCGGCCTGTTCCCAGGTCTTGCGCTATGTAAAAGACATCCCGGCCTGGCCCCAGCTACCTAAACGCTCCTATATGGAGAATATGTATGTCCAGTTTAGCCAGGGCTTCCCCGGTGTGGTAGTCAAGGAGGACAGCATCTATATTGACCGTTCCCAGGACCTGAATAAGCCATTGGAAAAACTTTATGCTGCTTATTTAGAAAATGATGCTGACCAATTTCCCATTAGCCCCGATTATGCCACTGGCCTCCATAGCTTCCTGTCTCTAGCCACTCTCTCACCTCGAACCGTTAAGGGACAAATAACAGGACCTGTTACCTGGGGGCTAACCGTAACCGATGACAGCCGCCGGTCGATAATCTATGATGATGTCCTCGGTGACGCCTTGCCTAGGTTTCTAAGGTTAAAAGCAGCCTGGCAGGAAAAAGCTCTAAGCCAAATCTGCCCCAATACTATCATCTTCGTCGATGAGCCATACATGGCTGCCTTTGGTTCAGTCTCGGTACCCCTGTCCAAGGAGAGAGTTATCAGTCTGCTGGAAGAGGTCTTTAGTGGCATTACCGGACTCAAGGGAGTCCATTGCTGCGGCAATACTGACTGGTCAGTATTGCTTGAGACCAGTGTTGATATAGTGAGCTTTGACACCTATAATTATGCCCAGTCGCTAAGCCTTTACCCGTCTGAAGTAAAAAAATTCCTGGACAGGAAGGGCGCTATTGCCTGGGGGATTGTCCCCAATAATGAAGAGGCATTAGCTAAGGAGTCGGTAGCTAGCCTCAAAGACCGCCTGGAGGAAGCAATGGCACCCTTTACCAGAAAGGGCATCCGCTTCAGGCAACTCTTAGAGCAGGGGCTGCTTACTCCTAGCTGCGGGCTGGCATCTCTAGCCAGTGAAGAGGCGGTCGACCGGGCACTGGAGCTGCTGGCTCAGTTATCCGTAACGATTAGGAAACGCTATAACTTTACATAACGCTGTATACAAATCGCCAATTAGATACGAATTGTTTCCTGTATTTTTATAATCGTATGTATTGGAGTGTAAATCAAATGGAATGCCAGATTGAGGACAATAAAGCTAAATGTTCCTGCACCTATGAGCCCTGCTCCAGAAAGGGCAAGTGCTGTGAATGCATCGCCTATCACCTGGAGTATGACGAGCTCCCGGCTTGTGTATTTCCCCCGGAGGTGGAGAGAACATACGACCGCTCTTTTGCCAAATTTGTTGAGGTGTTCAAGGCCAAAGGTAGCAGGAGAAGCTAATTTTGGTTATCATTTACAGGGATTAATAAGAGAAGAAGGATAGCCGCGCTTAAGCATCGGCGCAAGGGAAAGAAACTAGAGGTACGGAAAAAGGCTCAGACAACTCCAGCCGAGAAATAGCCGTAGCTATAGAAGGCTATGAAGCGAGTGTACCTGCTCACCGGTAGACCAGGGACTGGTAAAACCAGCCTTATCAAACAAGCAGTAGCTGGAATGAGAGGCAAAGCTGGCGGCTTTTACACCGAAGAAATGCGGAGTCAGGGAGTAAGACAGGGCTTCAGACTGGTTACCCTGGATGGACAGGAAGTTATACTGGCTCACATTAATATTAACAGTCCATATCGGGTAAGTAAGTATGGGGTTAACATTGATAGCTTAGACCGAGTCGGTGTTTCTGCTCTCCACAACGCAGTCCAGCAGTGTGATTTGGTAGTCATCGACGAAATTGGGAAGATGGAGCTTTTTTCGACTGACTTTAGGAGAGCTGTTTCCCAGATGATTGACAGCGGGAAGCTAATTCTAGGCACCATCATGCTCAACCCTAATCCATGGGCAGATGCCATCAAACGCCAGCCTCAAGTAAATCTGGTAACTGTAACCAGAACCAATTACCAGGACGTCCTGGAAGAGTTGCTACACTGGCTAAAAGCCACCGAGTCCCTCAAATTATAGTATAATCTCCTTAAAGCTAACGTTTTAGCAGGACATGGGATGGGGCAGAGAATAATCCTTAGACCTCTGGCTCAGATTGACAGCCAAATACTGGAAATACTAAAACAGAACCTTGAGTACACCTTTAACTGTCCGGTGGAAATCAAGCCTGAAATTGGTAGCCTTCATTATGCCTATGACCCAAAGAGAAGGCAATATCTGGCACCACGGCTACTGGCTAGTCTGCGTCGGTTCAGTAGGGAGCCAGACGACAGATAGCTGGGTATAGTTAATGAAGAATTATACGAGGTTACTTGGTTTATAGGAACCTAAAGGGGGTGAGGTTAATAAGCGAGCTCAAATTTATAGTTGACCACAATGTGGGCAAGCTAGCCAAGTGGCTGAGGATAATGGGGTATAATACCCTGTTTTTTAGCAGTCGCAATGACTCCAATATGATTGCTACCGCTCTAGCCGAAGGAAGAGTGATACTAACCAGAGACACGCAGATTATGAAAAGACGGGTAATAACCAATGGCAAGCTCAAGTCCATCCTCATTCAGAGTGATAACCCCGAGCTGCAAATGCATCAGGTAATAGACACCCTAAACCTAGATTGCCTGTTTAGACCATTCACCATCTGTCTGGAGTGCAACCAACCCTTGGTAATGAGTAATAAACAGGAGGTAAAAGACCTGGTGCCACCTTATGTTTTCCAAACACAGAGCCAATATGTGGAGTGTCCTGCCTGCCACCGAATCTACTGGAGAGGAACCCACTGGCAAGCAATGACCAAAAAACTAGGGAAATTTGTAAAAATTTGACCATAGTGTGAGATATTGTTACACTTCAAATACTTTGAGGGTAGAGCTAGATAAAAATGCTACTAGTGATTGATATTGGAAATACCGATACTACTTTAGGGGTTTTTGAAGGGGAAGAGCTTCGTGCTACCTGGCACATGGCTACGGCTATTCACCGCATGTCAGACGAGTACGCCATCTTGATGCTTGACCTACTGCACTATAAAGGTCTAGACGCTTCTGATATTAAGGGGATAGCTATGTGTAGCGTGGTCCCACCGCTGACAGCTACCTTTGAGCGGCTATCTCAGCATTACTTCCAGATCTCACCACTGGTCGTAGCGGCTGGGGTTAAGACCGGGGTACGTATCCGGATGGACAACCCCAGAGAGGTTGGTACTGACCGTATTGCCAATGCCGCCGCTGCTCACCACCTTTATCGTGGACCGGTAATCATCGCTGACCTAGGCACAGCCACTACCTTTGACACCGTATCCAAAGACGGCGACTACCTGGGAGGGGCTATCGCCCCCGGTATAGCTACCGCTGCTGAGGCTCTATTTACACAGGCAGCCATGCTTCCCCGAATAGAGTTGGCTCGGCCCAAACACGCCATTGGTACCAATACTATCACCGCCATACAATCAGGGATTATTTTCGGCTATGTTGGACTAATTGAAGGTGTGGTAGCTCGTATCCAACAGGA
Organism: Dehalococcoidia bacterium; assembly: GCA_011192075.1. GTDB lineage: Bacteria > Chloroflexota > Dehalococcoidia > Dehalococcoidales > S120 > S120. The sequence goes on along the minus strand of DUER01000141.1, from coordinate 11,409 downwards.
ATTAGAGGAAATAGAGGAAAAAGCCAAGGTAGTGGCTACCGGAGGCTACGCTGAACTCATAGCTAAAGAAACATCAGTAATTGATATAGTAAACCCCAATTTGACGTTGATTGGGCTAAGACTCATCTACCAGATGAACAAAGCCTAGCTTGATAAGGAGGCAATGATGCTAGCTAATAAGACGATAGTATTGGGTGTAACCGGGAGCATAGCTGCTTATAAGGCAGCCGACATTGCCAGTAAATTAGCCCAAGCTGGGGCTAAGGTTGAAGTAGTCATGACCGAGTCGGCTACCAAGTTCATAACTCCGCTAACCCTGCGCAGCATTACCAGCAGACCGGTAGTAACCGACATGTTTGAATCAACCACTGAGTTCAGTATTGAGCACGTAGCCCTAGCCGAGGCGGCTGATGTGTTGGTTATTGCCCCGGCTACTGCTAACATCATTGCTAAAGTTGCCGCCGGTATCGCTGACGATATGCTTAGCTGCACAGTGCTGGCAACTAAAGCACCGATTATTGTAGCCCCAGCTATGGAGAGTAATATGTTCCAGAACCCGATAACCCAAGAAAACCTGGTCAAGCTCAAAGCCAGAGACTTCACTATTGTTGAGCCCGGCTACGGTCGTCTCGCCTCAGGTAAAGTAGGCTTAGGGCGTATAGCTGAGGTTGAGAGAATCATAGGCACCATAAAGCAGGTACTGGGTAGAAGTAAAGACTTAGCCGGTAAACGCATTGTGGTTACTGCTGGTGGCACTCAGGAGCCCATTGATCCTGTCCGTCATCTTGGGAATCGCTCATCAGGCAAAATGGGTTACGCTATAGCTGAGGCAGCCAGAGATAGAGGAGCCGCCGTATCGTTAATTACTGCCCCCGTCTCCCTTCCCGAGCCGGTAGGCATAGATGTTGTCCCGGTTAAAACCGCTGCCGGGATGAAAGAGGCGGTGGATAAGGTAGCAGCTCAAGCCGATGTCCTGATTATGGCCGCCGCTGTAGCCGATTACCAGCCGAAGACTGTAGCCGAATCTAAAATTAAAAAGGAAACCACCAGCCTGACCCTGGAGCTGGTGAGAACCCCAGATATTCTGGCTGAAATTAAAGGTAATTTCCTGAGGGTCGGCTTTGCCGCTGAAAGCGAGGATATAGTAGCCAATGCCCGACAAAAGCTGGAGAGGAAGCAACTGAACCTCATCGTGGCTAACGATATTACCGACCCAACCGGTGGCTTCGGCAGCGATACCAACAAAGTAACCCTGATTGACCGAGACGGCAAAGTAGAAAGCCTGCCCCTGATAACTAAAAGGGAAGTAGCGGATAAGATACTGGACAAGGTGGTGGGGCTACTAAATAAGGGGGCCAGAGTGCTGTGAACAGTGTAGAAATCATCGTGATGCGTTCCCATATAGAGCATAATAGTAATATCCACATCCCAAAAGAAAAATGGCATTTATTTCCAGACTTCTATACAAAAATTGAATTAAACTCCGATGAAAATGCCATTCACCGTATTTTCAATCCCAAGTACTACGAATTTGCTCTTGGGGAGTGGTTCACGGCATATCAAGTTAGAGAAGGCGACAAAGTTAGAATTAGACCTATCGAAGCAATGAAGACATATCGTGTTGATTTCTTAAAACAGTAACAAGGGATTGTTCAGCAAATTAACCTCTAACCTCCTTTAGAAGTAATGGGAGCTAAGATAAGAGGAGGCGAAGCTCCCTCTCCAGAATCCCTCCCCCTCCCCTTCTCATGGAGAGGGGGATTAAGGGGGTGAGGTTGTTGACTAATTTCTAGAAAGGGAAGCATGACAGAGGCACCGAGTGTTCAATATGAAATGCCCAAAGCCTATGAGCCAGGTAAGGTTGAGACCAAGTGGTATCAATTCTGGCTGGAGAAGGGCTACTTTAAGCCCAAGATAGACCCGGAAAAGAAGCCCTTTGTCATCATCATGCCCCCGCCCAATGTTACCGGTGAGCTTCACCTCGGGCATGCCTTAACAGCTACATTAGAGGACATAATGACCCGCTGGCATCGGATGAAGGGCGACCCTACTCTGTGGCTCCCCGGCATTGACCATGCTGGTATTGCAGCTCAGGTAGTGGTGGAGCAACTATTAGCTCAAGAAGGGCTAGACCGACACCAGTTGGGCAGAGATAAATTCCTGGAGAGAATGAGGCAGTGGGCAGAAGAATGCCGGCAGAGGATAGCTAAGCAGCACCAGAGGCTGGGCACCTCCTGCGACTGGAGCCGGGAGCGCTTTACCTTAGATGAGGGACCGAGCCGGGCAGTACGCACTACCTTCGTCCGTCTCTACGAAAAAGGATTAATCTACCGTGGTGAACGGATTATCAACTGGTGCCCCCGTTGTGCTACCGCCCTCTCCGACCTCGAAGTAGCCCATAAGGATATACAGGGACACCTGTACTATGTGCGCTACCCTCTGGCTGAAAGCGACAAGGATTTTGTTACTGTAGCCACTACTCGACCTGAGACCATACTTGGCGATACTGCAGTCGCCGTCAACCCCAAGGATGAGCGGTTCAAGACTATACTCGGTAAAAAGGCTGTCCTCCCCGCCGTGAACCGAATAATACCAATCGTGGCTGACGAGGCGGTTGATATTACCTTTGGCACCGGGGCAGTTAAAATTACCCCAGCCCATGACCCGATGGACTTTGAGGTGGCTCAGCGGCAGGGACTACCCCTGATAAATATACTTAACCCAGATGGTACCATGAATGAAAATACCGGACCCTATACCGGGCTTGACCGTTTCTCCTGCCGTCAGGCTATCCTGTCCGATTTGGAAAAGGATAGGCTTCTAATAAAGGTTGAGCCCTACACCCACTCAGTGGGACACTGCGACCGTTGCCAGACGGTTATCGAGCCGATTGCCAGCAAACAGTGGTTCATCAACACCCAACCCTTGGCTCAACCAGCTATCCAGGCGGTTCTGGATAAGCGAATTACCATTATCCCGGAGCGCTTTACCAAAGTTTACCTTAACTGGATGGAGAATATTCGTGATTGGTGCATCAGTCGACAGCTATGGTGGGGACACAGAATTCCGGTGTGGTATTGCCGGAACTGTGGTCAGCAAACAGTAACTATTGAGACGGCTAAATCTTGTCATCATTGCGGCTCAACTAATATAGAGCAAGACCCAGATGTTCTGGACACCTGGTTTAGCTCAGCACTGTGGACTCACTCCACCCTGGGCTGGCCTGATGATACCGAGGAGCTGCGTTACTTCTATCCAACCACAGTAATGGAAACCGGCTATGATATCCTCTTCTTCTGGGTGGCCAGAATGATCATGATGGGACTGGAGGATACGGGTGATATTCCCTTCAGCACTGTCTATCTTCATGGTTTGGTGCGGGACGAAAAGGGGGAGAAGATGAGCAAGATTAAGGGCAATGTGCTTAATCCCATTGACACCCTGGAGCAATATGGCACCGATGCCCTGCGCTTTGCTCTATCTACGGGTACATCGCCGGGAAACGACATCAAGCTAACCCAATCAAGGCTGGAAGCAGGTCGCAACTTTGCCAACAAGCTGTGGAATGCCACTCGATTCGTAGTCGGGAGCATTGAACCAAGGAGCACCGATATGAAAATTCAGTGGCACTTGCTTCCTGTGGAAGACCGCTGGATTCTAAGCCGCTTGAGTCGCACCATATCCACTGTAACCAGTCTAATGGAACAGTTCCAGTTCGGGGAGTCTCAACGGTACATCTATGAGTTCCTGTGGGGTGACTTCTGTGACTGGTACATTGAAATGGCCAAAATTCGCTTTCGGTCTGGTACGGAGACCCTGTCGCCCATCCCGGTTCTGGTTCATGTTCTGGAGACATCGCTTCGCCTCTTGCACCTCTATATGCCCTTCGTCACTGAAGAGCTATGGCAAAACCTCAAAAGTCGGCTGCCTTCAGATTGGCAAGCAACTGAGTCAATAATGGTAGCTACTTACCCTGAGGCTGAGGCCGCAGCTATTGACTCACAGGCGGAGAGAGTGATGGAATCTGTAATAGAAATAATACGTTCTATCCGCAATGCCCGGGCTCAATATAAAGTGGACAGTGCCCAGTGGGTTGAGACACAAATCTATGCTGGCGAGCTTAAATCAGCCATTACTCCCTATTCACAGACTATCCAGACCCTAGCTAAGGCAATGCCGATTACTTACCACGATATCCAACAGGCAGTCTCGCAAGGAATCCCATCAAAGGAAAGTGATCTACTGCTAGTGCTCTCAAATGCTGTAATAGTTAGGATACCAATGGAAAGCATGGTTAACCTGGAGACAGAGAAGCAACGGCTACTAAAAGAGATAAAGCAAAGTCAAGCAGAAGCGGCTCGACTTGAAGCCTTGCTCAAGGACAAAGCCTTTCTAACCAGGGCACCAGCGGCTGTGGTTGACAAGGAACGCCAGAAGCTCCATACTTTAACCGATAAATTAGAAAGACTCAAACAAAAAATCAATTTTTAAGGGGGGAAATGGAGCAGATAATACTCCTTCCATTGGATGGCTCTAGAGTAGGTGAGGCTGCCTTGCCCTTAGTTGAGGACCTAGTGTCCAAGCTGTTACCAGGGTCAAAGGTAGAAATTACTCTCCTTCAGGTAGTATCATCGTTGACTCACTTCGTTGTCGCTGGAGAGGCAGGTCTCCAGATTCCCTACACTGAGCAGGAGCTGGAGATAAACAGGAAGAAAGCCCTAGACTACCTTGAGAAGACTAGTAGAGGTCTAGAAAGTAAAGGAGCTACGGTTAAGATTAAGGTAGGAATTGGCATTGCTGCTGACGAGATTATTAGAGTCGCTGACGAAATCAACGCTAACTTGATTGCTATGTCAACGCACGGACGCTCAGGTATTAGTCGATGGGCTTTCGGCAGTGTTACCGACCGGGTACTACAGGGAGTAACTAAGCCGATACTCCTGGTGAGAGCGCCGAAAGAGGCTCAGAAGACGTAGCTACCTGAGCGTAGAAGGTCATATATCGATAAATTCTAGATTAAAATCAGGCTGGTCTAGCCGCTTAGACAAGCCATTGTTATTTAACCAGTCTAGTGCCTTCTTGGTATCGCTAGCCACCTTTGCCTTATCACACTGCTTTAGCCGGTATTTAAATAGCCAGTAGGTAAACTCCTTTAGCTCGGTTAGACTGATAGACTTAAGTTGAGGATAATTCTGCTCATGCCTAAAACGCTTAAGTAATATAGCTTTAGTAGCCCCATAAATTCGGTGATAAACCTCATTAACCGTGTCATGCTCTCCATTGTAGCCCCAGATACGCCTCTCCTTACGCACCTCATCTTGCACCGCCAGGATTAAAGTCGCCTCCACGGTAATACCATAAAAATAGTTTAGATATTGATGATACTTACCACTACCGATAAGCTCTTTGAATTTTCCTTTAGACAGGCTAAGTGGTGGCTGGCCATAAAAAAGGAGGGCAATCTTCTCATCATGGGGCAATAAGCCATCTACCGCCCAGCACAAGCGCTCAGCTAGAAGCAACCAGTCGAAGGCTTCTCCGTCAATAAGGTAGCGATAGGTGCGCCTGTTACGGGTCTCCTCAGCAGTAGTCCATAACCCGATAGCCTCAAGTAGAGCGATATACCAGTGCTTACTACTAGTAACAGCCTGCTCTAGATACCTTATTGCCTCAGTATCTCCTACCGGGGTCAACTGAGAAGATGGTAACCGGTTATCCAATTCGGTCATTTTATACCTTAACCTCGTAACTTAAGACAGGTAATTATTTCACCCAACGGTTTGGTATTTAGCATGTCCTGTGCCTGACACCAACCCCGCTTTGCTACCCCCACCCCAAAACGCATAAAGCTCAGGTGCTCAGCGTTGTGAGCATCAGTGTTAATTACTAGTTTTACCCCTATCTCTCTTGCCCGATAGGCATGGATATCTTTCAGGTCGAGTCGACTAGGCACAGCGTTGATTTCGAGTATAGTATTAGTCCTAGCTGCTGCCCAGAACACAGCCTCCATATCTACCGCCACCGACCTTCTACCCGTTAACAGGTGACAGCTAGGGTAGGCTAGCACATCCACATTGTGATTTTCGATAGCTCCCATAATGTGCCTAGTCATCTACTCCTGGCTCTCACTCAGGCCAGAATGTACCGCAGCCGTAACAATGTCCAGATGAGCTTCCATCATAGTGAGCCTCCCTTGCTACCTCCCGCAGCAGTGTTTATATTTCTTGCCGCTGCCGCAGGGGCAGGGATCGTTGCGCCCTACCTTCCTACCGCCAACCTTTAACTTTCTCTTACTGCTACCAGCGTCAGCCTGAGCTGCCACTGGGGCTCCTTGAGGCGCTTCCTGCCTGACGATACCCACGTGATATATGGTGTGGGCTACATCATGCTGGATAGTGCCCAGAAGGTTCTGAAACAGATTATGCCCTTCCCGCTTATAGGCTACCAGCGGGTCTCGCTGACCCGCTGCCTGTAGCCCTATCCCCTGGCGCATATACTCCATTGCTGTCAGGTGCTCTACCCACAGGTTGTCCATGGTGCGAAGCATTACCAGACGCTCCAGTACCCGTATATTATCTGAACCTAGCTCCTGCTCCCGCTCTTCATACAAAGCCTCAGCCCCTTCAATCAATCTTTCTTCAATCTCTTTCGGCTTCATCTCGGCGAGTGCGTTGACATTGAGCGCTGGCGGTAAGGGGAAAACAGTGGCAACATCAGCCATTAAGCCCTCCATATCCCAGTCAAACCCATGCCCGTTGCCAGTGTGGGCGGCCACCATACTCTGTATCTCTTCCCCGACCATTGACAGAATATTCGCCTTAAGGTCGGTGCCGCTTAATATCTTCTTTCGCTCACTATAGATAAGCTCCCGGTGCTTATTGATTACATCGTCATACTCCACCAGGTGTTTACGCATATCAAAGTGATGGCCCTCCACCCGAACCTGAGCGTTTCCAATAGTTTTGTTAACCAACACATTCTCAATTGGGGTATCCTCACCCATACCAGCCCACTCCATAAAGCCCTTAACTCGGTCACCGCCAAAGCGGCGCACAATATCATCCTCCAAAGACACATAAAAGCGGGAACTCCCCGGGTCACCCTGCCGCCCGGCTCTACCCCGGAGCTGGTTATCAATTCGCCGCGCATCGTGGCGCTCAGTGCCAATAACATGAAGCCCACCAAGCTCAACCACCTTATCATGCTCCCGCTGCCATTCCTCATCGTCTCTCTCTTCAGGATTTCCACCCAATATAATATCAACGCCACGCCCAGCCATATTGGTGGCAACAGTTACCGCCCCAGGCTGCCCCGCCTGAGCAATAATACTAGCTTCCTTCTCATGATACTTGGCATTAAGCACCTGATATGGTATCCCCCGCTTCTTCAGCATGTCGCTTAGGTGTTCCGACTTCTCGATAGAGACAGTACCCACCAGCACTGGTCGTTTTTCTTGGTGAAGTTGCTCAATCTCTCGTGCTATCGCCCGGAATTTAGTCGCTTCATCCTTGTAAATCTGGTCAGTGGCGTCCACACGAATCATTTGCTCATTGGTAGGGATAATCACCACCTCGAGCTTATATATCTTATGAAACTCCTCACCCTCAGTAGCAGCAGTGCCGGTCATCCCGGCTAGTTTGTCATACATGCGGAAGTAGTTCTGGATGGTAACGGTAGCGTGGGTTTGGCTTTCCCGCTGAACCTTGACATGCTCCTTAGCCTCTATTGCCTGATGCAGTCCCTCGGAGTAGCGCCGACCAACCATTACCCTGCCGGTGAACTCATCAACGATAATCACCTCAGGACCTTTAGCTGGGTCAACTGTTTTGACCATATACTCACGGTCTCTCTTAAATAACACATGAGCTTTAAGGGCACTTTCCAGGTAGCGGGGCAGGGCGGAGTTTGACGGGTCATAGAGATTGGGTGCCTTTAGTACCCCATCCCGCTTTAGCATCCTTTCTACATTGCTAATACCGGCATCGGTCAGGTTTACACTCCGTTCCTTTTCATCTAGTACATAGTCCTCGCCATGACGCAGGCGGGGGACAAGCCGAGCGAAAAACTCATAGTTACGTCCCGCCTCCTCATCTGGGGCGCTAATAATAAGCGGGGTGCGTGCCTCATCAATAAGGAGGTTATCTACCTCATCAACGATGGCGTAGTTTAGCTGGTGCTGGACGCAGCGAGAAAGGTCAACAACCATATTGTCCCGCAAATAGTCAAAACCGAACTCGCTACAAGTGCCATAGGTAATATCAGCCTGATAAGCCTCACGGCGTGAGACGGGGCGAAAATGCTGCCACCGCGGATCTCCTGAATCAAAGCCGGGGTCATAAAGACGGGAAGGGGTATGTTCATCCGGGGTCTGCTGGGGATAAATACTAGCCACACTTACCCCCAGGGCATGATAAATAGACGCCATCCAGTAGGGGTCTCGCCGGGCCAGGTAATCATTAACCGTAACCAGGTGGCAGCCCTGACCGGCAAGGGAGTTCAGGTAGAGGGGGAGAGTAGCCACCAAAGTCTTACCCTCACCGGTTTTCATCTCAGCGATTTTGCCTTGATGAAGGACAACACCCCCCATTAACTGCACATCAAAATGGCGCTGACCTATAGTCCGCTTGGCAGCTTCACGAACGGCAGCAAAGGCTTCGGACAGAAGCTCATCAAGCGAGCTACCATCTATAAGCCGAGTCTTAAATTCGTCAGTCTTGGCACGAAGCTCAGCATCACTGAGGCGCTCAAATTCAGAGTCCAGTTCGTTTATCCTGCTTACTAATGGCTGTAGGCGCTTCAGCTCTTTCTCGTTAGAATCAATAAGTCCACCTAGCCATTTAACCATGACCTTACCCCACAATTAGTCGCTTGGCTTTCTCTGACATTGACTCCCAAACCATAATCTTGACCTCGCCCATTCCATCCACGGTAAGCACGTGAACTGAATGAGCTGCGTCTGACCTCAGGAGACAAGGTACTCCATAGCTCTCAAGCAGGCCCTTAATTACCTGGGCTTGCATGTCTCCTGACGCCCGATATACCTCAACCATTTGTTCCTTATTCCTCAAACATAGCTCCTATAGATTGCCCCGTATGAATGCGACGAATGGCTTCACCCAGTAGCGGAGCTATAGGCAAAACAGTAATCTTATCTAATTTCTTTTCACCGGTAACCGGGACGGTGTCAGTGACTACCACCTCCTTCACCGGGCTTGAAGCTATCCTCTGGATAGCTTGACCAGAGAATATGGGGTGGGTACAACAGGCATATGTTTCCTTTACTCTTCGCTCCGCTAAAACAGAGACAGTATTTACCAGAGAGCCAGCAGAGTCTATTTCATCATCCACAATGAGGGCTACCTTGCCCTCCACATCACCGATAACATTCAGCGTCTCAGTTTGGGCAGTATTACCTAGCCGCCTCTTTTCCATAATAGCCAGTGGAGCATTAAGCTTAGTGGCTAGGTCTCGCGCCCGCTTGGTAATACCAATATCAGTAGCCACTACCACCAAGTTGTTGAAGCTCCTCTTGGCAAAGTAGCGACCAAACAGATAAAGTGCAGTCAGTTCGTCAACAGGTATATTAAAAAAGCCCTGGATTTGCGCTGCATGCAAATCAACGGTCAGCAATCGATTGGCACCAGCCACAGTGACTAGGTCGGCCACTAGCCTGGCCGTTATTGGCACCCGGGGCTGGTCTTTCTTATCAGTGCGAGCGTAGCCATAATAAGGAACCACAGCAGTAATACGCTCAGCTGATGCCCTCTTGAAGGCATCAAGCATAATCAATAGCTCAACTAAGTTATTGTTGACCGGGGAGCAGAGGGGCTGAACAACAAAGACATCTCGTTGGCGGACATTTTCTAGGATACGAACAAAGATATTCTCATTACTGAACTCAAAGACCTGGCACTTACCTAAAGGTATATCCAGATATTCAGCGACCGCCTGGGCTAAAGCGGGGTGGGCATTACCAGTAAATACCTTCATCTCATCCATTTAACTATCCCCCCTTTAAAAATACAACCTTTAATCCATATCACATACATTATATCACTATTGCCTTCTAACCTCACCCCCTTAATCCCATGCAAGGAAATTATTTATCCCCTTCCCTTTGAAAAGGGAAGGGGATAAAGCGGGTTCCCAGAATAATTGTCGTTTTTTCCGGGTGCTTAACGGGGATAGGGTTATTAGATAATCTCAGCCATCAATTAACTTACTGGAAAGCGAGAGCATAGCTGGCTGACTTCTTCTTTCACTTGGCTCTGAGCATCCAGGTTACCAATATTACTGATTACTTTCATAATTAGTGAGGTAATACGTTTCATTTCCCCCTTACCAAAGCCGCGTGTGGTTACGGCTGGTGTGCCTACTCTGATGCCACTGGTTACCCTGGGTGGGCGAGGGTCAAAGGGAATAGAATTCCGATTAACCACAATGCCCGTCGCCTCTAAAGATTCTTCAGCCTCTCTGCCAGTGACCCCTGTTTCAGTGAGGTCTACTAAAACCATATGATTGTCAGTTCCACCCGATATAAGGCGCAGACCTAGGCGTTGTAGCTCGCTGGAAAGAACCAGGGCATTGTCCAATACAGCCCGTTGATAATCAACAAAGCTGGGTTGCAGAGCTTCACGAAAACAAACCGCCTTAGCCGCAATGACATGCATCAGAGGACCCCCCTGCATTCTAGGGAAAACAGCCTCATCTATTGAATGAGCTAGCTCACTCCGACACAAAATGAACCCGCTTCGTGGGCCACGTAGTGTCTTATGCGTTGTTGAGGTTACCACGTCAGCATAGGGCACAGGAGTAGGGTGTAAACCCGCAGCTATCATACCAGCAATATGAGCCATATCAACCATAAGCCTTGCTCCCACCAGGTCAGCGATATACCGAAAACGCTCAAAGTCAATAATTCTAGGGTAAGCACTGGCCCCAGCCACAATCAGTCTGGGTTTATGCTCTTTGGCCAGTCTCTCCACCTCTTGATAGTCCATCCTTTCTGTTTCCCGATTAACCCCATAAGGGATGAAGGTATACGACTTTCCCGAGAAACTCACCTTATCACCATGAGTCAGATGACCACCATGAGCTAAGCTCATACCCATAACGGTATCACCGTATTCCAGTAAAGCATAGTATGCTGCCATATTGGCTTGAGCCCCGCTGTGTGGCTGAACATTAGCATGCTCAGCATGGAATAGCTCTGTAGCTCTTTGGATAGCTAAGCTCTCTATCACATCCATATTTTCACACCCAGCATAGTAGCGTTGCCGGGAATAACCCTCAGCATATTTGTTAGTCAATGAAGAGCCTTGGGCCTCAAGCACAGCCTTGCTAGCATAGTTCTCCGAGGCGATAAGGTTTATTGTTTCCCTTTGCCGTTTGTCCTCCATATCAAGGGCG
>DUER01000140.1 GCA_011192075.1 Dehalococcoidia bacterium | reverse complement strand
TGGGCTACAAAGTTAAAAAGGGGGCGGACATACAGCCCATATTACTCAAGCTCAGGTCACATGCTATGCAGTATCCAGGCTTCGTAGGTGCCGAGAATTTCGTTAGGGAGAAAGTCGGTCCTATCATTATGGTAATATATACTTGGCAAAGCGCCAACGACTGGACGGAATGGGAAAAGTCAAGGATAAGGCAAGGGCTACTCAAAGAGGCAAAGACTCTGTTGGAGGACGAGCCCAAGGTAACTATATATACGGTTGCACCGACCGTGAGGTGGTTCTAGTATATATAGGTCAGGCTGTTTAGCAGAGATGACTATGTATTAGGCATCTACCTTGTTGATGTGGTCAGCCTATAGCCTATGGCTGAACCGGTGAAGCTACTTCTCCCTTTACTAACAATGATTTTCGTTAGTCATTTTACCCGCACGATACTTTCCCTTCATCATTAATTCTGTTTTTAACATTCCTTATCATCACCGTAGTAATTTAGCTTAGATTTGATATCTGGGTAAGGGAATTTGGTCAGACAGAAGAATCAGCCCAGAGCCTGCTCAAGGCAGCCATGAAACAGCTTTACCTTTCCGTCCGAGCCTTCCACCGCATCCTCAAACTGGGTCGCACCATTGCCGACCTGGCAAATGCCGATATAATTAAAGCCCATCATCTGGCTGAAGCCCTCCAGTACAGACCAAGAAGGATGTATAAACTTATCCTTATTATCTTACATCGTAGTCCAGTATACTACCTTCCAGAGCATGTACCTGCATATTAAAAGTGTAGGGCGAATCCTGAGAGATTAGCCTCCCCAGCGGATTGCGAGACGGTATTTTAATACTCCCCTCCAGGTGATACACTGGGAAGGTGCCTTCGGTAACTAGCGTTGTTTGGTTAATGGTGACCGTCCCCCGATAATATGTACCTTTAATAAATTCCAGGCCTATCCTCTCTACTTCGTCGGCAGCTAACAGCCCTTCAGTCATAACTTTTACTTCCAAAACAAAAAGGCGACACCCAGAGCCAGCATACACAAGCCGAGAGCAATGGCTATCCAACCCCCTATCTTTAACCCCCCAGGCTCAGGGCGATGTGGCCAATGTTCCATATACTCTCTAACATCAGTGCGGGTGGAAATTGAATCGAAGTAGTGTTTCTCCTCACGCCTGCCCCAGAAAATGACACCCAAACCGAGGAGGATAAACAAACCACCCATGACCATGAGTATCAACCAATCCTGGTGTGGCATATTCAAACTTCTCCCTGTGGGAGGGCTGCTCACTGATAACTATATGGGTTTTTAACACTATTTTCAAGTGGTGTTAAGTAATCTCAACAGTAGCCCCAGCCGCTTCCAGTTTCTCTTTGGCGACGGTTGCCTCATCCTTGCTAATCCCTTCCTTCACTGCCGTAGGGGCGCTCTCTACCAAGTCCTTAGACTCCTTCAGCCCTAGGGGGGTCAACTCACGAACGGCTCTAATTACACTAATCTTATTAGAACCTATTTCCTTGAGAATGACATTAAATTCTGTCTTCTCCTCAACAGCAGAAGGTGCCGCAGCTTCAGCGGATGGGGCTGCTGCTACCACCGGGGCAGCAGCACTAACGCCAAACTCAGCCTCCAAAGCCTTTACTAACTCCGCCAGTTCCAGTACAGTCATATTCTTTATGGCAGTCATTATCTCCTCAATGGCTGCTGGCTTCTTCGCCTTCTCCGCTTTAGCTGGAGCCGACTGCTCGCTAGCGGCTGCATCAGCTTTCTTAGGCTTTTTTACTGCCTGTGGTGCCGGTGGCTGCTCCTTGCTCTCGATTGTTTCTTCAGGAGTCTCGCTTTTAACTTCCTTCTCTTCTTCTGACATTTTACTTCGCCTCCAGTTGTTGAATTCTAGCTTGTAACACTCCTATGATTCCTCTCATAGGAGTGGTGAGACAAGCAAGTAAAGCCAAGGTGGGAGCTTGCATCCCACCCAGAACCTTACCTAATAATATCTCCCTTGACGGCAGTTTAGAAAGGGTCGTCACCTCCTCTAAAGTAAGTAGCCTATTGGCTAAAAAGCCCCCCTTAATACTCAGACTTGTTTTTGAGGTGCGGATATAGTCGTCAAGGGCTCGAGCAAGCTCAGTTATATCTCCATAGCCAAAGGCGATGGCAATGGGACCCTCAAAGAGATTAACCAATTCGTCCCTATCCGCCCTTTCTACAGCAAACCGAGCCAGCGTGTTTTTTACTACCTTATAGTCAACCCCCAACTCCCGAAGTCGGCGGCGCAAAATAGTCATCTCGGACGCCGATAGCCCTCGGTAGTCGGTTAAGATACCAATGTTACACTTAGCAACAAGGTCTTTTAGATTATCAATGATTTGCACCTTTTTTTCTCTAGGCATTCTCGGCACCTCCTAACTCAGGTAAGCATTCACCTAAACTAAAACGTCCTTGCGCCATCGCACAAGGACACTGCAAAATTGCATTTTTCCTCGGCAGGCACATCAATTTAAGCCCTAATCGGCACCAGCTGTCTCAGGAATATTAAAATATCTAAATTAGCCCTTTTCTGCACCAGCAATAAGAACGCTAATAATACCTCCTCCCGGAACCCCACCCAAGCAGTGGGTCAAACCCTGTTTGGGGTCCTTAACCTGACGGGGACTAGCCTTCCCCTGCATTTGCTTATATACCTCATACATCATCCTCAGTCCAGTAGCACCCATGGGATGACCAAAACACTTCAAGCCACCGTCAGTATTGACCGGTAGTTCCCCATCCAATTTAAAAGTACCGGCTTCAATATCCTCCTTAGCCCCGCCTCTAGGGCTAAATTGTAAGTCCTCATAAATTACGGCTTCGGTAATAGTGAAGCAATCATGTACCTCGGCTATGCTTATCTCCTTCCGTGGGTCCTTTATCCCAGCCTCGGCATATGCCCTCTGACCAGCAATATACGTCTCCTCCACATGAGTGAAATCATACTTTTGGCTTAACTCACCTTCATAAGGCCCGGCACAGATTTGCAGTGCCTTAACATAGACCGGGTCAGTCCTGAAATTCTTGGCCATATCACCCCGGCATACAATAGCTGCCGCAGCCCCATCGCTTACACCGCAACAATCGAAAAGCCCCAGGGGCCAGGCAACTATAGGGGCATTGACTGCCTGCTCCAAGGTTATCTCTCGATGGAAGTGCGCCTTAGGGGTAAGGTTACCGTTATGGTGGTTTTTCACCGCAATCCGGGCAATCATTTCCTTGCCCTGTTCCGGGCTCAGCCCATACCTTTCGAAATAGCGGATAGCCATCATGGCAAACCGACCTGGAGAGGTAAAGGTACTGCTTCGGTAAGAATGCTGTACGTCACCGGTCGCCATGGGAGCTGTTATGGGCGGTAGACCACCGTAACCCCCATCCTTTAGCTTCTCGACCCCGATGGCCAATACTATATCATAAACGCCAGCAGCTACAGCATAACAGGCATTTCTCAGTGCCTCTGAACCGGTGGCACAGAGGTTCTCTACTCTGGTGATGGGTAAATAAGGCAACTGTAATGTCCGGGCCAAAACCAATCCGGTGCCAGCTCCCCATACTGTCCCAAACCATGCCGCTTGAAGGTCTTTTTGAGGATCTATCCCAGCGTCCTCAAAGGCCTCATAAGCTGCCTCAACCAACATATCTTGAGTACTTTCATCCCAGTTCTCACCAAACTTGGTACAACCCATACCGATTATGGCCACTTTGTCTCTAATGCTCTCCATTTATCTTGCTTACCCCCGTAGTACTCAACCTCTTACTGGCTGGCATTTCCACCAGTAGTTATTGACGCCACCCACGCGACGTAGCTTCCTGAAGGTCATCTCCACCGGCATGCCTACTTTCACCTGCTCAGGGTCTCGGTCAGTCATGTCACATATAATTCTACCCCCACCCTCAACGTCCACCGCCGTCACCGTTACCGGCACATCCAAACTAACCCCAGCCCAGGAACTATCCTGAGAGAAAGTAATCAGAACACCTTTCCTATCGGCAAAGCAGTAATCTTCGAACTGATCCCTAGTGCCGCAATTTACGCACACGTGCTCCCGCGGGAATTGGGGAGTACCACACACCTTGCACTTAACACCATACATAGCCAGTCCGTACTTGCGGTCTCTAAGCAACGCCACCGCTGACGGCTGGTCAGGACCGGGACGTAATGTAGTTTCGACATGAATAATCTGCCGCCACTCAAGGTACTTCTGATAATTATCAAGCTCTAGCTTAGATGCCAAGTGCCCTTTTATACCTCGCCTATCTTTTACCTTCTCAATATCCTCAGTAACACGCAATATTAACACATCACAGCCATCGCCATAACTGACCAGAAGAATCCTATCTCCAGCCTTGGCTTCTTCCAGTGCCGCTACCAGTAGCATCAGAGAAAGGGCAGCACCAGTATTCCCCATCTCAGCGGATAGGATATCCTGAACTTGAGTCTTGCTATCAAACCCCAGCTGCCTAGCTACTGAAGTCATCAAACTAGGATTGTGGGCATAAAAGACAGCTTTAGTAAAATCCTGCGGAGTGAGACTGTATTTTTTTAGCGCAGCGGAAACCGCCGCGGGAACAACCCGGTTATAACCCTTTTCCCGGATAAAACGTTCCTCCCAAGAGTGAACAAAGGTATCGTTATCTGGTCGCCACACGTCAATTATTTCATCCATTATACTATAGGTACCTTCAATGGCTGCGATAACGCCATCGTTGCCTAACATAATAGCCACCGCACCGTCACCGAAGTCCATTTCCTGGGCTCCATGAGGCATCCCCAACCGAGCATCGGCAGCACATACCATAATGGAGCCGGCTGAGTCGGCATTGATGGCATCCATAGCTGCCTTCATCGCCGACGTCCCGCCCCTTAGCGAGTTGGAGAAATCAATTGTAGCCACGTCCTGACGTAGGTCTAATACCGTAGCCGCTATAGCCGCCGACTGCTTTTCCAGATAAGGAAAAGTAGTAGATGCCAAATACAACCCGTCAAGAGTTTTCGAGTCAAACCCTTTAAGGCAGTCCATTCCGGCGGCTACCACCATAGTTACACTGTCTTCATCCCAGTTGGCTACTGCCTTCTCACCTGGAACAGGACTGCCACCCCAAGCACGAGAGATTGTAGCCTTGCTTAATCGGTGAAGGGGTATATAAGCCCCGTAGGAGGTAATACCAACCATATCTCGATCCTTCGCCTTTCTGGCTCTATTATAATAAACTTACTACTTTAATTTCAACTCGGGCTTCACCGCTACTAATTCGACCCCAGATTCCTGGTTATGACTATTCGTTGCATCTCAGATGTACCTAAAGCAATTTGCATTACTTTAGCCTGCCGGTAGTAACGGGAAACAGCATAGTCACTCATATAGCCATAGCCACCATGAATCTGCACTGCGTCGCTGGCAACCTTCTCCACCATCTCTGAAGCATATACCTTGGCGGCAGAAGCCTCAAAACGATAGGGCAAACCACTATCTTTCAACCAAGCTGCCTTCAAATACATAAGACGCGCCGCTTCT
Organism: Dehalococcoidia bacterium; assembly: GCA_011192075.1. GTDB lineage: Bacteria > Chloroflexota > Dehalococcoidia > Dehalococcoidales > S120 > S120. The sequence goes on along the minus strand of DUER01000140.1, from coordinate 34,640 downwards.
ATAGCCACAGCCATGTCGGCCAGTTTAAAAGATACCCCCTCAAACTGGATAATTGGTCGGCCAAATTGAATCCTTTCCTTGGCATAAGATAAGGAGGCATCCAGGCAGGCTTGAGCCAAGCCAACGCTGCAAGCAGCAACACATATCCGTCCGGTTTGCGCCATAGCCAGGTGCTGGTCAAGACCCCGCCCTACTTCTCCCAGCAGATAATCTCTGGGTAGGCGGCAATCTTTAAAAGCAAGCTCATTGGTGGCACACAAGCGTAAACCGATTTTGTCATAGTTCCTGCCGACAATGAAACCAGGTATGCCCTTAGGGATAACAAAAGTATTAGTAATACTCTTACCTTGTTGGTTCATACCTGAGACGGCGGCGATAACAATGATTGAACTGTTACCCAGCCCAATATTGGTAATGAACTGTTTCCTACCGTTTATCACCCATTCATCAGCATCTAGTGTAGCCGTGCAGCTAATAGATGCTGCGTCAGAGCCAGCATGTGGTTCGGTAAGACCAAAGCTACCGATTTTCTCCCCCCTAGCTAATGGAGGAAGCCATCGCCGTTTTTGCTCCTCAGTGCCAAAAACCTCAAGCTCGTGGGTACACAAGGCAGTAATATCTAGCATAATGCCAAGCCCGGCATCCCCCTTTGAAACTTCCTCAATGCATAAATTCATGCTCACCCAGTCGCCACCACCTCCCCCGTATTCTTCATGGAAAGGAATCCCCATCATCCCAAGGTCTGCCATCCTATCCATAATGTGGTAAGGATAATCATCGGCCCTCTCCATCTCATCAGCTCTGGGAGCAATTTCTCCTTCAGTGAACTGGCGGCACATATTTCTAATCCTTGTCTGCTCTTCTGAAAGGGCAAAATCCATCCCTAAATTCCCTCGTTTGTTGGACGACTAAGCATCGGGTTCTGTTAACTGGAACTTAAAGAGAGGGTTGGTTTGAGGTCGAGCTTTATACCAGGTCCCATAGTAGTGGCTAGAGTAGCATTTTTAATATATTGACCTTTGGCACCGCTAGGTTTAGCCTTCACCACCGCCTCTATCACCGCCGTCAGGTTATCCATTAACTTATCGTCTTCAAAACTAACCTTACCCAAAGGTAGATGAATGATAGCCGTCCTGTCCAGCTTAAACTCTACCCTACCTTGACGGGCTTCATCTACTACCCTGGGTAAGTCAGTTGCTGGGACAACTGTTCCTGATTTAGGGTTAGGCATCAGTCCTCGCCGTCCCAGAATTTTCCCCAGCTTACCCACCTTGCCCATCATATCAGGGGTAGCAATAGCAGTATCAAATTCTAACCAACCGTCCTCAATTTTCTTAACCAACTCATCACCGCCAACATAGTCAGCGCCGGCTGTCTGAGCAATTCTCTCCGCCTCACCCTGAGCAAAAACTAAAATACGCACCTTCTTCCCTAGCCCATGAGGTAAAAGGACAACACCGCGTACTTGCTGACTAGCGTTCCTGGGGTCAACACCCATCCGAAGATGAAGTTCAACAGTCTCATCAAATCGAGCATGAGCCGCCTTCTTAGCCAGCTCAATAGCCTCCTGGGGATGATAAGTTTGTGTCCTATCTACCTGTTTAGCTGCTTCTTGATAGTTTTTACCGTGTTTTGCCATCTGCTCTATTCTACCTGGATTCCCATAGTTCGGGCTGTGCCCTCGATAATTCGCTCTGCGGCCTCAATGCTGGTAGCATTTAAGTCCTTAGCCTTAAACTGAGCTATTTCACGTAGTTTCTCTCGAGACAATACCCCTGCTTTTTCGTGACCCGGAGAGCCAGTCCCTTTGTCCAAACCTACTGCCTTCTTCAGTAAATCAGTAGTTGGCGGTGTTTTGGTAATAAAGGTAAATGACCTATCATCAAAGACAGTTATTTCGACTGGAATGACCGACCCAACCTGGCCAGCAGTACGCTCATTATACTCCTTGCAGAAAGCCATAATATTAATCCCATGCTGTCCTAAAGCTGGACCTACCGGCGGTGCTGGGTTTGCCTGTCCCGCTGAAATTTGTAATTTAATTATAACTCTAATCTTTTTGGCCATGGCTTCAAAGTTTCTCCACCTGTAAAAAGTCAAGTTCCACCGGGGTTTCACGACCGAAAAGGGACAGGAGCACCTTAACTTTACCCTTTTCCACGCTTATATCATCCACTACCCCCATAAAGTCGATAAATGGACCGTCGGTTACCCGCACACTCTGCCCCTTCCGAAAACCGACTTTAACCTTAGGTGCTTCAGCCTCCATCTGTCTTAAAACCCGGTTAACTTCCTCCTCCTGTAATGGAACCGGCTTATTACCACTACCGACAAAACCAGTAACACCAGGAGTATTACGCACCATACCCCAGCTCTGGTCACTCATCTTCATCTGAACCAGAACATAACCAGGCAATATCTTCTTGTTCACCGTCCGCCTCTGTCCATTTCTAACCTCAATCTCCTCCTCAGTAGGTATGACTATCTGGGAGATTTCACCCTCGGTATCCATGAACTTGATACGTTGATCCAGATCCTTTTTGACTCGTTCTTCATACCCCGAATAGGTATGAACTACAAACCATTGTTTTTGGTTCTCCCCCACAACCAACCTCACTTAAATAAAAATTCTGAAAAGGGCAAGCCGTGCCTCTTAATTAAATGCTGTAGCTCAATCTGTAAGCAAGCTCCTATCTACCTAGAAAAACCTTCTCGACGAGCTCACTAAAACCGTAATCAAGTACTCCCAGAATCAGACCCGCGACAGCGGCCGTAATCAGTACTAAAGTTGTCAAATAGATAATCTCCCGCCTGGTGAGCCAAGTTACCTTCTTTAACTCGCTTATGGTCTCACCAAAGAATCTAAATCTTGAACGGCTTGGCTTGGTAGTAACTGCACGACGTTTCATCGAAGGTAGGTCACACCTCTTAATAGGGTAATACTATTTCACCTCCCTATGGAGTCTATGGGTGCGACAACGAGGACAATATTTCCTACGCTCCAGTCGTTGGGGGTCATTCCTTCTGTTCTTAGTAGTGGTATATGTCCTCTCCTGACACTCAGTACAAGCAAGATGAATAATAACCCTGGCTTCAGTTTTTTTGGCCATGTTTACTCTATGATACGGCTAAAGCTACCAGCGCCTACCGTCTTACCCCCCTCCCTAATAGCAAAGCGTAAGCCTTTCTCCAGGGCTACTGGATAAATAAGCTGTATCTTCATCGTTATATTATCGCCAGGCATAACCATTTCCACCCCTTCCGGTAGCTCGATACTCCCGGTAACATCGGTGGTCCTGATATAAAACTGGGGTCTATATCCGTTAAAGAAGGGGGTGTGCCTGCCTCCCTCCTCCTTACTCAACACATAGACCTCAGCATCAGCTACAGTATGCGGTTTAATAGAGCCAGGGGCAGCCAATACCTGACCCCGCTCCACCTCACCACGGTCTATGCCCCTAAGCAAAACGCCCACTGCATCCCCGGGCTCGACATCGTCCAAGGTTTTATGAAACATCTCAAGGCTGGTAGCTATTGTCTTCCGTGGCTCGTGGTGCAAGCCCACTATCTCCACCTCATCCCCAGGTTTAAGTACGCCCCGTTCTACCCTCCCTGTAGGTACAGTACCTCGCCCCTTAATACTAAAAACGTCCTCTACTGACATCAAGAAGGGCTGGTCTTTGGGTCTTACCGGAGTGGGAATATAGTCATCTATAGCATCTATCAATTTCCACATAGGGCCACACCATTGACACTCCCTCTTACCACAACCACACTCAAGAGCCTTAAGGGCACTCACCCGTATCACCGGTATTTCGTCCCCGGGGAAATTATATTTATTAAGCAGGTCCCTCAGCTCCATCTCCACCAGCTCGAGTAGCTCCTCATCCTCCATCAAATCTACTTTATTGAGGGCAACTACTATATAAGGAACCTCCACCTGGCGGGCTAACAGGACATGCTCTCTGGTCTGTGGCATAGGACCATCAGGAGCACTTACCACCAGTATTGCCCCGTCCATCTGAGCCGCCCCGGTTATCATATTTTTAATATAGTCAGCATGCCCTGGGCAGTCTATATGAGCGTAATGCCGCTTTTCGGTCTCATACTCGATATGGGCAATAGCAATAGTTAGTCCTCGTGCTTTCTCTTCAGGGGCATTATCAATAGAGTCAAACTCGCGGAACTGGGTAGTCCCCACTTTAGCCAACACCTGCGTCATCGCCGACGTCAGTGTTGTCTTGCCATGGTCAACATGACCGATAGTACCCACATTGCAATGGGGCTTAGTCCGCTCAAACTTCTTTTTGGCCATTTTAAATCCTCCCTTTTTTCCACAGCCCACAACCAGATTCGAACTGGTGACCCCGTTCTTACCAAGAACGTGCTCTACCGACTGAGCTATGTGGGCACAGTTTCAAAGCTAATTGTAGAGTAAAGAAAATAAAAAGTCAATTGATAAGTAAGGATGTCTTAAGAATGTGCTATGTGTTATCAGGTATATACGCTATATTAAGTATTTTATCGGAATGAAGGGCGGAGTGTCAAGTGGAGGCAGGGATTAATGCAAAGGTAAGAATAAACGAAACCCGTCAAGAACGGCTGAAAGCTAGGCAAAGCCTTTATTCTTGACGGCTGGCAAAGTACAAAAGATAATAAAAAATGTGGGGCTGTTATCAGCCCCCCTTATTATTTATTGGTAAAGAGCTATTTTTGAGTCGGGCTTGGCGGAAAACTACAGTGGAGGGGGCAGGATTCGAACCTGCGTAGCCCTTCCGAGCGGCAGATTTACAGTCTGCTCCGATTAACCACTCCGGCACCCCTCCCCATGCTACCCATCAAAGTTGACACCCAAGCCTGAGGGGGGATTCGAACCCGCGACCTGCTGTTTACAAAACAGCTGCTCTAACCAACTGAGCTACTCAGGCATTTACAAGTGAGCAAACAAGTATCAGGGATGGAGATATTATAGAAATGAATGCCTTAAAAGTCAAGCCTTAAGGTTACCGGACGGAGCTAAGGGACATTTCCAATCACGAGCGGTGTAATGGTATAATCGGGATTGTGGCTGATGTAATTTTGAATACCAGCTAGCCTCGTCCTGTTTAATTCTAGGAGTTATCAATAATTATGGGCTCAACTGAGGTAGTGAAAACAATCGTCCAGTGTGACTTTGATGGTACCATCACTGAAGTAGACCAGTCTTTCTTACTGCTGGATGCTTTTGCCAGCGGGAACTGGAGGCAATTGTTAATCGAGTATAGAGAGGGCAAGATATCTGTCGGTCACTTTAATACCAGGGCTTTCGCTATGGTTAAGGAAGATAGACAAACGCTGGTCAACTTTGTCAAGCAGACAGCCAAAATACGACCTGGGTTCCATGAGTTGGTGGCTTATTGCCGAAGGGAGGGGGTCCAGTTTACCATCGTAAGTAATGGGCTGGATTTTTATATAAACACAATTTTGACTGATATCGGGGTAAAGAACATCGAGGTATTTGCAGCACAAGCCCAGTTTACCCCCAGAGGTCTGGAAGTCAAATATATAGGGCCGGATGGCGCTCACCTGGACAGTGATTTTAAAGAGGCGTACACCAGGTTATTTCTGACCAACGGCTATCGTACAGTCTATGTTGGCAATGGCCTGTCTGATATCTCGACAGCAAAGCATGCACATTGGATTTTCGCTCGGGATGAGCTACTGAACCTTTGCAAGCAAAAAGGGCTTAAGTGCCTACCCTTTGTTGACCTCAATGACGTAGTGAGAGACCTAAAGCGTCTGAAAGGCGAAGATATTATCTTAAAACCTTAAGCCAGCCGAATCTGTCGCAGCACTAAAGCTCTGTACGGAGGTTAATATAAGATGAAGAACGATAAATATGCTTGGCAAAGGTTTGATATTCAGACGGAAGAGGCAATTGACCTCGCCGTGCTTGAAGCTACGCCCTTTGACTATTCTGGCTCGGCAACTGAGGTAGTTTATGAGACCGACGAGTTTACTTTCGTTTGTCCCTGGAGCGGCTTGCCTGATTTTGCCCGGCTTGTAATACACTATACCCCGGCTCACTCTCTAGTCGAACTCAAATCCTTGAAATACTATCTGACCTCCTATCGAAATGTGGGCATATTGCAGGAGCATGCCGTAAACCGCATCCTCCTAGATTTAGTGCAATTATTAGAACCTGTTTCGATGGTTGTAGAAGCAGATTACAAAGAAAGAGGCGGACTCAAGACCAAAGCAGTAGCTAAATACAATAAAGACCAGCCTCAAGCCTAATCTGGCGGGCTACTGGATGTCTCCTCTGGGGGTAGATGTGGTTCACTGGTTTCATGAGTTTACAGATGGATAATAGTGAGTGGCTGTACGTCTAAGCTGCACTTCGACTATTGTCAGAATTTCAAATCGTATTGTTCAAATAATGCTAGCACCTGAAAAGAGTTTGTTCGCTATTAGTCCTGCAATCGGAGGAAAGAAAAAGGTACACGCCAGACGAATCAGCGTAAATTTCCAGCCCATTATGCCTATTTCTAATGGCAATCGCATAAATGCCAGCAACGACCATGCGGTTACAAGGGCTACCATGGTTCCTATACCCGCTCCCACCTTCAGCAGCCCAGCGACAAGGGGTAACATAACGTAAGGACCACCTGGCAAACAACCACCAACGACCGTACCAATCAAGATGCCTCGCAAACCAGATTCTGTGCCTACCCACCTTAAAAGCACTTCAGTTGGAATAAGGAATGGAATCGTACCAGCTATTATCATTGCGAAAATAAGTAATGGGATTATTTGTATTAGCAGATTCCCTGATGATTTTAACGCCAGAATATGTGCTCCCCCACCTTTCTGGTAAGCCAAAACGAGGACTGCAATTGCAATTACGCCCATTATTATTGTTGGGATAAGCATTCTTGAAAACCTCCCGTTTTTACTCATGCACCCTCTCCTGATCACTGGCACTAATTACCATGCTTCGGAAGAGCTCAATTCTCCTTCCACGCCCTAGGCACTTATGAATAATAGGCTCGCTTTATCCTTTTGTCAATGTAAACATGAAGTTGATATACAAGATTGGTCTACCGTGTAATCCACTTGACCTACCCGTATAAAAACGACGAATATGGTCCACACAAAATGATGTCAATTGGAAACAGATTGGGCTATGGTGGAAAGGTGCATGAGGGCAGTGAGACCTGAAGATATACACTGCAAATGTTTGACCTGTAGCCGCGATAAGAAACACAAAAAGCTTGAAAAAAGTCACTGCCTCGCGTGATGAGTTGTATAGAGAGGTTGCCATACGCAAGCGAGTCCAAGAGGAAATCATAATAGCCAACACAGAACTCACTACGATCAACAAAGAGCTGGAAGCCTTTTCCTACTCCGTTTCCCATGACCTACGTGCACCATTGAGGAGTATCGATGGCTTCAACCAGGTGCTGTTGAAAGACTAACCAGATAAGCTGGACGAGTAAGGCAAAGACTACCTCAATCGTGTTCGTTCAGCTAGCCAGCATATGGCGCAACTCATTGACGATATGCTGTATCTATCTCGCATAACACGGAGCGATATGAAACAGGACACGGTAGACTTAAGTACGCTGGTACAGGTGATAGCGGAGAATCTTAAACAGGCTGCTCCATCACTGGAATTGTGGGGCTACTACGAGACTATCGCTCGCCACCTGTTAGAGCCAGTGGAAAGTAAAGAGATTTCATCGACTGTGCCTCCCTCTCCAAAGTCGTGACTACATTCCGCACAAAGATACCCATTTTCCACGTTTATTATATAGTGAAAAATTTCTCTACCACTTCAACTATATCCATAAACCCATTCCCCTGCCCCAACCCACTTCCCTCTCCCGAGTTAGGACTATATTCCTATCAGAAATGGCACTTTTGAGCTATTGACGTGAAGACATATGCGGTCTAATATTGTAGTTACTGGAGGCCACAAAGTCCTCTTTAGTGGTGCTGGGGAAATCCAAAATTCCTAGCGCCACTATTTTTATCAGCCATCTGTTCACCGTTTGCCCCCAGTTAAACCTCAAATATTAGTAAGAATTCACAAATTGTGCAAATGGCAGTGCGCATTTTCTGACGAAATTTGCTAATGATTTTTGCTTGAATTTAGCTTTGAATTGGGTCGCAACCTTTTTGACGGTAAGTGAAAAGGGAGCAACCCTATATTTCGCCTATCTCAACACCACTTCCCCCTCCCTAAAGCCATAACCACATTCCGCACGCATGATGGTTCACCCCACTTGGAAMTGGCWGARAAACAGCGAATGGAYACAATTGTGGAACTTRACAAAGGTAAWAACTRCCCGCCTYGTTCAAGCACAGRCTTGACAGTCTGAGAGAACGGTTCTGGTATAATCGACGCAYGYTGGAGGAGTGAAGCCCTTCTCCGCAYRRYGAAACTRCCCCCTACTRTGAAGCAGGGGGTAGTCCCTATTTAAGGCGAGSTTGATAAACAACCTGGCTAAATGTTACTTTATTCTCTCGMTATTACCACCTCCCTCTCCAAAGTCGCAACTACATTCCGCATGCATAGATAATCTGCAATAGTTATCTAGTAATCTTCAGAGCCTMTCAGCACTGAAGGGCTTTTTCTTTGGCAAAAACCGCTGGCATGGTATTGACAACCCCTCAAGATAGGACTACACTCAAGTCCCAACATATCTAGGACAACATGATTATTGTCTCGGTTTAGGAGATTGAGGGATTGAAACGCTTGCATCTACTATACATACTGCTTGGGATTGGCATAGTTATGTTGTGCGTGGGCTTAGTTCTCCTTATAGCGCAATAATGCTGATTGCTATGCCTGAATCCACCTCCAACACTACTTCCCTCCCCCAAGTCGTAACTACATTCCGCACAAAGGTCCCTTTTTCAGATTGACGAACTCCCAAGATAGTACTAAACTCAAGCTAGATATCAGCCCAATATAGGAGTAAACCATTGTCAGAGAACAAGCAATATCGTCTGGCGAAATGGCTGAGATGGTTAGCACGAGCTATAGGGTACTCATATCGGCGTTATTGTTATTCATGTTGTTTGGTGCAGCTATTGCTGAAGGTTGGGAAACAACCACTCGGGCCGACATGGTGGCAGGTATACTAATAGGCGTACTTGGACTAATTGGACTAACTGGCTGTATAGTATCCTGGTGGCGAGAGCAATTTGCTGCCATACTGCTAGTCTTGACCGCTGTTGGTTTTGGTATCCATATAGGAATTTATGCTGGGCGTAACCACTTCCTTGCCTGGTTAATGATTGGCTTTCCGTATCTAGTTACTGCCATGCTACTCTTCTTCTCTTGGCGGCTTTCAAAGAGTACAGCTTGATATCGTCTTTTGCCTCTTATAAAAATTGGTCAACACCATCCCCCTCTCCAATGCCGTAACTATATTCCGCACGAAGATGCCCATTTTCCATATCTATTTTATAGTTAAAAAATTCCCTAGTAGTTCAGCTATATAAGATAACCCATTCCTGTGCCCCAACCCACTTCTTTCTTAATGTATTGACAAACCTTCTTATATGAATAACATTAGAGTCCCATGGTATGAACTAACATTAAAAACAATAGGAATCGGGCACAATGAAGATTGACAACCAGTTGCCATGGACATATTATTGGTGACAAAGCAATGAAGGTCAGGATGCTTCATTGCGTATTGAAATGGGAAATCCTAATTAAATTGTTAGTGATTAATAGGATGGTGACTAGTGAAACGTCTTACCTTAGATGAGTGGGAGAAAAAATACATAGTTGAGCCAGTAGAACGCTTTGACCAGAAGAATGAGATGTTCAAAAGGCCTTTTTGGAACCCTGAATTTCGTGACCTAAAGCGAAAAGCTCTCGGCCTGGCTACGCCTAAAGAAGTGGCTGGTTATGGCCTGCCGGAAGTTGCCCTAGCAGACGCCGCCTGGTATCTGGAGTACGGTTTTGCCCAGGGCATTATTCTTGGCCAGACGGGACTTCTTGCCTGGGATAGTGCGCCTATAGGTATAAATAAAATGCCTGAGGGACTGAAAATAGAGGCTGCTGAGCCGGAGAGGCTAACCAGGGATATTAAGAACGTAGCTGTATACTTTGGCGCTGACCTCGTTGGCGTCAGTAAATTAGATAGGAGGTGGCTATATTCTAACTCCTTTAATTTTGTAAGCCGCGAGTCCACGCCCGTGGAAATACCTGAGGATTATGAGTATGTCATAGCCCTGGCTCATGAGATGGACTATAACCTGGTTCGATATACTCCGACTGATATTGGTGATGCTAGTACCGGAATGGGTTATACGAAGATGGCCTTTACCGCTGGCCTGCTGGCCAGGTTTATTAGGGATCTGGGCTATAAGGCTTTACCCTGTGGCAATGATACTGCTCTAAGTGTGCCTATAGCTATGCAGGCCGGACTGGGGGAGCTGGCCCGAAATGGCCTGCTGATTACCAGAGAGTACGGCCCCCGGGTCCGCTTGGGAAAGGTATTTACTAACCTGCCACTGGCAGTCGACCAACCTATTGAGTTTGGTATTACCGAGTTCTGCTCTAAATGTCTGAAATGTGCTGACTCGTGTCCCAGTCGGGCTATTATCCCCGGGGAACGGACTACCAAACCGCATAATATTTCAAATGTCAGTGGTGAATTGAAATGGCCAGTTAATGGTGAGAAATGTCTTAAGTTCTGGGGGGCTAATGGATGCTCTTGCATGGTATGTATCAGGGTTTGTCCATTTAACAAGCGTATGAATCGATTCCACAGGTCAGTTGGGTGGATAGCTGACCGTGTCCCCTGGACGGCTCCCTTGCTGTTGAAGGTGGATAACCTGCTGGGTTACGGTAAGCAGGCAAACGCTGAATATTTCTGGGACGAGTGGCAACCACGGGCCGGATTGAAGATTACTCAAAGGTAGCTTTCGCCGGGCAGCAATAGCATTTACCTTGACTGCACAGGGTATTATAGATGTGGATTAGTCCCTGTTGCTGCTGGGCTGACTTGACCAGACTATTATCAAGCCCAAGCTGGTTACACATATTCCTTTCCACTGTGTTATCCCCCCTAATGTTAGAATGACGGACCAAGAGAAGTGGGATACACTAAGTGATATTCACGCCGGTGGAAGTGTTCTACTTCACCTACTCCTTAGACTGAGTACTCGGTATCAAAAGTAACAATCTGACGTTCTGTTCAATATGGTATTGACAAACTCTCCTCAAACTTCACACTCTTGGTATACATCAACACCATCTAGGCACAAAATGCTAGATATTGCTCAACAACTATCTTAAAGGAGATTCATCTGCTATAATGGTGCGAAAATAATGGCAACGAAACCGGTATCCCGGTTCTCACCAAGCGACTCACTTCTAATCCCGAAGCATTTATGTCATTATCCAGATTAGCATTCTAACCCCTTGTTGCTGACCTCTGCACTCGTTTGAGATTAGTAAAGGGCTCTCGAAAGTAGGTTTTTATGTTCTATGGATGGTATATAGTAGCCGCCATTACTGTTATTGGCATCATTGTCGGAGGCACGACTTATTATGGATTTACCGCTATGGTGGATCCTATTGCTGCCACAATGGGTTGGGGCTATACCCAAATTGCGCTGGCAATGACTCTTCGAGGGGTCGAGAGCGGCGTTATGAATCCAATCATGGGAGCGGTAGCGGACCGTTGGCCGGCAAAAAGGCTGGTGTTCCTTGGAATCATCATACTTGGCATAGGGTTACTTATCCTGAGTCAAGTTAACAGCCTGTCCATGTTCTACGTAAGTTTTCTTGTGATAGGCTTAGGTGGTTCGCTAGGCATGCAAGTCGTTCCAGCGGTGGTGATCGCCAGATGGTTTAGACGAAATACGGGTAAGGCCTTCGGCATAATGGCTGCAGGTATTGGCTCCGGGGGATTCTTGGTTCCAGTAGTCACCATGATGGTCGATACATATGGCTGGCGCCCATTTTTGATTGGGCTGGCAATTAGCGTCTTAGTCATTGGCCTACCATTATCTTTCGTTTTCCGTAATAGGCCAGAGGATTACGGCACTTTACCTGATGGGAAACTACAGGATGATTTAGACGATTCCCGCAGCATGCAGACTGAAGATGTCAGCATGGGAGTCAAGGAAGCACTAAAGACGCGGGCTTTTTGGACTATTGGTATTGCATTTATGTTACAAACAGCAGGGGGAAGCGCAGTGTTGCTACACATAATGCCCTACCTGGAAAGCGTTGAAATAGAAAGGTCCACGGCTAGTATGGTCGCAATGTTTTTACCTATTATAAGTATTCCATCACTACTCGCATTTGGCTGGTTAAGTGACATCTATAGAAAGAATTACATTATTACTGCAACCATGCTTCTTTCCAGTGTTGGATTGTTTCTTCTTTCAATTATTGATGGTAGTTCTTTTGGGTTAATCGCCGGGTTTGTTATTGTTTATGGTGCAGGTTTTGGTGCGCAAATGTCGCTTAGACCACCAATTATGAGAGAATATTTCGGTAGCAAGAAATTCGGGGCTATCTTTGGATTGGGAAGCATATTTATTACGATCGGAGTGATCTCGACCCCACCGTTGGCAGGCTGGGTATTCGATACCCGTGGTGTTTATGACCCAATATGGTTAGTATTAAGCGGTGTCTGCATGCTGGGGGCAATTTTAATATTGACCCTGCCACGAGCTTCCAGCGGCAGTGGCCATTTCTAAGAATGTAAGAGGTGAAGCTAAATAGCATCACCTCCTATCCTCCTAAATTGTAAGTATGCTGTTAGTCCGAAGGACTAGGGGATAAGGGTCGAGGCAAATACCATTTCTTTTATTCCTAAGAAGTAGAATACCTCAGAAACAGAAACTAGAGTATAGACGAAAATATAAAAAATGAAACTACCTTTCTCACTTTACTTTCTACCTCCGAGTGATAAATTATGGCTATAAATGAGAGGTTTTATCTAATGGCTGTGAGTGAGCCTATTCGAGCCTAGCAACAAGGATGTAGCTCAGCTAAAGAGCGAGGGTAGGTGAAGCTAAAAAACTTCATTATTAGTTAATGCACAATTTAAAGAAATGGTACTCTAGTCCTTATTTAATCCTCCCCCAACCCCCAAGCAAATTCCGCACCAGTGGTATTGACAAACCCTTAAGACAGGACTACATTAGAGTTCCGACATGTGAAATAGCCTTAAAACAATAGGAATTTGGGTAGGGAAGATGAGGAAGCAACAAGGGCACTGGAACCGCTAGTTAATGCGGTGGCTGGTGCCCTTTTTGGTTTGAACTATCGTCCGCCAGCACCTGATACTATTTTAACTATGGTAACGACGTAAGAAGTGGTACAACTACTGGGGGCAGGTCAAGAAAGCGGCTATATCTATTGATAGGTATCTTAGAGGGATAGACCTCAAGGAGGGCGGCTGGCCGCAGGCAATACAAGTAGTGTCAATAGATGAGTAAAACATACCAAGATTCGTAGAGCCAAGAGAGCGCAGTAAGGTACCCATGTTAACGAAAAGTCCCTGAAGTTGATGCTGGCTTTGCTGCTAGAGATAATTCGAAGTCATCACGTCTAGGTAGTGCGTCTTCCATTGATAATGGGAGTAGAATACTTGGAGAATCAAGACCAGACACGGTCTAGCACCAGGAAACCATGGTTAAAGATAAGCAAGACATGAAATTACAGTCTTTTTTTATCAGAATGGTTCGGGCTACAAAGCTCGATATCAACCTTTATGATGAGGTAGAGGCCAACGCAACAACTAGTGGGCAGGCATGTCTTGCGGTGATACTGTCAAGTTTGGCTATTGGCATCGGTGCTGGTATCGCGGGTATGTTTAAATGGGCTGGGATATGGTCTATCTGGGGCCTACTCATAATACTAATTGGCTCAATCGTTGTGTGGCTTATTTGTTCGTCCCTTGCCTACTTCACTGGGACAAGACTATTTAAAGGCCACAAGACATCAGCAACCGTGGGAGAATTGCTTCGTGCCATTGGCTTCTCAGCTTCCCCCGGGGTGTTAGGAATCCTCCTATTCATACCAACAGTAGGAGGCTTCATATGGCTTGGTGCATCTATTTGGGCTCTCGCTGCTGGAGTCGTCGCCGTGAAACAGGCACTGGATTTCACTACCACTCGTGCCATTATGACCTGCCTCGTAAGTTGGTTCGGCTGCATAATTATTATAGTTCTGACGATCGCTATGTCACTAATATTTCTGATTGACGGAAGTTGCACCCTCGGTAGTGGTTTTAATAGTCGGGTAAACTCAATCGTAGGGCAATATCGTTTCAGTATAACGGCATGGGAAGTTACCGCTCTTCCCCACGAACTGAGCCAGTGGATTCGTGCCAGCGAGGAGAATGTTGATGACGCGGTCGAGCTAGTGACTGAATACTTCTCTGTCACCGCGGAGCAGAAAAGGGATTTGGAGAATAAAGTAGAATTGATATTGGAAAATCAGATAGAAGAAAGCTTAATTAAACAAGATATTTTCGGTTTTCCGCCCGTAAACCTAAAGCTAGATACAATGCCTCGTTTGCTGGTGATTTCGCCTAGAGATGAAATAGAAAGCATGAGAGAAATTATGTTGGACAATGGTCTTTCATCTCAGGAAATAGATTATATCGAGACTCGCGTTGATAATCTAAATGTTTCTTCACTGATAGTACAACTTGGTGGTTTTGGGGGAGCATACCCCAGCTTTGTCACTAATAGTGCCAGTCTGCGGTTCACAGTTAAAACCGCAGTCGAGGAATGGATACATCAGTACCTAGCTTTTAAGCCGTTAGGGTTTCGGTATCTACTTGACATCCTCGGTATAGCGCGGAATTATGAAATTGCGACTATGAATGAAACGGTAGCAGGTATGGTTAGTGATGAGATCTGCGCTATTGTCTGCGACAGGTACTACTCGGAACAAAAAGAACCAGTAGAAGATACGTCTGACTTTGATTTGGAGATGAGAGAAATAAGGCTGGCGGTTGATGATTATTTAGCTAGGGGTGAGATCGAATTAGCTGAAGAATACATGGAGCAGAAACGTCAGTATCTAGCTTCAAGGGGTTATTACATCAGGAAGCTGAATCAAGCCTATTTTGCCTGGTACGGCACATACGCTGATGAACCCAGCTCCGTAAGTCCGATTGGGGTAGAATTAAAACAGCTGAGGAGTCAGTGCGACTCAGTTAAAGAGTTTCTAGATACGGTCGCTATGATGACCAGCAGGCAAGATCTGAAAGACAAAGTTGAATTACTTCAATGAGATGAGAATGTCCTGGTTTAAAAATACTCAGTTTCAGTGAGGTCATCATCCTAATGTCTTATATATTTTACTAATATGTATTTTACGTTTATAAAATGGGTTATTTAATGGCCTAAAAATCAGCTATTTAATCTGAAAATCATTTAAAATTTATCTAGCACATCACCCATATGAACAAACCCATTCTCCTGCCCCAACCCACTTCCTCTGGTATTGACAAACTCTCAAGACAGGACTATATTGAAGTCCCAATATGTTAAGTAAAATAAACTAGTTAAAAATAAATTCGCCGTGAAATAATTCTAGTAGGAGGTAGATGAGATGAAGAACCTCCGATTCGATAAGCCACTTACATTCATTGATGTCGAAACAACTGGACTCAACCCCTATTCAGACAGGATAGTAGAGTTATCGATCCTCAAGATCCATCCAGATGGTACCGAAGAGTATAAGAGCCACAGAATTAATCCAGAGATACCAATCCCAGCCGAAACAACCGCTATCCACGGCATTACCAACGCTGACGTGGTAAGTGAGCCAGCATTTCACCAATACGCGAGAAGTATCCGAGACTTCCTCGAAGATTGCGACATTGCGGGGTTCAATGTTATCAAATTCGACTTACCGTTCCTTGAGGCTGAGCTTACTAGGGCTAATGTTGAATTCTCTCGCCAGGGCCGATACTTAATCGACAGCCAGGTCATCTATCACCAACGCGATCCCCGCAACCTTCAAGCTGCCTATAAGAAGTACTGTGGTAAGGAAATGGATAACGCCCATAGTGCTGAAGCAGATGCAAAGGCAGCAGCTGAGATATTGAATGGCCAATTAGAGATGTACCAAGATTTACCCAAGGATATAGCTGGACTAAGTGCATTATGCTATGAAGTCGAGGAAAACACTATTGATATCGAAGGTAAGTTTATATGGTCAGAAGGTGAGGCGCTCTGCAATTTTGGCAAACACAAAGGACGGTTGTTAAGGGAAATAGCGATAGATTATCCTGAGTACCTAGAATGGATTTCTCGTGGTAATTTCTCACTTGAAGTTAAAAAAATAGTGATAAGGGCCTTGAATGGGGAATTCCCTGAGCCACCATAGCCACCTTTCTCCCTATTTAAGGCGGGCAATTGGACCCCAGTATGCTAAGTCATGAGTTTGCCCGGATAGCAAAACGGGCAGGCCTAGAGAATGTCCGCTTCCACAACCTGAGGCACACCTTTGCCAGTCTTATGTTACTACGCGGGGCAAAGCCAAAGGTTATCAGTGAAGCCCTGGGGCATAGCTCAGTGGCGTTTACAATGGATTGTTGTTCGCATATAATATCTGGTATACAAGAGGATGCTATGGCGTTATTAGACGAAGTGATACCGGCAGGGGTGTCTCAAAAAAATAACGCCAATTTAACGCCAACTCTCCCCAAAATGGGGGTGAATAACTAGAGTTTAGCTTTGAGCCGGGGTGGCGGAATTGGCAGACGCAGCGGACTTAAAATCCGCCGGAGTAATCCTTGTGGGTTCGAGTCCCACCCTCGGCAGCATTAAAACAGGTTAAGATTATAAATATGCCCTGGCTAATAGTATTACTGGGTTACTTTATAGGCTCTATTCCCACCGCCTTTATTGCTGGGCGTCTGCTCAAAGGCAAGGATATTCGGCAGATGGGTGATGGCAATATGGGTGCCCGCAATGCCTTTTTCCAGTTAGGAGCTAAAACAGGGATAGGCATATTTTTCATTGATGCCAGTAAAGGGGCACTGGCTATTCTTATTGCCCAGGCAGCCAGTCTGCCTCAGGTAACTATCATGCTTACCGGCGTAGCCACAGTTATTGGTCATAACTGGCCGGTTTTTATCGGCTTTAGGGGAGGTCGAGGAGAGGCAACTACCATCGGTGTCCTGCTAACCCTAATCACTCAGCCGATGCTAATCTTGGCGGGACCAGTGCTAGCCACACTCGCTATCAAGAAGAATGTAACTATAGCCAGCACTATTCTGTTCATACCACTGCCACTGGCGTGCTGGTTACTAGGAGTTCCCGGGGTGCTCGTGGGTTACAGCATTGCCCTACCATGCCTGGTGGGCTTCACCCACTTCCTGAGGACAAGGCAAGCAGTTAAGACCACAGGGACAGGAAGTGCCGAGGTAACCTATATTGACTCCCGGCAGGACCGATAAAAAACCAGGGAAACAATTCGAGGCTGTTTGCGGGTACTCAGGCGTGAATTGTTTTTAGAGTTATGTTAAATTTGTTTTGACTTCTGTCACTTTATGACAGCTTGTGGCAAGGACATGATAGCACACTTTTCCCGTTTTAGCTTCGTTTGTGGTAAATGAATGCGTGCGGAATGTAGTTACTGCTTTAGGGAGTGAGACGGTGTTGAGAGGCTTATGGTATCGCCCTGCCATACCTGGTGGGCTTTACCCATTTCCTTGAGATCAGACCGCCTGGGTTACCTTCCTCTTCACCGTTGACCTCACTGCCTGCTCGATATATTTGGCGGTGAGACCGCATCTCTGTAAAAGCTCGCCAGGCTTACCTGATTTGGTATAGGTATCCTTAACAGCTATGAACTCCATCGGCACCGGATAGTGTCTGGCTATCCTCTGAGCAACCTCACTACCCAACCCCCCATGCTCCAGGTGCTCCTCAGCGGTAACAATTGCCCCAGTCTCAGCCGCAGCATTAATAATAGCTACCTCATCTATAGGCTTGAGAGTGGGCATATTCAATACACGGCAATTTATGCCTTCCCGCTCCAAGTTTTCAGCAGCTTTCAGTGCCTCCGCCACCATAAGACCAATAGCTATAACAGTAGCACTCTCGCCCTGCCTTATAGTTACTGCCTTACCCAGGTTAAAAGAGTAGTCATGGTTATAGACCAGCGGTGTTCTGGGACGGCACAGCCTAATGTAGAAGGGACCATAACTGGCAGCAGCTACTCTTACTGCCTGGGCGGTTTCAATAGCATCAGCCGGGATGATAACGGTAAAACCAGGCAAGGAGCCAATTAGAGCCAAGTCCTCAATCGCATGATGTGAAGTGCCATCCTCGCCAACACTGATACCACCGTGACTGGCAACCAGTTTGACGTTAAGCCCAGGCTGGGCAATAGACATACGAACCTGGTCAAAGCAACGGCCGAGGGCAAAAACAGCAAAGGTGCTGGCAAAGGGCACTTTACCTGAGGCGGCTAAGCCAGCGGCAATACCCACCATATTCTGCTCGGCGATACCGCAGTCAAAGAAGCGACCGGGAAACTCACGAGCAAATAGTTGAGTCATAGTTGACCGGGAGAGGTCAGCGTCTAGAGCTACAATATCCGTGCTTTCCCTACCTAGCTCAAGCAGAGTCTGGCCATAAGTTTCCCTCATAGAGACTTCCTGGGGCATTTTTAATCCAGCTCCCTTAGTGCTATCTCTACCTGCTTAGCATCGGGTGCTTTGCCGTGAAAATCGGGGTTATTCTCCATAAAGCTGACCCCTTTGCCCTTGATAGTGTGAGCAATGATGACCGTAGGCTGCCCTTTAATCAGTTTTGCCTGGTCAGAAGCATCAATAAGCTGAGCAAGGTCATGACCATCAACCTCAATGACATGCCAGCCAAAGGCTTGCCATTTCTTATTAAAGGGGTCGAGGTTCATAACATCACGGTTCCAGCCATCAATTTGCTGTCTATTGTTATCCACAATAGCTACCAGGTTATCCACCTTAAAGTGGGCAGCAGCCATAGCTGCTTCCCACACCTGCCCCTCATCACACTCGCCATCCCCCAGTAGAACGTAAACACGGTAGCTCTGTAAATTGAGGCGACCAGCCAGTGCCACACCAATAGCAAAGGATAATCCCTGCCCCAGGGCACCGGCTGACATCTCTACTCCAGGGGTAACTGTCCGGTCAGTATGACCCTGAAGACGACTATCTAGCTGCCTCAGAGTAGTTAACTCGTCCACCGGGAAGTAGCCACACTCAGCTAGAGTGGCATATAGTAGAGGAGCAGCATGCCCCTTACTCAGAATGAATCTATCCCTATCTGACCACTTAGGGTCTAACGGCTTATGCCGCAGTAGCTTAAAATAAAGGGCGGTAACAATCTCCACTGCTGACAGAGAACCACCGGGGTGACCGCTACCTGCCTTCCCAGTCATAGTAATGATATGGCGACGCAGCTTTTTGGCCATCGCTTCCATTTCCATCATTGATGCCGACAACGAAAAAGCCTCGGCTTGATTAGTACCAGCCGAGGTTTTTGATAACGCGTCACCTGATTTAGATAGCGACATTAACAACTCCTGTGCCCACTTATTATACAGTGTCTAGTAGCCAAAGTCTACATTCTGTGCCAAGTCGTTCTATAATTATTGACCACTGGTCAGGATAAATTGATTTTTATACTTATCTCTGCTTAAATTGATAGCAGCAATAGGAGGATATAAGTGGACAGTTTGACATTAATAGCCAGTAAAAGGGATATACTAGGTAAGAAGGCCCGGTTCCTACGCCGTAAAGGCATTACTCCGACTCATCTCTTCGGGCACAACCTTAAGTCACTACCGCTACAGTGCGATACAGCTGAACTTCAGCGTATTATTGCCCGAGCACAAGCAACCCGGCTTATTAACCTTGAGATTGAAGGTGAAAAGCAACCGAGGAGCATACTCATACGTGAAATCCAGCGAGCTGAACCCGGTGGGCAATTACTTCATGTCGACTTCTACCAGGTCAGGAAAACGGAAAAGATAACGGTAGATGTCCCTATCGTTTTAGTTGGTGAGGCCCCAGCACTAAAGGAAAAGGGGCGTCTCCTGACTCTAGGTGTTACCAGCTTGAGTATCGAGTGCCTACCGGCTAAGCTCCCGTCTCGAATAGAGGCTAACCTAAGTTCTCTTGAAGAGCCGGAACAGACAATCCGCGTCAGTAACCTTACCCTACCTCCTAACATTACGGTCATTACCGGTCCAGACCAGCTAGTAGTTAAAATTGGCGAAGCAGCTGTGGAAAGGGTGGAGGAAAGAGTGGCTAAGGCTGAGGAACAAGCAGAGGAGACAGTAGCCGAAGAGCCAGAATAGCAATCCTCGCTTTTCATTTGACTACTAAATGACAAAGGACTCCATTATGCCAGCGGTTGAGCTTAATAATATATGCAAGTCCTACAATGACAACCTGGTAGTCAATAATGTTTCCTTTACCGTGGCACAGGGCGATATATTTGGCTTAATCGGTCCTAATGGTGCCGGTAAGACAACCACTATTAGAATGGTGATGGACATCATCAAGCCAGAATCAGGAGAGATAAGCATCCTGGGGGAGAGCCTGAATGAAGATACTAAGAACAGGATTGGTTATCTGCCCGAGGAAAGGGGATTATATAAGAAAATAACCGTGCTCCAGTCCCTCGTCTACCTGGCTTCGCTGAAGGGCATGGGAAACCGAGCGGCAAGAAGTAGAGCAGAAGAGCTACTGCAGCGGGTGGATATGCTGCCTCACCAGGAAAAGAAGATAGAGGAGTTGAGCCGGGGTATGGGCCAGATTATCCAGTTTCTTGCCACTATTATTCATGACCCCCAGCTACTGATTCTGGATGAGCCCTTCGCCGGTCTGGACCCGGTTAATACCAACCTGCTTAAGGAAATAATCCTGGAATTAAGAAGTCAGCGCAAGGCAATTATCCTAAGCACCCACATGATGAACGAAGTGGAGGCACTTTGCGACCGGATACTGATGATAAACAAAGGACGCACCGTTCTTTACGGGGAACTAGCTGAAATTAAATCGAGATACAGGAATAATTCTGTATTCCTCAAGTTTGACGGTGCACTGGGTGAGATAGAGGGGGTGGTGGGGAAGAAGGACCACGGAGAGTATGTGGAGCTATTTCTGGACGGAGAAACCCTACCCCAGAAGATTTTAGAGCAGCTGGTGAGCCGTGGAGTCGAGATTAATCAATTTGACATATCTACTCCCTCTCTGAATGAAATATTCCTTCAGGTTGTAGAGACGGGGCAGTGAATAAGACGATTCTAATACTGAAGCACGAGTTCAGGCAAACAGTAAAAAGGAAAGGGTTTATCATAATGACCCTTGCCTTTCCGGTGCTTGCCCTTATTGCCATTGGGGTATTTAGCTTGATTCAAGGTATAGAAAAGCCACCTGCTCCCGGTGAAGAAGTAACTATTGGCTATGTAGATAAGGTGAGTGGATTTGATGAATATGCCAGACAACCTGGAGGTATTACCCTTACCGCTTATCCCACACAGGAAGCGGCTACCAGCGCCCTGCTGGCAGAAGAGATTAGCGAGTATTTTATCATCCCCCCAGATTATGTGTCCACGGGTATAGTTACCAGATACACCCTGGAGCGGGAGCTAGAGCCGCCGGGAGAAACCCAGTGGGCGATAAAAAGTTTTTTGTTGAGCAACCTCCTAGAGGGGCAAACCAGCCCAGAGGTAACGGAGCGTGTCAAGGTACCAATGAATTTAGGCACCGTAAGGCTGGATGAAACGGGTCAGGTGGCTACCGACCAGGGCGGGTTTGGAGCTTTTATCATTCCCTATCTATTCAGCATTCTACTTGTCATGGCGATTTTTACTTCTTCTGGTTTTCTGCTTCAGGGACTGGGTGAGGAGAAAGAGAACCGTATAATGGAAATACTCCTCTCCTCTGTCTCTGCCCGACAGTTACTTACCGGGAAGGTGCTCGGGCTGGGCGCTGTTGGATTAATACAGATACTTATCTGGCTGCTGTCAGCTAGATTTCTGGTGGAGTTGGTTTCAACTACGATAGGCGGTTTCGCTACTACGCTCCAGATACCAAGTAACCTCCTAATTCTGGGGGTAGTCTATTTCATTCTTGGCTATCTGCTGTTTGCTGTTCTTATGGCTGGAGTCGGCTCTATCAGCTCTACTACCAGGGAGGGGCAACAGCTATCAATGATTTTTACCATGTCCGCGGTCATACCTTTCATAATAATTCCCTTCATAATGCAGAATCCGGGACACATAGTCACTCAGATTCTTACTCTTTTTCCCATCACCGCCCCAATAACAGTAATGATAAGGATGGGCTTGACCAATATTCCCGCCTGGGAGCTGGCTCTAAGCATAACCCTGCTCGTAGTGACCATCATCGGCTCTCTAGTGCTAGCAGCCAAGGTGTTTAGAACTTTCCTCCTGATGTATGGCAAGAGACCCAGACTGAGAGAAATCATCAGGTGTTTACGGGAGGCCTAGTTACCCGGTCAGGCTATTACCTTTGAACCGGCACCTAACTTGAAGTCATTGATGGCATTCTGGTATAATCTGGTGATGATTATTGATTTTCACACCCACGTTGTGCCACCCAAGGTAAAGAAAAACCATAGTAAGTATGTTGATAGTGACCCCTGTTTTGCCATTTTGTATTCCAACAAGAAAGCCAAGCTGGCTACGGCTGATGAACTTATCGACAGTATGGATAAAGATGGGATTGACATTTCAGTTATTGTCAATATCGGCTGGACTACTCATGACCTGTGTGTTGAAACCAATGACTACATCTTAGAGTCTGTAGCTCGTTACCCTGACCGCTTGATTGGCTTCTGTACTGTTCAGCTAAACTCCTATGATGCAGCTATAGCTGAGATAGAGCGCTGTGTTAAAGGGGGCGTAAGGGGGGTTGGCGAGATGAGACCAGACATGCAATTATTCGACCTCCTAGATGAGGAGATAATGGCACCCTTTATTGAGGTAATACGAAAGTACAACCTAATTCTGCTCACTCATACCTCTGAACCAGTAGGCCACGACTATCCGGGCAAGGGTATTATTACTCCAGGTATGCTTTACCCATTTATTACCCGCTACCCCGATTTAACCATAGTCTGTGCCCACTGGGGTGGTGGTTTACCCTTCTATGCCTTAATGCCCGAAGTAAAAAGGGCTATGAACAACGTCTTTTTTGATACTGCTGCTTCGCCTTTCTTGTATAGCCCTCAAGTATATAATCACGTTATCCAGCTTGTTGGTGGTGATAAGACTCTTTTCGGCAGTGACTACCCCTTACTGGCACAGAGTCGGGTACTTGAGGAGATTAAGTCCCTGGATTTGCCAGAGGAAACAGAGAACCTGATTCTGTCCGGTAATGCTCAGAGGCTACTGGGTATTCCATAAGGCTTGAGCTATGGAGCAAATCCGCTCTTTTATCGCTATTGAGCTACCTGAGGAGTTAAAGCTAGGGCTGGCTCAGTTGCAGGATAGGTTGAAATCGGGTAAGCAGTCTGGGGTGAAATGGGTTGACCCGTATGGCATTCACCTGACCCTAAAATTCCTGGGCAATATTGAGGTAGACAGGACTGGTGCCATAACCAGCGCCATAGAGGCGACAGTCCAAGGAATATCTCCCTTCCATCTAGAGATTAAAGACCTAGGAGCTTTCCCTAATTTGAGGCGAGTTCAGGTAATCTGGGTCGGGGTAAGCGGGGAAGTAGACAAGCTAGGCCAGCTTCAACAACGCATTGAGTCTAATCTAACGCCGCTGGGTTTTACTGCTGAAGCACGATCCTTCACTCCCCATTTAACACTGGCCCGCCTTCAGAACCAGGCATCATTAGATGAGAGACAAGGATGGGGACAGCTTATAGCCAACACCAAGTTTGAGGCAGTTTACAGTATTGAAGTTGAGGCTATCAACCTGATGAGGAGTCAGCTAACTAGGAAAGGTACTATTTACAGTCGAATTAGCTCAATTAAGTTAAACAGGCCCTTGCCAACAGCGGCGACTTAGTGTATACTGCAAATAATTCAAATTCGGTTGGGAGGTGGACTCCGTGGAACAATTAAATTTCCCTAAATGCCAGAAGTGCAAGACTGGAGACCTGGTGCCCCTGTCTGATTTTGGCAGTCAAGGCGCATCTATCGAATATAAAGCATGGGTTTGCACCAATCCCGATTGCAGTTTCAACCTGAAAATCAGGAATGGTGACATTTATATCAACGAACCCATTATGAGCGGGGCGCTGCATACTCCCCGCTCCCGCTAGACATTTAGTGACTTATCCTGAAGCTTAAGATTACCAATGGTAAATGTGCTTCCTCAAGTAGTTAAACTCAAGAGGATGGCACTTGACCTTGGACATTTGCTAACTCCTTATCCTTGATTGGAACCAAAAAGAGCACCAGCTACCGCATTAAGTAGCTGTTCCAGTGCCCTTCTTTAAGCCTGTTCATCTTCCCTAGCCTAATTCCTATTGTTTTAAGGTCAGTTCACATGTTGGGACTCTAATGTAGTCCTGCCTTGAGAGTTTGTCAACAGCCTTTTTCAACTATTTTTTGAGGGGGATAGACATGTCGGCCAATCACTTGGAACTATCATCAGAGGCACTAGAATCAATGAGAGGGGACTTCAATCATACCGGCTATAGAATTTTTCCATTACTAGCTCACGCTCAAACCGAAGCTAAAAAGTTGGCGTTAATTTGGCGTTAAACTGAAAATGACTGGTTGTTACATAAAGGTATTTTAACTTCAAAACGGGTTTTTACTCAGTGATACAAATATACTGTTTTGTATCTAACATCACTATTTGACAATTTAGCCTAGAATTACTAGTTCTATGACAGGAAGAAATACAAAAGATTGAAGGTAAAAACATTATACCTGGACTAGTTCTTGGAGGGTAGGTCATATTGAACATTTTCATCAAACTAAAAAACAATCCATCATACGAATTTCTATTATTGAACCATTATATGTGCCCTGCACTGTTACCGTTTGTCCTATTGCCAACTCTTGTAATACCTGGGCATGTTTTTTATCAAACATACATCGGACACTCTGTAAAAGGTTCCTCTCATTAGTAGTCAGCCTAATGGTATGAGTATCAAGCATATCCTTAACGTCTATCATGCCTACCACTCCAGTTACCCTAAGAAGCTTATTTGCAAATTTTGTATCCGCTGCAACCTCATCTGTCGCATATGCTGAAAGCAATTCTTCAACAGTTAGCTCCATTGCTACAAGCTCCGGCTCGAGTTTAGACTCTGGTATTGGTTCTACCTCTCGCTCAGGCTCTGGAATTGGCTCTTGTTGAGATTCCAGCACTGGTTCAGGCTCAGACTCTAACATTGGTTCAGGCTCCGGCTCGASTTTAGACTCTGGTATTGGTTCTACCTCTCGCTCAGGYTCTGGAATTGGCTCTTGTTGAGATTCCAGCACTGGTTCAGGCTCAGACTCTAACATTGATTCAGGCTCCGGCTCGAGTTTAGACTCTGGTATTGGTTTAGCCTCATACAGTCTCTCTTGTTTAAGTTGTTTGTAGGTCTTCGGTATCATTTTATAAGCACTAGATGATAGGGGATAACCACACCATCGGCAAGCCCAATCTTCTGTTCTTAACGTCTTCAAACCACAATTAGAGCACTTTGGCATTGAACACCTCCTCCACAAGACTATATATAAAAGGGTAATTTGTCAACGCTAATTGAAATGTATTCCTGTCTTGAGAGTTTGTCAATAATAGATAAAAAAGAACCTTTTTAGTACGAAATGTGGTTGGGGGGTAGGGCAGGGGGAGAGGTGTCAACTAGAGGCCACAGAATGGCTAGCGGAGGTTAAGGAGTTGCTAAGGAGTGAGAACCATACCTAATCCAAGGTTGATGTTACTATTTCATCGTTATTAATCTCATGAATTACTCATGATATCACCACGAGAATTATAGGACTGTCGGTCGCTTTCTGAAACCAACCCTACAATAATAGTACTGATTTACTATGACTATTAATTGGTATAAATGACCCTTTTGGGTGATAGCATAGTAAGCAAAGGTGACCTATAGTGGATATACGATATTAAGAGAAGGGAGGAGTGAGGAGATGGTGTTTGAGCATAGAAACTTTAGAAATGGAGCTATTTTAACCTCAAGGGAGGCAGCCTTTTATCTTAATGTTCATATTAACACAGTGAGACGGTGGCATGACCGGGGGCTTATACCGGCATACCGTATTGGTCCTCGCGGTGATAGGAGATTTCGGCAGGAAGAGCTTGAAAGGTTTCTTGTTGAGCAACCAGTATTAGTTGAGCATGAGTTGATAGCCCCGGGTCGCAAATAGGGAGCCATAGTTAATGGAGCGTAGGCAACTAAAGTTTCTCATAAAATGACGCAGTTTAATGAGCTATTCAAAAAAGATTAGAGCGATGCAGTATTAAACTGGCAATATTAAAGAAAGAATAAGAACCTTATGAGTGCGGAATGTGATTGGGGATTGGTGGGGGGGGGGAATACTCTCGGGAAAAAAGATGTGGGGCCCACTAGTTATGACCCCATCTTACTATATATGTATCACCAGGGTGTGTATTAAATCAGACAATTAAGAACAGTGATACTTTACTTTAACATGGCATTCATTAAAACAGTAAGCCCAACCTTAATAAAGATAATGACGGCAAGTACTGTGAACCCTGTCGTGAATCCCATTATGCCGTTGAAAGTAAGAAGAATAACTGCTAGAGCAGCCCCACCAAGTACATACCCGATGATATTAATTGGGTGATAATGCCTTTTAATCCTCCATTTAGTCCGCGCGAACCGCACGGAGCCATGCACTGCACCAAATATTCAGGTAATACCCCCGATAACGACAAGGCCAATGAAGCCCGTCGTACCCACTCCAATAATTAGAACAACAATGGCGTATATTGCCGCCACGATTCCGAGTGCTATTGACACAATGTTGCTCCAATATGCGGTATAGAAGTTATTTGCCATAGTATTCCTCTTTCTAATTCCTATTGTTTTTAAGGTTAGTTCATATGTTAAGACTCTAATGTAGTCCTGTCTTGAGAGTTTGTCAATACCCATTGAACGAGAAGATAGAGAGATATACTAGGTTAGTGAGGTTTGAGGATTGTTTGATTGTAACAGAACTTACAAATTTATTATTACTACGTTATAATATTTGTCAGAAGGTTAAGAGGAGAGTGAGAATGAGAAAGATATTCATTATATTGATTGCAGTCATGTTGTCAATGTTTACAGTTATTGTCCTTGCTGCATGTAGCGCTCCAAATTCTATGCTTGATGATACCAAATGGTTTTTAAGGTCGTACGGTGAGCAGAATAGCTTACATGCTATAATAGAAGATACCGAAATTACTGCGACATTCAACAGTGCTAAAGATGAGGTCAGCGGTTCTGCTGGATGCAATACCTACTTTGCCAGATATGAGGTTAAAGGTAGCAAACTGTCCATATTTGAAATGGCTTTCACAGAGATGGCCTGCGTTTCACCCGAGGGGGTAATGGAACAGGAACAAGAATTTCTGACAATTCTTACCAATGCACAGTCTTTTCAGGCTGATGACACGACATTAACGATTGTCTGTTCGGGTGGGCAACAACTATATTTCACTACGGCTACTAGAATTCAATCGTGAATAATTTGTCTTTTTTAAAACATAGCCACACTGTTTAAATGCCTTGGCCATAACCCAAACATCCATTATTTAGCTCCTACCTTGACAGGGATACAAAAGGGGTATGTTACAATATTCATTGGAGTGTTGTGTTCACTTGGTCTTAACGGGGTAATGCACCAGGCTATCCATCAGCCGAAATATAGAAATCTCAGAGCCCTAGCTGTGCCTCTGGCTAAGCTGTTAAACGATTATCCTGCCACCAACCCCGTACCTGGAGATGTTCTAGTACCAATACCACTGCACCGGAAACGATTAAGAGAGCGTGGCTACAATCAGTCCCACCTGCTAGCCAAGGAGCTAGACAAGCTCATCAAATTACCGGTAATATATGACTACCTCATCCGAAAGCGGTATGCCCCTGCCCAGACCAAAACCACGACTGTAGATGAACAGCGGAGCAATGTAGTTAATGCTTCTACCTACCATGACTACCGGCTCAAGGATAAACAAGTATTACTTATAGATGATGTCTCCACCTCCGGGGCTACCCTAGATACCTGTGCTGCGGCACTAAAAGCCACCGGTGCTACCTCAGTGTGGGGGTTAGTACTAGCCAGAGAGATTTGAAAGATTTAACCGGAACGGAGTGTAAACAGATGAAGCTACAGATAACAGGTAAGAATATAGACCTACAACCAACAGTCCGAAGCTACGTTGAGCGCAAACTAGGCAAGCTGAGTCGCCATCTACCTAATATTACGGAAGCCAAGGTAGAAATATCTGAAGAAAAGACGAAGTCCCCACAGTACCACTTTGTGGTTCAGGTAACTATAAACAGCAATGGCACCCTGCTGCGGGGTGAGGAGCAGGGAGAAGACCTGTTCACCGCTATTGATAAGGTAGAAGCGGTTTTGAATCGGCAAATCGAGCGCTACAAAGGGAAGCGGTATAATAAGGGCAGGGGTAGCTCATTCATCCGGGCTAAATTCAGCAAGGAAGCAGAGACAGCACAACCTACAGAAATGGTGACCAAGGTTAAGCGATTTGCTATTGAGCCAATGTCAGTGGCTGAAGCCATAGACCAGATGGAGCTATTAGGTCATGATTTCCACCTGTTCCACAACTCTGATACTGAAGAACTCAACTTACTCTACCGGCGCCAGGATGGTAACTACGGTCTAATTGAGCCTGAGCTGGGAGGTAGATAAACAATCCCCAAAGTAGTATCCTTTGTCCTTCTTCTGTAGTATTATGTAACCAATGCGAAGACACTTATTCTTGTATCTGGCTCTGGCTTGCTTTGCCGGTCTTATCGCCATATCTATTGTCGATGGCTATATGGGTATCTATAATACCGTTTATATAACCACTGGAGAGTACGAGCAAGAAATAAAGCCCGAATCCTGGCTGTGAGGGGACACAGGCTAGTCAACAGGGACAAGCTGGGGTGCAAAGTTATTCTTCCGCTATGAAGTGGATAATCGCCGTTTTTCTA
Organism: Dehalococcoidia bacterium; assembly: GCA_011192075.1. GTDB lineage: Bacteria > Chloroflexota > Dehalococcoidia > Dehalococcoidales > S120 > S120. The sequence continues at coordinate 5,489 of DUER01000140.1, read as the reverse complement.
CCTATTCAACCACTATTCAGGCATCAGTATGGAAGGAGAACGAAAAGATAATGGATTTACTGGCTGAGGATAAAGTAGTAAAACCCTTCAATAAGGCGATTACGGAATGGACTCTAGACTCAAAGGAATTAGAGTGGCGAGGGGAAAGGGAAGGACAATATACCGTCAAGATATAGCGTGATGGGATGGAGCGAAAAATAATAGTGGGGTATCATATTGAGTATCCTCCCAAAGCGGCTCCTATTCATTAAAGGGGTTTTAGACAAATGAGGACTTACATTTTATACGGTTTTGGTATCGCAATATGTATTTCAGGCGTCGCCTATTTAGCCGCAGATCACGTCAAATATCTGTCTGAAGCAGGGAAGCTGGCTTGCCTGATATTAACGGTGGGCATGTTTGCCTTGTTTGGGAATTACCTTGAGGAAATTAGCTGGTAATTTAGATGCTAACCGCTATAGCTGTGATTTTGTCGCTAGCCTCTATATGTTGGCTAATCTGGCGGGCAGTCAAGAGAAGGCCGATTAGGGCGCACCTGGTGAAGTACGGGCTCTCCTGCCTAGCGGGCATATTTACCCCTGCCCTTTTCCTGAGCATGGATATACCAAGAATTGCTAAGGTGCTGGTTTGTATTATCTTAGGCGCCGTTTTGATATTTCTAGCCGCCTGGCTACAACGGCGAAGACAACTACGTCAGCCCTGGCCTTTTTCCGCAGGGGGCTACACCTCCCTGAAACTCCCGGTATTGCTGCTTGGGGTGACACTATGACCAAGGAGCCAATCTACGTCATTTTTAACACTGATATGGGTCAGATGGGAATATTGGGCTCGGTAAAAGGGCTGCTGCGCACCACCCTACCCCAACGCTCAACTCAAGAAGTGCGTCAGCTATTAGGTGACCGCATAAACCATACCACCTGGTCTCCTCACCTGTTTAAGGACTTAATAGAACGGCTCAGAATTTATCTTGGTGGTCATAGAGTAACCTTCCCTGATGAGCTTGACCTGTCCCAGGCTACCACCTTTCACCGTAAGGTGTGGGAAATAACCAAGCTTATCCCCTATGGTGAAACGAGGTGTTACCTCTGGGTAGCTGAGCAGATTGGCAAACCGGGGGCAGTGCGGGCAGTAGGGCAAGCTCTAGCCAGAAACCCTTTACCTATTATCATCCCTTGCCACCGGGTGGTTGCCAGCAATGGCAAGCTTGGTGGCTACAGTGGCGGACTGGAGATGAAGAAATACCTTCTCTATCGGGAAGCCTCAACCAATACTGATAGTCAGCTAGTATAGCCAGAAGCTATAGGCAAATCGTCTGCAGAACGCGGTACGCTCCTTATCTTCAGGTTTAGGAATTTTTCGTTTTCCTCTTCTATCCTTGACAAACTGTAAAATAACCTGCTAGATATTAGCAATGAAAACAAGTCGGGCAGCTTGATAAGGAGGAGGTTATGAAGAATAAACAATTAGACCCTGAAACCGAGATATCTTTTGCCGGTGAGGTACCACTGATACCAAATGTCAGGCCAGTTATTATTCTAAGTGGCTCAGATTATGACATGGGTTACCAGTACTACCAGCAGGTTATTCAGATATTTGGTCGGTGGATACTAAATTCGGTAAAGCACGATAAATTTACTGAGGAGGAACTCGCCAATCTAAAGGCGTTCCAGCAGAATATCAGGCGGTACACTCCTGAATTCATAGATTTTTTCAAGGGGATGGCAGCCGGGGCAACTGATGCCGGTGTTCCCCTCTCCTACCAGGAAGTGCTAGCCGCCTTCACCTCGACAGAGTCATATCCTGGCGCTCCTCCCGGAAGTGAAGATGAAGAACTGTTACCAGCGGGATGTAGCAGTTGGGCAGCTTGGGGCAGCGCTACTAAAGATGGTAAGCTCATTGGTGGTGGTCAGATGGAGGCTGCGGCGACGCAATTTACAGATACCATCGTCGCCTTACCTGAGAAGGGCAATAGTTTTATACACTCGCCCGTTTTTATAGCCGGTACAGAATTGTCAGGCTATAGATTCCCGTTCTGGGGTTTTCCCTGCATGAATAACAAAGGCCTCGTTTATGTTCATCACGGTAACACCTACAGTAATCCCAAAGAAGAAGTTAACTATGGTATACCAATGGGCATGCAAATCATACATACTCTCCGATTCGCTGATAATGCTGCTGAAGCTTTGAAGATGCTGGCAGCTTACCCCCGCCAATCTGTATGGGGCATTACTAACGGGGGGGGCTTTTGGGCAGACACAGATGGCGATGCTTTTGTTATTGAGAGTGTCGACAATCCCTTCGCTATTAGACGCGCTGAGTACGCTGGTGAGACTGATTTCCTCTATGCCACTAATAACTGGTTCTGTAAGGAGTTGGCTGGCATAGGTTTGTGCCAAGGTAAAGTTTATACTCCTCATGCGGGCTGGGCTGACTTCAAACTTGCAGACTTTGCAGGTCGAGACCTGGGTAAAGACGCTGTAGAGCGAAACCTGGGGATGTGGAACTTGCTACACAACTACCATGGTGAAGTAGACCTGGAGTTTGCCAAGATGACGTGGCGCTTCCCGGCTCAGACGCCCGGTGAAGAATTCGAGTACAGGATATGTAACCTATGCGTGTCAGGGCTAGCTATAGCGCTGCCTGACGATGGAGATGAGGGGTCATATTACGTATCCACCGGGTATCCAGCTAAAGTAGCCTATACATCTTCTCCAACTTCACACTCCTTTCGTGTAGCTCCCACATATTCCTTCTATCAACTGAAGCTTGCTTCCAGTCCGGATAAGGTTACAACAGCTGCCATGTTCCAAGCTCAACATGACCTTCACTACGCAAACCAAGAGCTGAGAAAGCTGACCTACTGGGACCCTCCATACGCACCACTGGACGAGATATACAACAAGGCAGCGAGCGAGTGGTTTAAGGGCGGCTACTACCAGAATCTTGCCCGGAAGACCACCGGGAATGACTCCGTATACAACTTGAGTAAGGCAACTAGAGCCTTTACCAGATGTCAGACTCTTGCCAGGCAGGTTTACAATGTCTTAGTGCCTCCTGCAACCAGCCCTGAGGACCTTGGTCTCCGACCCTGGTTTGGCGATTGGGGAGAGTGGGCTACTAAATAGCTCAGGCATTAATCATTGATGGCAAGCTCGGTGGCTACAGTGGAGATAAAGACAGATCTTTATGTAGAAGCGGCTGCCAGTATACAAGTCAAATAGCAGAGAAACTTCATGTAAACTCACCAGATAGTTTAGCCCTATATAGTCTTCGTTTACCCTCAGAAGTTCCCTTTACTTTCAAGTTTAAGAAATCCATTTCGTATTCCTCAATCGGTCCTTCGCCAGCGAAGCTAAAGTATCTATTATCGCCTATTATGATATGGTCTAAGACCCTAATCCACATAATATTTCCAACATAGACCAGGTCTCTGGTCATCTCCTTGTCATTCTTGTTCGGTCCCGGGTCAGCTGAGGGGTGGTTATTAATAAAAATTAGCGAGACCACAGTATATTTAATGGCACCCTCTATAACCTCGAGAGGGCAAATAAAGCTGCTATCTACCGTCCCTTCGAAGAGGTCGGTTATCTCAATAATCTGGTTTTGGCTATTTCAGAATTCGCGAAAGTGATGCCAACTACCCCAGTTGGTACTTCTCCTTGATCTTCATGGTGGAGCGCACTCGAAAGCGCAATCACGGCCTCTAGCTTGCGAAGAAAATCGGTATACTTCATCAACTTTAGGTCTTGCTCGTGCGCTATATACCGTTGGTACTGTGCGGCGGTGAATAAGGATAAGTAGCGGACATTTTAGGTAACCATTGACATTCCGGGGAGTAGTAACGCCTGTAACGTTGTACCAGCGCCCTGTACCCCAGAAGGATCGGCCCTCTGGCCTGCAAGGGAGAGAGGTTCGGTCCACTCGTGGATAGGAATGGTCATTTTCCCCCTTTGAGTTTGTGTTAGGGACTATACTGTAATTCTTATGCGAGCATTTGTCAACACTAGATAAAAAGGAACGATAGTCTACGGTCAAAGGCAAAGCTACATGAATCCATCAAGCCGAGGTTGGTATCTGCATTATGAACGGAATGTTATAGGTGCCCTTGTTTCCAAAACTCCTTGAAGTTTTTTAAGGCACCGCTGTCTTGAAAGGATTACATGAAGGATTTTTCCTGAGCTAAGGAAAGGATTTGGTTTCTGTTTAGAGCCATAAAAGGAGCCTTCCGCCAAATATTATGTCCGTGAGGTTTTATTTGAACATCAGTTAGAGGGAGAAACATTTTCGTTGTACGAAGAATATCACCTACTGCTTGCCCAGTAGAACAATGCAGGTAACCAGAAAGCGTGTACGTTGGCGTTTCTGCTACGACTTGCACGGGGAATTTCTGCACAAATGGGTATCTCTTGGGGCCGGGTGTAGCCCCAATACCTCTGGCTAAATCGCCATCTTCTGCCCCCGCAAGTTGAATAGACTCCTTATTGAGGTAAGCACTTTGTTGACTCTCCTCAACACCATCCTCACGGATGATATGTGTATTACTAACCTCAATGAATGTATCGGCACCATTACTTTGCCTTTCGCCCTCCTGATTAAGAAGGTCTATTAGGCGCAGATTGGCAGGTTGGTAGATACCCCCACTCACAGTATACTTATCCATGTAGAATGTCAGTGGTATCAAACTCGTACGCACCTCAGCCTCTGCCATAGTTCGACCTCCCTTCTGCTTCTATTTACTCAAGAGTATCCCGTTACATTATGAAAGTCAAGATGACGTATACTTACTTTACCTTATTATCAAACACTTACCAAGATGGTTAAATATCTCCCCCGCAAGCACAAATTGCCAAATTTCTTCACAAAACGTAGTTCACTAGTCGCAATAGCTGTTTTATGTTAAATAAATCAGCTACAAATCATATAAAAAGCCCTAAAACTACGAAGGCAGGGTTTGAAAAAAGTGCCTTAATTCCTTATGGTTTGACCTCCAGACGGCAAATTATAATTTAAATATTCCAGCTTATGTAAAGCCCCTCTTATCTATTTGGGGTATTGACATTAACAATCCCAAGGATTGTTAATTAGACACACATGGCCCAGACTACGTATCGTTGACCATCTCCTTGATTATACTAGTATACTAGTGAGCTATCCAAGCTGGGAGTGAGTTTTAAGTAGTTACTCTCCGAGGCCGATTTTCGATATTGCTTGCCTAATTTCTTCTAACCTTACCCAGATTTCTTTCCTCTCCCCGTCCACCACCTCCCTGATTACCCTCTTCTGTTCTTCCACCATCTGCTTGATTGCCGCCTTCTGCTCCCCCAACAGCTCCTGGGTTGCCATTTTTAACTCCTCATCCAAAGCACTCCTTATCTCGTCTTGTACCAGTCTCCTCACTGCTTCCCTCTGGTCATCCATGTCTGTGCTCTCCTCCTCCCGTTCAGTTTCTTTCTTCTTCCAAGGCATACTCTCCATTCGTTGTGCCCCCT
>DUER01000014.1 GCA_011192075.1 Dehalococcoidia bacterium | reverse complement strand
TGTATAAGATTATACTCGGGTTGCCCTGGGAACAAATAGTGACACAAAGACACTTAGTTGTTTTTAAGGTTACTTCATATATTGGGACTCTAATGTAGTCCTGTCTTGGGAGTTTGTCAATACTCGGGGCAATGGTTTAGCCGCCAACCGCTTTGCACGCCTTATTTCTCCGCAATATAGATATTCATTGCCTCACCACGAGTCTCCTCATAGTGACCTTCGTAAAGTATCAATTCCGGGTGGCTATCCAGACTATCATAGTCGTTGATAGTTTCGCCTTTTTCACTGGCAGTAGATGGGTCAAAAATGCGTATCATAACTATCTTGCCCTCCCCGGACCGCTCCACCCGTCTTAGATTCTGCAATACATCAACTGAAACCTTGTGTGTTCCAATCATATAGCCCCATAACTGACCCTCAATCTTCTTGACCTCCTTCTTTTTTCCAAACATTGTGCTACCTCCTTTATTTTTCGGCTATACAACTCTCAGAGCTAATCAAAAAGGGCACCAACCACCACACTAACTAGCGGTTCTAGTACCCATTGTGATAGAATGCAAAATTGTCACTTCTGTAGAAGCTCTAGTGCTTATTTGTGATAGGTTAAGGTAATTATTTAGGTAGTCCCATTTTCCCGCTCTAGTTGAACCTGTAGCGAGTCGTTATCAAACCATCCTTCGTATATTATTAATTCAGGGTGCTCATCGAAAGAGTTATAATCTCTAATTTTAATATTTGTTAATGCTGCCTGAACTTCGTCAAAGTCTCGGACATCATATGCTTTTCTCAAACCGTCTCTGGGTCGAGTTACAGCTCTAAGCTTCCACACCCAGTCTGGATTCTCATTATAATCTACTACTAAGTGCCCTCCCACCATATCCGGTATCCATTTTGGGCCAGGTAGCTTCTTTACCTTTGTATTTGATTGGGCATTTGTTGATGTTTGCTTTTTCCAGAACATTATGGTCTCCTTCTTACTGTTTCTGACCAGTTTGGCTCTTATAAGGTTTAGGCATTAACTTACTTGCTAAACTAACTGCCTCCTTTCATTATGTTCTTCACCATGGAACTTCCCACTGGTTGAGGATTAGCTTTGCAGTTCAGGCAGAAACTCGTATTGGGGAGTGCTTCTAATCGTGCTGGATCTATAGGTTGATTGCACACATCACACAAGCCGTATGTTCCTTTTTCAAACTTATTCAGTGCATACTCTACTTTAGACAAAAGGTCCATTATCTTCCTCTCTAAAATCAACCTCTTCTCAAACTCAGCAACCTCCGTAGCTTCTTCCTCCCTTTTGCCAAATGGGCTACCATCACGTCTCTCCTCGATGGGTGGGACACTTCCATGCAATTGCTCTAATTGTTTTATACATCGCCTTCGCTCATCCTCTAAGCGAGAACGAAATATATTTAGGTCCGTATTCACTTTTTCTTCTCGTTCAACTGTTAATATTTTTTTACTAAAAGGGAAGAGTTTTTTTACCCGTACTTGGACCAATCTCTTGGATGCCAATCCCCCTATCTTGACGGAGTTTTCCCCACTTGTCGTAACCTTGAGGTGGGAAGATACATATGCCCTTCTTGTTCCAGGAACAAATGGATAGGCACATCTTTAGCATTATTGGGCAGCCAAATCTAGATGCTGCCGGTCGTCGAGACATGACATCCATTGCCATTACGCTATTTTGCATTTTACCTTTCCGTCTTCATTGGAAATCGATGTTTTCTTCTTACAAAATATTTTGGTCTCCTTAATAAAGCATTATGTTGTCTTATTTCTTTACCAAGTCCAGAATTTGTTTTATATGCCAATTTGGTTATCTTTTCCAATACATTATTCGTATTGGACATTTGTCATCTCAGGGTACTTGACAACAAGCTCATAATCTACTAGCATGGTAATTACAGAAGGCAAAAGAAGGAATATTATATCCAGAAATATATTTCTAGTGATATTATGCATGTTTTTGAATATTTGTCAAGTGGTTGTTGACACTTTTAAACTTTCAGGAGAGTAGTCGTAGAAATGAATAAGTGGACATTCGTTACAAATCATGCGCTAGTGTTAGCTTCCATTGCTAAAAACACAGATAAGACAGCTAGAGAAATCGGTGATGATGCCGGGATAACTGAGAGAACAGCACATAAGATAATTAATGACCTTGAAAGGGACGGCTATATAACAAAAAATAAGGTTGGTGTTCAGAATGTATATAGATTATACCCGGAACTTCCAATAAAAACAGCCGATGCTGCAGTAGGTGATCTGCTTAAATTACTTGGCTGGAGACAAAGGAAAATTAAATAGATGTGGTATGGCTAATATAAGTGAAGATACCATGAATATAACAGAAAAAGCTGAGCTATAAAATGTTAGTGAATGCTATAGAACTGTTAAGTAAATAGAAGAAATTCAATAAGTTGTTGAAAAGAACATACCCGATACAAATCTAACCGATGACCTGCCCCCACAAAGGATACCACTCTTTAGGTGAATTTAATATGATATATAACCAAAGAGAGGAGAGTGATCGTGGAGCCACTCTCCTCGTTTACCTTGCTATGTCCTTACTATGTGTGTAACACGAGCGGCTTATTTGACGTACAGAGATATGAATCGACTATAATAGTGGCTGCGATATACCGAATAGAGGAGGGACATCGATGCCTGATGCTACAATCAAAAGTCTCATCACACCACACGATCAGACGCTTCGAACGGTGTTCAACGCTCAACGCTCCTATTTCATAGATATATACCTAAAAACGCAACAAAATGAGGAATCCCATCATGCATTTCAACACTATTCAGGTCCTTTGCTTTAATGGGAACAGGATACCGCCCTTGCCAATAAGAATGTCGAGAAATTCTCAATAGTAGGTTCTTTCCATCCTTATCAATATTAAAATTCAACTTATTAACTAAGTCTAACAGATTGTGCCTTGAAGTTCTTAATTCACTTGGTAAACCACCTTTTTGCTGTATCTCTTGTTCATATTGTTTCTTATTTTGAAGTATCAGGCTGGCTTTGTATAGATTTTCGATGGCATATGCTACTAACATGGAATAGATCGCCTGTAAATAGGGCCCTTGTTCTTTCCAAGGTCTTCTGCGCCTGCCTTCTCTTACATCCTCCCGTTCTGCTACTAAATTCTCCTTTGCTATCGACCAATATCTCTTGATGCTAGGTTCTAACTCCTCTGCAGCAGCCAGTAGGTCGTCTGCACTCTTAACCCATAGTCGCCAATCAAGCGCCTGCTCTAGATATTGAATTCGATAGTGAAATTCTGTATTTGACATCTGCTTTTTAGGCATTTTATTTATAATAACATAATAATAACCTTATATACTTGGATTTGCTGACGTCCTGTTAGTATGGTAGAATGACTATCACCTGTGGCGCCTCTTCTTGATTATGTTGAGAATGATGATAGCAGTGCCGCTGACTATGAGTGCGCCGGCGACTCCCCATACAACGATCGCGTATTCCCTGGCTTCGTCCTCCAACGCGCCCGCGAACAACCCTGACTGGCCCGCAACAGCAAGACCGCTGAGGCCGAGTACCAGGGCAACTGGCATCAATGCCCAGCCAATTCTCGATGAAGGCAATCGCATAGGTACATTGTAACACAGCGAAAAAGGGCATCGGCGGCAGCCGGCAAAGCTACTGGCAGTACCTTAAGGTATATATCCAAAGCGATGAGAGTTTCCGTGGAACCACTCTCATCGTTTACTTTTGCTATACCCTCACTACCAGAGTTTTATTCGCTGCTGCCACTACCTCCTCATCTCGTCTCATAGTAGCCTCTTGGACGAACAATGAAAAACGAGATATAGAGGCTATTTGCTGATGATAAGTAGTAATCGGTATTC
>DUER01000139.1 GCA_011192075.1 Dehalococcoidia bacterium | reverse complement strand
TCTATTGCCTCACCAGTGAACTCTATTGCCGAATACAAGACACCATCAACACCAATATTGCCTATGGTATACAGGATTAAGTCCTTGCCTCCTACCCACTCCCCCAGACTCCCATGGTATACCAGCTTGATAGTGGGTGGCACCTTCATCCAGATATCACCGGTTGCCATTGCTGCGGCGACATCGGTTGACCCCATGCCGGTAGCAAAGGCACCTAAAGCACCATAGGTGCAGGTGTGTGAATCAGCCCCGATAACCACATCCCCAGGCAGTACCAAGCCCTGTTCTGGTAAAAGCACATGCTCAATGCCTGCCTGCCCTACTTCGAAGTATATTATCCCTTGCTCACAGGCAAACTCCCGCATGAGTTTTGCCTGCTCCGCAGAAGCGATGTCCTTGTTAGGCACAAAGTGGTCGGGCACCATTACTACTTTTTGCCGGTCAAAAACCTTATCTACCCCTATTCTTCGAAACTCTCTTATAGCAATGGGAGCAGTAATATCGTTGGCTAAAATCAGGTCAACCCTGACATTTATGAATTCGCCTGGACTTACCTTCTTATTACCAGTATGAGCAGCCAGTATTTTCTCAGCTAGAGTCAATTTAGTCCTCTCTGCGGAATTAAAAGATTAGCCTTGAGCCTCGCTGTCATCGAATGGGATGGGGAAGGAACAGAACTATTAACGCAATGGCTGTGGTTACCGCTGATACCACATATAGACCGGCACCTGCCGCCAGACCAATAGCAGCTACCACCCATATAGTAGCGGCGGTAGTTAACCCGGTAACCAGGCCCTCCTCTCGACGAATAATCGCCCCGGCCCCGAGAAAGCCGATTCCAGCTACGATCCCAGCAGCAATCCTGGCTGGGTCAGCTACACCACCAAACCCGTAAAGAGACGCTACAGTAAATAGTGCAGCCCCAACACAGATAAGGGTGTAATCTCTCAGCCCGGCTGTTTTCCCTGCTCTCGTTCTCTGGTAGCCAATACTAGCTCCCAGTGCTGCCGCCAGCAGGAGACACAGAACCATCTCTATTTCGATGCCACCTCATGGTCTCCGTTAAAAACCTACGTAGCAGCTTTCTTGGCTGCCAGTAACCTGTTGAGGGCATTCATATAAGCTTTACCACTGGCTACAATAACGTCAGTATCAGCGCCCCGCCCGGTGTAGGTTATGCCGTCGCTCTCTATCCTAATCAGCACCTCACCAATAGCATCAATACCCTCGGTTACTGATTTAACACTGAATTCAGTAAGCACATTAGACACTCCCACCAGCCGATTAATCGCCTTATAGACGGCATCCACGGGACCGGTGCCTAAAGCAGCATCAGCCAGAACCTGACCATCAGGGGCAATAAGCCTGACCGCAGCGGTGGGGATACCCCTATCGCCACAGGATACTTGAACACGGTCGAGATGATAAGTTTCAGAAACAGTGCGCTGCTCCTCGGCAACAAGGGATTCAATATCCTTATTGGTAACTTCCTTCTTCTTATCAGCCAGCTCTTTAAACGCTGAGAAGGCACGGTTAAAGTCTTCCTCACTTAAGCTATAGCCTAATTCAGCCAGCCGCTCTTTAAAGGCATGCCGTCCGCTAAGCTTACCCAGCACCAAGCTGCTGGCGGGTATGCCTACGGTTCTGGGGTCCATTATCTCGTAGGTTATCGGCATCTTGATGACGCCATCCTGGTGGATACCTGACTCGTGACGAAAGGCATTAGCCCCAACAATCGCCTTATTAGGTTGAACCGGAAAGCCGGTTAGCTCGCTTACCAATCGGCTCGCTCTATAAATTTGCCTGGTATCAACATTGGTAGTCAGGTTAAAAAAGTCGCCCCGCGTCTTGATAGCCATTACAATCTCCTCAAGCGAGGCGTTGCCTGCCCTTTCCCCAATACCATTGATGGTGCACTCCACCTGTCTGACTCCCCGTTTGAGCGATTCCAGGCTATTAGCCACGGCTAAACCCAGGTCATTATGGCAATGAACGCTAACTATAGCCCGATGAATATTAGGTACATTTTTTAAGATTCCCCCAATTAGTCCACCAAACTCATCCGGGATGGCATAGCCCACAGTATCAGGGATATTTAGTGTGGTGGCTCCAGCGTCAATAACCGTTTCCAGGATTTGATAGATATACTCAGGCTCGGTTCGGCTGGCATCCATAGGTGAGAACTCCACATCATCAACGTATTTCTTAGCCCTAGCTACCATATCGTGAGAAGTCTGTAAAATCTCCTCGCGACTCTTTTTCAACTGGTAAAGACGGTGTATGTCGGACGCCGATAGAAAAACATGTATTCGTGGGTGCTCGGCCTCTTTTACTGCCGCCCAAGCCCGGTCTATGTCACCAGGATGAGCCCGAGCCAAGCCACAAATTATGGGGGTGCGAACCTCCCTGGCGATAAGGCTTACCGCCTCAAAGTCACCCGGGCTGCTAATGGGAAAACCAGCCTCAATGACATCCACCCGCAGCCTTTCCAGTTGCCTGGCTATCTCCAGCTTCTCCTGGATATTCAGCGTCCCCCCCGCCGCCTGCTCCCCATCCCGCAGGGTGGTATCAAAGATTATTACGCGTTCCATATTTTCCTCTGGATAAAACGAGCTTATTGCCTACCCTTCAGCCACGGCATCATCTGGCGCAGCTCTTCACCTACCTCCTCTATGAGGTGTTCCTCATCCATGCGCTTCAGGGCGTTATAGACAGGACGACCGGCCTGATTTTCTAAAATCCACTCCTTAGCAAAGCTACCATCCTGAATCTCAGCTAGGATTTGCGCCATCTCATCCTTAACCATGTCATCAATAATCCGCGGTCCCCTAGTGTAATCGCCATACTCAGCGGTATCACTGACTGAATAGCGCATATAGCTTAATCCCCCCTGGTAAATGAGGTCAACAATGAGCTTAAGCTCATGGCAACACTCAAAGTAGGCTATCTCTGGCTGATAGCCAGCGTCAACCAGGGTCTCAAACCCGGCCTTCAGCAGGGCTGAAACCCCACCACACAACACCGTCTGTTCACCAAAGAGGTCTGTCTCTGTCTCTTCAGCGAAGGTTGTTTCAATGACACCGGCTCGACTACAGCCGATACCCCTGGCATAGGCTAGGGCTATAACATTTGCCTTGCCTGAAGCATCTTGATACACCGCCACCAGCGCTGGCGGTCCTATACCCTCAGTATAGAGTTGCCTCAGCATATGACCCGGACATTTAGGAGCTATCATACAAATATCAATATCAGGCGGTGGGATAATTTGCCCGTAGTGGATGTTGAAGCCATGAGCAAACATCAACATATTGCCCGGGGCTAGTCCCTTTTCAATTGATCCACAGTAGATATCTCGCTGCAAATTGTCAGGAGCCAGCATGACAATAATATCGGCTTCCTTCGCGACTGCATCTGCCGTTAGTACCCTGAAGCCACCCTGTTGAGCATTCTTCCAACCCCGGCTTCCCGCAGCCTCAGCTACTATCACCTGGCAACCGCTATCCCTGAGGTTTTGAGCGTGGGCGTGCCCCTGGCTGCCATAGCCGATAATGCCAACCACCTTCCCATCAAGCAGAGTTAAATCGGCATCACTATCATAATATATCTTGGCCATGATACTTTCCCCCTTACTATTTTTGCCTTTTAGCCCTGGCTGTTTTTTCTTCCATTGGCAATGGTCCCGGCTCGCCTCGAACCATAGCGATACGTCCCGTCCTGGCTACTTCTTTGATGCCAAAAGCACGAAGCAAATTAAATAAGGAACTGATTTTCTCCTCATCACCGGTAACCTCAATAGTTACCGAATCAGAGGCAACATCTACTATACTGGCCCTAAATATATCTACAATTTCGATAATCTCACTTCGGCTAGATGATGTAGCTTTTACTTTAATTAACGCCAATTCCCGACTAATGATGGCATCCCCGCTAATATCAGACACCTTGACTACATCTACGACCTTATCTAACTGCTTTCTAACCTGTTCCACCGACGTGGTTGTCCCATCAACGACAATAGTCATGCGTGATAAATTGGGCAGTTCACTATGCCCCACGGCAATACTTTCAATATTAAAGCCACGCCTTCTGAACATGCTTGCCATCCGGTTGAGCACCCCGGGCTTATCCGTTACCAGAGCAACTAGGGTATGCTTCGTCGTAGCCATATTGCCACCTCCCTCTAAGGCTCAGATATTACTCACCGAGAGCTTGGCGGAATCGGACAAAACTTTCGCCTTTTCCTTAGGTGCCTCAAGAACCTCCGCTAAAGCTGCTCCTGGTGGCACCATAGGATAAACATTCTCCTCTGGTTCTACTACAAAGTCTATCAGGAAAGGGCCTGGCTCATCCATGGCTTGCTGTATAGCTGGAATCACTTCTGCTTTACGAGTAACCCTTAACCCGGGAAGTCCGTATGCCTCGGCAATCTTGACATAGTCGGGACCACTTAATGGTGTGGCTACATATCGTTTTCCATAGAATAATTCCTGCCACTGCCTTACCATTCCTAGATAGCTATTATGGATAATTGCTATCTTAACCGCAATATTATCCTGAACTATGGTAGCTAGCTCCTGTATCGTCATTTGAAAGCTACCATCACCGTCAATTAACCAGACCATATCCCCGGGACAACCTACCTTAGCCCCTATAGCTGCTGGTAGCCCAAAGCCCATAGTTCCCAATCCACCAGAAGAGATTATACTATTGGGCCTGTCATAACAGCAGTGTTGAGCCGCCCACATCTGATGCTGACCCACCCCAGTAACAATAATAGCCTCACCCCGGGTTACCTCATATATCTTACAAATGACAAATTGAGGCAAGAGCCCTTCAGTATCTCTAATCTCTATTGAGGGGTGTTCCCTTCGCCAACCATCAAGCTGCTCAATCCAATCAATATGCGGGGTAGAGATAATCAGCTTATTTAATGCGTTTAGAACTACCTTTACATCACCAACTATGGGCACATCTACGCGCACATTTTTGCCAATTTCGGCTGGGTCAATATCAATATGGATAATATGGGCATGAGGAGCAAAGGCACTAACCTTAGCCGTAGCCCTATCATCAAACCTCATACCAATAGTGATAAGGACATCAGCCGCCGCAACCGCCATATTAGCATAAGCCATGCCATGCATACCCAGCATACCGTAGCTTAGGACATGAGACTCGGGAAAACAACTTATACCTAATAAAGTTGTTACCACAGGTATTTGCGCCCTCTCAGCCAGCTCCTTAAGTTCATTATAAGCTCCTGAGATAATTACTCCCCTGCCGGCAATAATAAGAGGCTGACGAGCTTCATTTATAAGCTTAGCTGCTTTCTTTATCTGTGCTGGGTGTCCCTGAAGCGTCGGCTTATAGCCAGGCAAATCAACCCGGCTTGGATAGTGAAATTCTGCCTGCTCTATTTGAACATCTCGTGGTAAATCAATAAGCACTGGACCAGGCCGACCACTCCGAGTTAGATGGAAAGCTTCCTTAACTGTCTCAGCCAGCGAACCAGCATCAAGGACAAGATAGTTATGCTTGGTAATAGGTAGAGTAATACCGGTAATATCTATCTCCTGAAAAGCATCCTTGCCAATAAAGGGTCTGGCTACCTGACCGGTTATAGCTACTATAGACACCGAATCCAGGTAGGCGTTAGCAATCCCGGTTACCAGGTTGGTTGCCCCAGGACCAGAGGTAGCCATACATACTCCCACCTTCCCGGTAGCCCGAGCATACCCATCAGCGGCATGGGCAGCACCCTGCTCATGACGAACCAAAATATGGCGAAGTTGAGGATATTGAGGTAAGGTGTCATAGAGCGGCAGAACAGATCCGCCAAGGATGCCAAAAATAACTTCTACCCCCTCTCTTACCAGGCTCTCGCACAGAATCTGGGCACCTGTCATCTTCATAAGAGTCTCCTCACTAGCTAAACACGACTCCGTTGCCAGCTGAACCTACCTTTTCTGCGTAATGCCTAAGAAAACCGGTTTTTACTTTAGGCTCAAACTCAGCCAGACGAGCCAGACGCTCAGCTATCTCCTTATCACTAAGCTCAACCTCGAGCTTATGATTTGGAATGTCAATCTTAATTATATCCCCATTAATTAAGACAGCAATAGGTCCCCGGCTAGCCGCCTCCGGTGAGACATGCCCAATAGCGGCACCACGGGTGGCTCCAGAAAAACGCCCATCAGTAATAAGAGCTACCTCTTTATCCATACCCATGCCACTCAAGAGAGAAGTAGGAGTGAGCATCTCTCTCATCCCCGGTCCTCCTTTAGGACCTTCATAACGAATAACTATAACTTCACCCGACTTTATGCTGCCACTCATAATGGTGGCGGTAGCCTCTTCCTCAGAGTCAAAAACTCTGGCTGGTCCCTGATGAACCATCATCTCAGGAGCCACTGCCGCCCTCTTCACCACAGCGCCTTCCGATGCCAAATTACCGAAAAGGATAGCGATGCCTCCTCTAGGTGAGTAAGCATCGGTCATGGAGCGGATAACCTCTTTATCCATAACCCGGCAGTCAGCGATAATCTCAGCCACCGATTTCCCCGACACTGTTTTTAACTCCAAGTTTAATAGCCCTTCGAGCTCTTTCATTACTGCCGATACGCCTCCAGCCCGGTCTAAGTCCTCCAAATGATAATCACCGGCTGGTCTTAACCTGGATAGATGAGGAGTGCACTCACTTATCTCGTTAACCATCGGCAGGGAAAAATCAACCCCAGCCTCATGAGCTATTGCCATAAGGTGCAAAACTGAATTGGTGCTACCACCCAAAGCCATATCAACGGTAAAGGCATTATGGATAGAGGCTTTAGTAACAATATCTTGCGGACGAATATTGTTAGCCAGTAGCTCCATAACCTGCTGCCCGGCTTCCTTAGCTAACTGCCGCCGCCTAGCCTCAATAGCCGGGATAGTCCCATTACCAGGTAGCCCCATGCCTAGAGCCTCAGTAGCACAATTCATGGTATTGGCAGTAAACATTCCCGAACAGCTACCGCAACCGGGGCAGGCAATCTCCTCCAACCGTTCTAATTCTTCCTGACTCATTCCCCCCTTAGCCACCTTCCCCACCGCCTCAAAGACGGAGCTGAGATCAACCTTTTTCATCTTACCGTTACTCCCCAGGTAGCCACCAGCCAGCATCGGACCACCGCTGATGAAGATAGCCGGCACATTCAGCCTCACTGCTGCCATAAGCATCCCAGGGACTATTTTGTCACAGTTAGGGATAAAGACTAAGGCATCAAAGGCATGAGCCTCAGCCACTATCTCCACTGAGTCAGCTATTAGTTCTCGGCTGGGCAGACTATATTTCATACCTGGGTGATTCATAGCAATACCGTCACAGACAGCAATGGTATTAACCTCAAAGGGAATCCCCCCCCCACTCCGCACCCCCGCCTTAACTGCTTCAGCAATGTCTCTTAGATGGATATGCCCCGGGACAATCTCGCTAAAGCTGTTAACGATTCCTACAAAAGGTTTATCCATTTCCGCTCGCGTCACACCCACAGCGTGTAATAAAGACCGATGTGGCGCCCGCTCTATGCCTCTTTTAATGGCATTACTTTTCATATATTCCCGCTTCCTTCACCGCAGTAATTAAAAAACCGTCCCTGTGGGGACGGATTGGAAAGTCCGAAATCCCACCTTCAGCCCTTTTGCCACAATATAGCAAGCACCTATCTATTGTCAAGCAAGGGCACTCATTCTGTCAATGCAATATCATTGGAGCTAATAGGCTGTTGCTCTTTGGGTGCAATGACTACCTTACGGGCCTCGCCGACACCAATACTATTAGTGACAACATCGGGGTGACCAGCTAAAGTAAGGTGGATAATACGCCTCTCGTAAGCCGGCATAGGCTCTAAGGTAAAGGGTACTTTCTTAACCTTCACCTGTTCCGCCAGACGCTGAGCCAAAGCTCGCAAGGACTCATGGCGGCGCTGCTTATAGCCTTCTACATCGATAGTTATCGGTACCCCAACCTTCGTCTGATGAGATGCAATAAGCCTGACTATATACTGGAGGCAAGAAAGGGTCTGTCCACGCCGCCCAATCAAAATACCCAAGTCATTACCCTTTATATCAAAGGCAATGGGAGTAGGGGCTGTCTCCTCCCCCTCAATAAAGGGTTGGGCATAAGGCACAACAGAAGCAGCCACCCCCATCGCAGTAAGAAGCCTTTCAATAACACTTTTAGCTGTCTCAGCAATATCACCCTCTCCCCCAGGTGTGGGCACTGTGGGCACTAATGGCCTCACACTAATCCTGGCCTCCTCAGCACCCAGACCCAGGACACCAGCCCTACCTTCTTTTAGGACGGTGACCTCTACCTCGTCTTGGCTGAGGCTTAGTTGCTCTAGAGCGCGTTGGGTAGCCTCCTCCACGGTCTTGGCGCTTATCTCCAGGTTTTCCATAATCCAATCCTTCCTCCTCTTTAGTAACTTCAACATCATCCGAAGGCGCTTCCTCTACCTGGGCGATTCGTTCCTTATACCTTCTATCCCTGGTAACTTGCTTCTTAGCCGCTGTTGAAATCAAGCCTCCCCATCCGGTAACAAAGTATTGGATAGCAATCCTGATAACACTTGAAGTCACCCAGAAGAGAGCCAGACCACTGGGAAATTGTAAGGTAATGAAGGCAAACAACAGTGGCATCAGCCACAGCATCATCCTACTCTGTGCCTGCTGCTTGGGGTCAGCAGTCGGTGTCATCGTCATCTTCTGCTGCACCCACATGGTGCCCCCAACCAGAATAGGCAGTACAAGAATGCTATCGGGTACAGCTAGGTTCAACCATAGGAACCCTTCACCTAAGGGTACCATAGAATATACTACATCCCACGAATAAAGAAGCTGAGACAGTTTCAATAAACCTTCCGGAGCCAGGGGTAGAAGGCCTCTAATTGAGTAGAAAAGAGCTATCCAGATGGGCATTTGAACTAGCATTGGCACCACGCAGCCGGCAGGGCTCATTCCTGACTCCTTATATAGCTTCATCTGCTCTCGACCCATTCTTTCCTTATCCTTGCCATACTTCTTCTTGAGCTCAGCCAGCTTTGGTTGAATGGCTTGCATAGCTTTGGTAGCCCGAACTTGCTTCATAGTAAGCGGATACATCGCAACATTAACAACAATAGTTAGCGCAATAATAGCCAGCCCAAAGTTATTAAATAGATAATCAGACAGCACAATGAGAACATTTGTCATTGGCTGCACAGCAATTAAATTCCAAATCTCCCCTATTCCCAATTAAACCAACCTCACTTACTACTTAATAGAAGGCTCCACAGTGTCACCCCGGTCTCTACATTCAGCGCATAAAGGGTATCGGGCTCTTGAGTATGAACATAAACCACCCCTTCACTGACGAAAAGAGGAGCACTCGTCTTTGCTCCAAGATTTTTTAACTCATTCTTCTGATTATTGCTAGTGTCCAGAGTGTATACCTTGCCTTCCTCTGAAGTAACAATAACCAAGCTACCAACCAGAACTGGCGAGGAAGAAATCGGGCTCTCGAAATCAATAGGGTCTACTTTTTCTAGTCCAGTTTTAGCATTTAAGACATAAACCTTACCATCCAGATTTCCAGCATAGATAGTATTATTGTAAACCACCGGCTTTGCCCAGAACCAGCTACCAGCTTCAACTTCTGACCGCCATCTCAGGCTGCCACCGGTAGCATCCACCGCATAAAAATACCTATCAAAAGAGCCAAAGTAAACCGTATTATTATAGACTAAGGGAGTGCAAGCAATGGCCCCCTGAGTCTCATAAGGCTTCTCCCATTTTTCTTTGCCAGTAATAGCATCTAAAGCATAGAGCTTGTTATCAAAGGAACCGATATACAGCGTGTCGCCATCAATTGCTGGAGTTGACCAAATCTTATCTCCGGTTTCAAACTCCTCCCATTCTTTATCGCCAGTCTCAGCATCCAAGGCGTAGACCTTACCATCAGAACAGCCAAAATAGACCTTGCCCGAAGCTACTACCGGTCCACCAACAATGGGGTCTAGATTACCTTCCCGGGGATACACCCACCGCAATGCACCTGAACTAGAACTAAGGGCATAAATCTTACCGTTATAGCCACCAACATAAACCAAATCTTCCGATACTGCTGGAGTACCATATACGGCTACTGCGGTAGATCCCGACGCACAACCGCCCAAAAAGCCGCCGGATGGTTTTGAGGTTTCCAGAGTGACATCAGGTCTCAAGCGGTTATGACTTGATACATCAATAGCTACCAGCTTGCCATCCATAGACCCCAAAAATAGAGTGCCATTAACCACTACCCCCCCTGACCAACCCTCGGGCTGGTCCTGCATGGCACAGCCAGTAGTTAGCCCTCCCAAGAGAAGCACAACCAGGAGGCTAATAAATAATTTCTTAATCATATTCTCCGAACACCTAATCCTTATAGCACTGGGTCGTAGCCACCGGCGTGGAAGGGATGACAACGAGCCAGTCGCCTTACTCCCATCCATACCCCTTTAAAAAAACCATATTTTGAGATGGCTTCCCAGGTATATTGAGAGCAGGTCGGGGTGAAGCGACAGGATGGTGGCATAACCTGTGATATGGTTAACTGATAAAGTCTAATCAATTTTAAGGCGAACTCTGTCATCTTCCCTCACCAATAATCGCGCGCGGGATAACAAATCACTAACCGATTTCTCAAGACTAAGATAATCGGCTCTACCTGCCGCCGGACGTGCAATAAGTATAATATCCCACCCTGACTTAAGCTGCGTTACTCGTAAGATTTCACGAAGCAAACGCTTCACCCTATTTCTGACCACTGCCTTACCTACTCGTTTGCTAACCGAGATGCCATACTTAGATAAGGTGAGCCCATTAGGTAAAGCCTTCATCACCAGCAAGCCATTTGCCCAAGAGCTGCCCCCATTATAGACTCGGGTATACTGCTCCGGCTTAGTAAGGTATCTTTCCCCCCGCATTACCTGCACTCCCAGCCAGTTTACCAATAAGAAGATAATTTATCAAGGTGGGTTAAAAGGGGTCGGTTGCTAAATAATTTTAGTAACAGCGATGCTCCCCGCGTTATACTACAGTCAGTCTCTTGCGACCTTTGAGTCGCCTAGCTTTTAAGACAGCCCGTCCGCCTCGGGTGCTCATTCTCGCCCGGAAGCCATGCTCTCGCTTCCTCGGAATCCTCTTCGGTTGATAAGTCCTTTTTGGCACTCTAACCCCGTAACAAGTAAAAAATTAACCTTTCTTCATCACCATGGGGAATTGAAGGCGAGTAGCCCCTCTAAGGAGACTATCTTCCCCTTCTTAATAGCAAACTAATCACTTAGGCCAACACCACTCATCTTACGAATATGAGCTGGGGCATATGGTAATAAGGCTAAGTGTCGCGCTCTCTTTATAGCTCTGGCCAAGGCACGCTGATGTTTAGCGCAACTACCAGTTCTACGACGAGGCTCGATCTTCCCTCTATCCGATATGTAGCGATGTAATTTGGCAGGGTCTTTATAATCTATCACGTCAACCCCATCACTACAAAATTGACAAACCCTACGCTTGGGTGCATATCTTGCCCTTCTTGCTCCACTCGACTTTGTAAATCTCCGACTAACCAATAGTTATAAACTTCCTACTTTCCACCTAGAATGGGATATCCTCTGGCCCCAACTCACCGCTTCCAAGTTCCTCAACCTTCTCTTCAGGAAGAGGCGCTGCTGCCTGCCTATCAAGAAATGTTACCCTGTTGGCTATTACTTCAGTTCGATAATGCTTTTGACCATCCTGGCCCTCCCAGGTGTGGGTACGTAGTCTACCCTCAGCATAGACGAGCCGACCTTTACCCAGAAACTGATTACATTGTTCAGCTAGTCTACCCCAAGTAATCACAGTAAACCACTCCGTCTCCTCCTTACGCTCGCCCTCGGGAGTATTGTATACTCGGTTAGTAGCAACACGAAAAGAAGTTACAGGATTACCGCTTGGCGTAAAGCGCATTTCAGGTTCACTCCCAAGATTACCTATAATCATAACTTTGTTTAAGCTTGCCATTGTCCTAAAACTCCTTTCCCATCCCAAACACCGGTGGGAAACAGGCATATCCGCTAATTAACTACCCAATTTTACCAACAGATGCCGCAAAACCTCCTCAGAAATCCGTAAGTTGGTTTCGAACTCTTTGCTTAATACAGGCTTTAATCTAAACTGAGTCAACACATAACTACCCTCCCTAAAATGTTTAATAGGATAGGCTAGTCTTCTTTTGCCCCATCGTTCTACATTGGAAATTGTGCCGCCACTTCCTGTAATAAACTTACTTACATTATCTATTGTAGCATCAAGAGCTTCATCCCCAACCTCAGGACTAACGATTAATACCAATTCATAGTCTTGCAACCGATAATCATCTACCTTTGTTGCTTCCGTAGCTACCATTGTTTCCTCACAAAATTGTAATAACTCATTATACCATAACGCGAGAAATACAAACAATACATATCCCGCCAATCGGGAGTCATTTATTAGGGGGTATTAGCCAGCTTGACACGGTATATGGCTCCTGATAAACTTTAGTTAACTAGAACGGCCCCGTGGTGTAGCGGTCTAACATGCCACCCTGTCACGGTGGAGATCAGGGGTTCAAATCCCCTCGGGGTCGCCAGTGCAATACATAGTGTGACAATCCCTTACACTGCAGATCGAAGAAAGGCTTGAATTCAGGCCGTGGCGTTACTGCTACAACTTTTTTATCTTTAATCCAAACCATCTCAAGTAGACAGCTAGCTATGCGGTTCCCTTATTCCTGTGAGGCTTTATCCCAAGCTAGGGCTACATTCTTAAGAAACTCAGCGAACTTCTCCAGCATTTCTGGTTTTGGCTCATTAGATTTTAATTGTCTTAGTTCTCTCTGTAGAGCAACGTAGTCGGCAAAATAATCCTCTTTTGTTCCATGTCCTCATTTGTAAAGTTCCTTCACTCTATTCATTATAACTCAAAATTGGTCTCTTGGTCACTACCTTTGTAATTAAGACTGGAGCCTTGGAGGATAGGGGAGTAGTAGTTCACTACTAACGTTCCTTTTTTGACCTGATTCCTCAAGTATGACCTTTAGGCGTGATATTAAGCGGACCTTTTTATCGCGGCTGTTAACCGCTAGGTTATAAGTTAGAATCCTACTCGGGCGGCCAGTCTCCTTCTTTTCTTTTTTTATCTGCCGCCTTACAATATAATCGATAAATATATTGTTAGCGGCATCTGAAATGTCACTTTCGGAGCAAGAATCTCACTGCATTAAACTGACGTGCGACCATCTCTCCTCCATACTTGGAGGAGGTTGGACTATTGACCATGTCCTCGATGAACTTTATCCTGAAGAACCCACACCAGAGGTCATAGTTAACAATGGAGACATTTCCGCTGCCATCGAGGTCAAACGGTTAACTGGGGATTCGGTATCTCAGAACTATTACAAATACCTTCTGCACTGTGAAAGGCACCTGGTCCCAAGTTGTGGCGGGTACTATACACTTACACCTCCCGTCAATTTTCATCTACCCATGGATATCAAACTGTTCAAACATATCAAGCGCGAGATTGAACGCGTAGCTCCTTCTCTTGAGCAAGATGAAACAGGGGCAATTAAAGTGCCGCGTAGTGGGTATGTTTCACGCGGTAGTGAAACTGCATCGCCTTCAATATATTGTTTACATGCTGGTCCAATATCAGAATTGTTAACTCCAGTAATGGAGAAAATAAAAGGTAGATACATGCTCGTGGACAAGGGATTAGAACATTCTTTTGTAACTGAAGAGTGCAAAAAGGCTTTTCAAGATGCGGTTGTGGCGGCATGTGAAAGTCCATTATGCGGAATAACTAAACCTTTCGATTGGGACGAGGAATGGGAATTAGAAAGACTACCAGATGGCATTAGTGAAGAGAAGGACTCCGGAGCAGTACAAATTTGGACATGTACGCCAGCTAGGGCAATTAGGGAATCGGTAGCAGAATGCGTTTATATGGTTCTGACTAACGCGGTAAGAAAGTTTGAAAAACGTTGGGCGCAATATCATATATTGATTCTGGACAGAGACACTGATGCCCCAGACCAATACATCACTGAGGCAATAGAAGAGTTAGGGGTTGATGAGCTAAGAAATTTAGACTTCATCTACCGTGTAGACGGTGATAACATACTTCGTTGCTATCCAGCCGCGATAAAAAGGTCCGCTTAATATCACGCCTAAAGGTCATGCTTGATGAATCAGGTTAAAAAAGGAACCTTTTTCTACCAAACAAACATTAGGATGTTTGTCCAGCCATGCGTATAAATATTTGATACCGTTTGCCTTTTCTATTAAGTGAAAACCACTTTTATCGGGATGTCTTTTCGTAAGAAGAAGAACAAAATCCGGTTAAATGTCCATCCTGCTACTGGATATTAGATACCAACTCTAAAGGTGAACAGTCCTGTTCTATCTTTGGACGATGAATAAATGTTTCAGAAGGATAGCTTGAAGTTCTATAAAGCACCTTCACTCTTTGATAATACGATGTTTTCAGTTGTCCGTTGCCATATACTAAGGTGATACCCTATTGGGTTTTAGGTTTCAACTCGGTTAATTTTTGCAATAACAATTCGCCAAACGCTGTTTCAGCAGCAATATGCTCGGCACCTGTTGTGTTACGTATCTTGTCCCAGGCGGCTTTGAGATCTGGAGTAGATGAAACGACGGTAGCCATATTTGCCCTCCAGGCGGTCCAAGTTTCCTCGTCCCAACCAGTCGTATTTAACCACACATCCAACCATAACGCGGATGCGTCCACATAAGGCTGATATGTTTTGGCAGATGTATTCAGAGCGGAGAATGACTGTTGGGCAGTCGCAAGGTCAGCATTGGCTTGAACTAGCTGACTTTTGGCTGAGTCCCGATCAGCGGTGACCGTGGTCAGTGTCTGTTGCGCAGCTGCAAGATCAGCCTTGCTTTTACTCAGATCAGCTTGGATATTGGACAACTGGGCTTTAAGATTGCTGATCTCCTCGATAGCAGTATCATAACTATCTTTTGAGATACCACTACATCCTGTGACGAGTACCATAGATAGTAAGAGTAAACCAACCAATACTACAAAGCGTTTCAAGTTACTTCCTCCTTTAGTACTCCTTAACTCCTGTACAACCAGCCACCAGTCCGGAGATTAAGAGTAAAACTACCAAGACTCCAATGATTGCTTTTTTCATAGCTAACTGCTATTCGGTTTATTTTGCCACAATATTGCGGATACTACACTATTTGCAGTCGTTTTGTCAAAATTTGAATTAGAGGTAGACATAAATATAGACTTTGACAAACATGGGGATGTTTGTCCAGCCATGCGTATAAATATTTGATACCGTTTGCCTTTTCTATAAGATGATACGCTGAAAAAGGAACTATTTTACTGGTAACTCTAACTTAAGAAGTGGTATCCTTTATGGGGGCAAGTCAAGGGGAACCAATGAGGTGTAGTGATGGAACATAATAAAGGTCAAAAAGATACTGATAAGCTCCTGGGTCAAGCTATAGAATTAATCAGTCTAATTGATTACCGGGAAGGTTCTGTAGTGAGCCGGACAATAATTGATAAGACTACTGGAACATGCACTTTGTTTGCTTTCGATGGTGGACAAGGACTAAGTGAACATACGGCTCCGTTCGATGCTTTGGTCTATATCCTTGATGGTGAAGCTGAGGTTACTATCTCTGGTAAATCTCTTCACCTAAAAGACGGTGATATGGTTATAATGCCTGCTGATGAACCGCACGCATTACGAGCAATAAAGAAATTCAAAATGATGTTAGTAATGATAAAGTCTTGAAACTTAGAGTGTAACCCTGTTTTTTATTAAATATTATTGATACATAGTCTAACATTTTACCTAGACTAGTTTTTGGGGGGTAGGTCACTACCACCTAAGCTTAGACCCTTTTGTGTAGTGCAGGTTACTTAGTTTTATGCCTTTCTTCATGACAATACTTACACTTCATCATATTGCCATTTATAATCCAGTGGTGCGCACCAGCAGGACTCTTCCTACATTTCCAGGTTTCTGAGTTAAAGTACTGGGTTTTTCTACTATGCTGGACATTAGTATTATTCATCTTTACAATTTTACTCCCCGGCCCATGGTCAACTAATTACTGTTTACGGCCTAACATACCTTCTTAAACAGGTTAATAAGATTCTTAACAGATAAACCACTGGCCTCAACTGTCTCGATAAGAACACCGAAGGGGATTTCCTTAATCTGTGGCTCCAGCTGTTTCCTTATGTCTCTTATAACCTCTGGAGTTAAGATGATTTCCTTGTCCTCCTAAATGAATTTCAGATACATTTTTCTATTCCTAGTATTGTTTTTAAGGTTATTTCACATGTTGGAACCTGAGTTTAGTCCTGATTTAACGGACTTGTCAATGCTAAAAATAGAACCTTTATACATACGAGGTAACAGAACGCTATATTGTTCAGTGATCGAAACAAACATAGATGAGTACAATATCAAATTGTAAAATCAAAGGCTAAGGTACCGGTCATGCCACGGCTTGAATTAAAGAGTCAGAGGGTTTGTTTGTAATACCTAATGCCCCTATAATACCTACTATCAAGAGACTCAGGACTATGTAATCATCGATAGAAAAATGACCACGGCAAGTTTCGTCGATAAGCTTATTGGGGCTTATCACTTCCTAAGTGATAGGGTGCCAGATGGTACATCGCTGGTTAACCCAAAGCCCCGTACTGTCAATCCATGGTGTAGTGACGGCCAAGCTCTGGTGGCTAGGGAGATAGCCGGCAGTGACATAAGGACCTCTGTTAATAGGGTCATCACCCTGCTGGGTGGACTGAGGCAGGTCATTGGTCGTGGTGATAAGGTTCTAGTAAAACCTAACTTCAACAGTCCCGACCCATTTCCTGGCTCTACAGACCTGGCCTTTCTGCATGCTGTGGTTGAGTGCCTTTTAGAGGAAGGCGCCAAAGTTACCATAGGTGAAAGCTCCGGAGGAATATGGCGACCGACCAGGAATGTTTTTCACAAACTAGGCGTATTCGATTTGGCGAAGCATTTGAATGTAGACCTCATTGCCTTCGAGGACAGGAGTAATGACTGGCTGCGGGTTAAAATTGATGGAGACTACCTACGAGTGGTAACTATGCCCCGCTCCGCTTATGAAGCTGATAAGATAGTCTATTTACCCTGCATGAAGACCCACACCTCGGCGCGATTTTCCGGTGCGCTGAAGCTTGCGGTAGGCTTTATGCACCCGGGCGAGCGGCGGGCTCTCCACGCTCGTCACTTGGAGCAAAAGATTGCTGAAATCAGTCTGTGCTGGCAACCCAACCTAGTAATCATGGATTGCAGAAAAGGTTTTGTCTCCGGTGGTCCTGACAAGGGTCAATTGGTGGAGCCAGAGCTATTACTTGCCTCCGGAGACCTGGTCGCAATAGACATCGAAGCGATGAGGATACTATTGACTTACGAGGCTAAGAATAGGCTGGTTCCCGATCCCTCACAGTCACTACAGGTCGTTACAGCTATGAAGCACAGCTTGGGGTCAAGTGGGGCCAGTTATATTGTGGTACAGTGACCTTCGAGTCCTAAACCACAAATGGCTGAAGGCATACCATCATGCTTCCTTAAACCATGGCCAGATGCAGGATTCCGCCCTAGCGGCAAACTATTACAATATCCCCCAAATTTTAATTCTATAACTATCACAAGTTGAACCATTGCTATGGAGGCAAGCCATCTTATGTTTTAATAAAGGACTTCCTTGAAATAACCCTCCTTAAATGATAAGATGGTTCTCAGACAAAGCAAAATGGCGTGCAGTTTATTATGCAGAAGATGAGACTGGGTAGAACTGAGATGATGGTATCGAAAGTGGGTTTTGGAGGCATTCCCATTCAAAGACTTACCGAAGATGAGGCAGTGACCGTAGTCAGGAGATGCCTTGACTTGGGTGTCACTATTCTTGATTCCTCCCATGTCTATACTACTAGTGAGGAGCGCATAGGTAAGGCCATTGCCGGACGAAGAGAGAGCCTCATCCTGGCCACCAAGACTCCATCGCGTACGTGTGATGGCGTGGCTAGTGACCTCAACCTAAGCCTGGAGCGGCTGGGCACTGACTATATCGACCTGTACCAGATGCACGGTGTCCGCGATTTTGATGACCTCAAGACAGTCCTTGACCCTAACGGCCCTATGACAGTATTACAGGAAGCGAAAAGAGCCGGCGTGGTCAAGCACATTGGCTTGACTTCACACTCACTCGATGTACTTAAAGAGGCCGTGAAATCCCCTCATTTCGAGACCGTTATGGTAGCCTTAAATTTTGTCAACGACGTAGCTGCTAACGAGCTTTTACCCTTGGCCAGGGAAAACGACGTGGGCGTCATCGCAATGAAGCCGCTGGCTGGGGGCATGTTAGACAACATAACCCTTGCCTTCAAGTATCTCATGGGATTCCCTGACGTATTACCGCTGGTGGGCATTGATAAGACGGAGTATATAGAAGACGTTATCCGTATAGTGGAAGCGCCGTGGTCCATGAGTGAGACAGAGCAGCATGAGATGGCACGTGTCAAAGCGGAACTGGGTACCAGATTCTGCCGTAACTGCGACTACTGCCAGCCCTGCCCCGAGGGGATACTGATTTCATTTATATTGCAGGTGCGGAGTGCTGTCAAGCGATATCCACCAGAGGGGATCTTTAGCGGCACCGTTGGTGAGATGATGGAGAAGGTTGCCAACTGCCAGAAATGTGGCGAGTGTGAAACTAAGTGCCCCTATGGTCTGCCCATCATGGATATGATAGATGAGGAGGCAGACTGGTTCTTGCAAGAGAGAGGGAAATTCCTACAACAATACCAAACCTGAAATTATGGACAGCTTGGTCGACAAGTCACTACCAATATATCATTACGCAAGCCAAAAAGCGAAATTTAAACCTGAACCGCAGGTTAAATAAAATAGTAACTGATATAGACTATATATCGCTTATGGGATTAGTCAATAGACTAGAGGTAGACACTCTGCATCAAAGCATCTTAGTCACTTAGTTGAAATAGTATAGGAGACACCCATATGCCGAGAAGAAATGATATTAAAAGGGTAATGATTATCGGATCCGGGCCCATTGTAATTGGGCAGGCCTGCGAATTTGACTACTCTGGAACCCAGGCTTGCAAAGCCCTCCGCGGACTGGGTTATGAAATTGTGCTAGTAAATTCAAATCCAGCAACCATCATGACCGACCCTGGAATGGCAGATGTTACCTACATTGAGCCGCTCAATCTTGAAGTAATGACTCAAATTATCGAAAAAGAGCGGCCTGATGCTTTACTGCCGAACCTAGGTGGTCAAACTGGTCTTAATCTTAGTGCTCAGCTAGCGCGTTCCGGAGTCCTTGACAAATATGGAGTTAAAATAATTGGTGTAGAGATTGATGCTATCGTGCGTGGTGAGGACCGAATTGCGTTCAAGGAAACAATGAACCGTTTGGGCATAGAAATGCCACAAAGTGAAGCAGTCTACAAT
Source organism: Dehalococcoidia bacterium (assembly GCA_011192075.1). Taxonomy (GTDB): domain Bacteria; phylum Chloroflexota; class Dehalococcoidia; order Dehalococcoidales; family S120; genus S120. The sequence continues at coordinate 24,727 of DUER01000139.1, read as the reverse complement.
GTTGATGACGCCCAAAAGGTCGCTGCTAAACTCGGGTATCCAGTCGTTGTCCGCCCCGCCTATTGCATGGGTGGAACCGGTGGCGGACTGGTTTACAACGTGGAGGAATTGCGCACTGTTACCAGCCGGGGTATTACTGCCAGTCTTATCGGCCAGGTGCTGATAGAGGAATCAGTTCTGGGTTGGGAAGAGCTAGAACTGGAAGTAGTGCGTGATGCCAAAAACCAGATGATTACGGTGTGTTTCATTGAAAATGTGGACGCAATGGGTATCCATACCGGCGACTCTTATTGCACAGCACCTATGCTTACAATTGACCCCGAACTGCAGAAACGTCTCCAAGAATACTCTTACAATATCGTAGAGGCAATACGTGTAATCGGTGGCACTAATATTCAGTTTGCTCACAACCCTAAGACTGGCCAAGTTGTGGTTATTGAGATTAATCCCAGGACTTCGCGTTCGTCGGCACTCGCCTCCAAAGCAACAGGTTTCCCTATTGCGTTGATTTCTTCCAAGTTAGCGGCTGGCCTCACCCTCGACGAAATTCCGTACTGGCGTGAAGGTACTCTGGAGAAATATACCCCCTCGGGTGATTACGTGGTAGTCAAGTTCGCTCGGTGGGCTTTTGAAAAATTTAGGGATGCCGAGGATAGACTTGGTACCCAGATGCGTGCCGTAGGCGAAGTGATGAGTATCGGAAAGACCTATAAAGAAGCGTTCCAGAAATCAATCCGCTCCTTAGAAAACGGCCGCTACGGGCTGGGCTCCGCCAAAGACTTTCATGAAAAATCATTAGATGAACTTATGGAACTGCTAAATGAGCCGTCCAGTGAACGACAGTTCATCATGTACGAGGCACTACGTAAGGGTGCGAGTGTAGAGGAACTATATGAGAAGACATATATCAAGCCCTGGTTTATTGAGCAGATGAAAGAACTTGTTGAATTAGAGGAGCAGTTCCTACATTACCGAGGAAAGCCATTGCCAGATGATTTGCTTATTCAAGCCAAGAAAGACGGGTTTGCCGACCGCTACCTATCACAGCTTCTTGGTGTTCCCGAGAGAGAAATCCGGCAACAACGTATTTCTCTAGAGGTAGTTGAAGGCTGGGAAGCAGTTCCGGTAAGTGGTGTGGAAAACGCGGCGTACTATTTTTCGACCTATAACGCAGCGGACAAAACCATAAGCAGTAACCGTCGAAAGGTTATGGTCTTGGGTGGTGGGCCTAATCGAATTGGCCAAGGCATAGAGTTTGACTATTGTTGCGTCCATGCCGCTTTTGCCTTGCGCGATGAAGGCTACGAAACCATAATGGTCAACTGTAACCCAGAGACAGTTTCAACCGATTACGATACCTCGGATAAGCTCTATTTTGAACCACTAACAGTAGAAGACGTATTAAGTATTTACGAAAAGGAAAAGCCGGAAGGTGTTATTGTCCAGTTTGGCGGGCAGACGCCCCTCAATATTGCCAATGAATTGGCTGAGGCCGGTATTAGAATTCTTGGTACTTCACCTGAGACTATAGACCTCGCCGAAGATAGGGACCGCTTCCGTCAACAGATGCGAAAGCTCGGCATCCCGATGCCGGAATCCGGAATGGCCAGCAACTTGGAGGAGGCACTGAACGTCGCCAGCCGAATAGGATATCCTCTAATGGTGCGGCCATCATATGTACTTGGTGGACGTGGCATGGAGGTAGTCTATGATGAGGAAATGCTCAAAGAGTACGTCACTGCAGCTGTAGATGTAACTCCAGACCGACCCATCCTGATTGATAAGTTCCTTGAAAATGCTATTGAGGCAGAAGCCGATGCCATTGCCGACGGAACACATGCCTTTGTTCCCTCGGTCATGGAGCACATTGAATTAGCCGGGGTCCACTCTGGAGACTCAGCCTGTGTGATACCGCCTGTCAGTCTAGCTCAAGAGCACATTTACACCGTTTATGAATACACCAGGAAAATTGCCAAGGAGCTTAACGTTATCGGCCTGATGAATATCCAGTATGCTATCGCTAATAATGTCGTCTATGTACTGGAAGCTAATCCTCGAGCCTCACGGACGGTGCCACTGGTATCAAAGGTCTGTAATGTGTCAATGGCACGAATTGCCACCCAGCTAATGTTGGGCAAGAAGCTAAACGAGCTTGATCTCAAGCCTCAAACGATTCCACATTTCGGAGTCAAAGAAGCAGTTTTCCCCTTTAACATGTTCCCCGAGGTGGACCCACTCCTCGGGCCGGAAATGCGCTCTACTGGTGAGGTACTTGGAATCGCAGATTGTTATGGTCTCGCCTTTTTTAAGGCGGAGGAGGCGGCACAACAGTTGCTCCCCACAGATGGTACTGTCTTAATAACCGTGTCTACTAAAGATCGACCTGCTGTGGCTGACGTGGCCAAGCAGTTTGCAGAGCTAGGCTTTAAAATTAGGGCCACACAAGGTACACATCAATTCTTGGCTAGCCATGGTATCGAATCTGAATTGATACTTAAGATGCACGAGGGACGGCCCAATATCGTAGATGCACTCATGAATGGTGAGATTCAATTGGTCATCAATACACCGAGCGGCAAACTAAGTCAATATGATGACTCTTATATCCGTAAGACGGCAATCAAATATAAGGTGCCTTATATGACTACATTAGCTGCTGCTAGCGCTACCGCAAAGGGAATTTACACATACCGTCAAGGAAAGTCTGGGGTAAAAGCCCTACAAAGTTATCATGCGGATATCAAGTAACGGCACGTCGTTGACAAACACAGTTTAACTACTTAAACTATCCATTAGCGGTTTATTCCAGTCTCACTGATGACACACATTGGACACTCAGCGAGAAGCAAATTGCATGTGCTCTCAAATCTAGAGATGGCGTAGTCACCGATATGGTGAATGGGGGAAGTAGATTCCTCTGTGTGAGATGAAGATGAAATATGTGTCAGACGGCATGGCTATTATGATCATAAGCGGAGTAGAGGATGGTAGTGTATTCGAATTCCACGTCTTAGCATACTTTTACTCTAGTCTTAGCAGGTGACCTTGAGAAACAGGGTTGAAGGAGGTAGTCATGTCAAAGGAACATCTTAATGTGGATCTCTCTGGCAAGACAGCTATAGTTACAGGAGGTAGCCGTGGTATTGGGAAAGCCATCTCCTTAGCTCTGGCTCGAGCCGGGGCTAACATCGTCATCGCTGCCCGGTCAGAAGAGGAGCCACCCTCCCTACCCGGCACGATCTACAAAACTGCAGAGGAGATAAAGGTTCTGGGTGGGAAGGCCCTGCCAGTCCGCTGCGATGTAACGATAGCTGGCGAGGTCGAAAGCATGGTAGGGAAGGCCGTGAGCACCTACGGTGCCATCGATATCCTAGTCAACAACGCTGGCGTTTTGCACGGCGCGACCTTTCTGGAGACGGAAATAAGCGACTTCGACAATATTTGGCGGTTGAACGTCTGGGGCGTTTTCCTGTGCACGCGGGCTGTCCTTCCCATCATGATACAGCGAAAGAGCGGGAGCATTGTCAATATTACCTCCGGCTTGGCGGATAGCACGCATCCGGGGAACAGTGCTTATTCAGCGAGCAAGGCGGGGTTGAACCGGATGATGCTTAAACTTGCCGCGGAGGTAGCTGAGTACAACATTGCCGTCAACCTGCTCAATCCGGGGATGGTGGGGTCGCCGGGGATGATTTCTAGGGTACCAGCTGATGTAGCGGATAGCCTCCCTCCTACATCGATAGTGGAACCGCCTGCCGTCTGGCTAGCAGCCCAGGACGCTGCCAGCTATACAGGGAAAATTTGCGAGGTTAAAACATTTGGCTCTGAATGGCCGTGAACGTTAGAAGGTATCACTGGCGCCTACACTCCTATCACAAAAGATAACGCAAAGAGGAGAAAAGCCAGTTTGTACCACACCGTTGCTCACCTACTCGTATTACTACGGTGTTATTCTATTCCCATGCTGAGTGTTAGCAATGCTCCCTATGAAAAAATACTTAACCTTCGCGCTTATTGTATCTATCTTCCTGCTCACCGGTTGTGCTGGCTATTATCCCAGATGTGTGGTAGAATATCGCCCTAAAGACTGGGGGATATACCACATATTTGGGATATAATAACTTGTCAGCCAGACCTATATAGAGGAGGAAAGAGGAAATATGAAAATTCTTATTTTAGGAGGCACCGGTAGAACAGGCATTCAGCTTATTGAAGAGGGGCTGCGAAGAGGCCATCAAATCAATGCTTTAGTAAGATATCCTGAAAAGCTAAAATCAGAATCATCTAATCTGCAAGTAATTAAAGGTACTCCCAGCAACATTGATGATCTAAGAAAAGCCATAAACGGAGCAGAGGTAGTTTTCAATACATTAAACATTTCTACGAATTCCAATTGGCCATGGGCGAAACTCAGAACCCCTAAGGACTTTATATCATCAAGCATTAGAAATATGATTAATGTAATGCACGAAGAAAGAATAAAACGAATTATTACTATGAGTGCTCACGGAGCAGGAGATTCTATTACAGAAGTTCCAGGATGGTTTAAATTGCTGATTAGTTACAGTACCATGAGGTATGCTTATAAAGAACATGGGGAGCAGGAAAAATTGTTAAAAGAATCGGATTTAGATTGGATAGTAGTTCGGCCAATGTCACTAACTGACTCTCAAAAGACTGAAGAGATTCAGGTGAGTTTTAAGGGAGTTCCCAAACCTAGAATGACTATTAGTAGAAGAAGTGTAGCCATTTTTATGCTAGATATAGCTGAGAATGATAAGTATATCAGACAGGCACCAACAATCTCGAAAAAGTAGAAAAAGCGCAGCGCTAGGGCAAGACTCATAGAAAACGGACCACATTAGATGTTGTTGTAACTAAGCCGAAGAAAGCAAGGCGGAGCCTATGAATACCAGGTCAAGGCCAGTCTCCACCCCAATGATGAGTTCCAATAAGACAAAGAAGAGACCAGCGATTACGAATATGAGCCACAACCATGAATCTGAAAATTCCATATCATTTTGCCATACCCTTTCCCTAACCTAATTTCGGTTATTTTAAGGTCAGTTCATATGTTGGAACTCTAATGTAGTCCTGTTTTGAGAGTTTGTCAATACCCCCACTTGATTCAGTAGGAAAAACGTAGTAAGATTCCGCCAAAGGAGGTATCCCAAAATGGGGAGTGAATTTGGATATGCTGGAAAAATCCTAAGGGTAGATTTATCCCAGGGGACTACGGTAGACGTACCTACCATGGATTACACTAATAGATTTGTTGGGGGGAGAGGAGTTGGTGCTAAAATCTATTGGGATGAGGTTTCACCAAAGGCTAAGTCTTTCGACCCAGAAAACCGATTGATATTTGCTAACGGACCGTTAGCGGGATTTGCTGGATTGGCTGGTTCTAGATGGCAGGTTTGTGGCAAATCTCCTACTGTTACCCCTGAGACCTTTTCCTATGCTAATTTAGGTGGAAGCTGGGGTGCCTGGCTCAAATTTGCCGGTTACGATGCGATAGTAATTCAAGGTAGAGCAGATAAGCCTGTTTATCTGTTGATACAAGATGGTAATGTTGAGATAAGAGACGCTTCCTCCCTCTGGGGCAAGGGAGCAATTGAAGTGCGCGAAATATTAAAGGGAACGCTAGGCCGGGATATAAGGGTAGCCGCCATTGGCCCCGCCGGTGATAATATGGCGGTTATGGCTAACGTCATTGCCGAGGATGACTCCTCTGCTTCTGGTGGCTTCGGAGCGGTTATGGGTTCTAAGAAACTAAAGGCTATAGCCGTAGGAACCAATAATAGAAAAGTAATAGCAGCCAATCCAGACAAACTTCAAGAACTGGTAAAATACGCTCGCGAACTAAAGAAAGATTCACGGTTCATATTTTCCGGACCCCACCGCATATGGGCAGCCTATGTTCCAGAAAATCTAAAGTTAAATCCAAAATTAAAAAGAGATGCTTGCTATGGTTGCATAAGTGGCTGTATAAGGGCAACTTATGAAGCAGAAAATGGCGAGAGGGGAAAATATTTGTGTGTCGCTGCTGTATTCTATGCCGACCCGACTAAAAAAATGGGAGAGTGGAACGATGACCACTTTCATGCCAGCAAAATTTGTAATGACTATGGCCTTGATGTGCTGACTATGGGGTCGATAATTGGGTGGCTTGGGAGTTGTTACAGAGCAGGAATTCTGACAGATGAAAACACAGGAATTCCCATATCAAAAATAATGAGCCTTGAGTTTATACAGACCTTAGCCAGGAAAATATCACTAAGAGAGGGGTTTGGGGATATACTGGCTCAGGGAATCGTTAAAGCGGCGGATGTGGTGGGAAGTAAAGCCAAGGAGCAATTAGGATATATTAATTACCGCACGGGGACAGCGTATCCCTATGAGCCTAGGATATATATCACAACAGGACTTTCATTCGCCACGGAACCCAGGCTTCCTATGCCCCAGCTACATGAAGTAATTTTTCCAGTCCATCTATGGTGGGATTGGTGTAATCAAATAGAGGGTGCTTACGTCTCTAATGATGTTATCCGTTCTATTGCCAAGAAATTCCTTGGCAGTGAGATTGCGCTGGACTTCTCCACTTACGAAGGAAAAGCCCTAGCAGCGAAGAAGCTCCAAGACCGGGTGTACATCAAAGAGTGCCTTATCCTCTGCGATTTCGCCTGGCCACTGATGGCTGTTAAACACTCCAAGGAACATGTAGGTGACCCCACTCTCCCCAGCCATATCTTTTCTGCAGTTACAGGAAGGGAAATGGATGAGCAGGGACTTGATAAGATTGGAGAGAGAGTATTTAATCTGCAAAGAGCAATACTCATCAGGGAAGGACACAGAGGAAGAGAAGGTGATAGTCTCCCAGAGTTTGACCACACCATACCTTTGGCTAAAAAACCCGGCCTTAATCCCGAATCCCAAGTACCGGGGAAAGAAGGGGAAATAATATCTAGAATGGGCGCTGTAGTTGATAGGGAAAAATTTGAAAAGATGAAAGATGAATACTACCAGCTTAGGGGATGGGACGTAGAAAGCGGCCTTCAAACAAAAGCAAAGCTAATGGAGCTTGGGCTCGAAGATATTATAAAAGACGCACGGATTGCTACTCCTCATGAAGACCTTTGAAAAATTGTGAACTCCTATAAAGAAGAGGGGGATAAGGGGGTAAGGTTAGTAAACAATCTCAAAATCTCTACAGGTCGCTTACTGCATTTTCAATAAGCTCAATTCGTGATAGCTTCCCCTTTTGGTCTAGTTCTACTGCCACCACATCAATGCTCCATAACGAGGGCAAATTATCATGGATTTATTGGTAGTAAGCGGTAGTCGCCTTCATCCTTGCTTTCTTGGCCGGCGTGATTGATTCTTCAGGACTACCAAACTCCAGGCTCTTTTTCGTTCTTACTTCAATAAAGACCAGGTAGTCTTTATGCTTAGCTACGATGTCAATTTCATCTCCGGGGTAGCGGTAGTTAGTTTCAACGATACGGTAGCCTCGCCTTTCAAGAAAATCCTTAGCCAGTTTTTCCCCCAGGATTCCAGTATCTTTCCGTTTCATTTCTCTTATAGGATTGCATTCATGACTACATATGTCTGCCTACAGATTTGGCAATTGGTCTGAGTTCTTCCATCAACCTAGCGAAGGCTGACGGTGTTAGAGACTGAAGACCATCTACCAGGGCTTCTTTGGGATTGGGGTGAACCTCAATGAGAAGCCCATCAGCGCCAGCCGCCACAGCTGCTTTGGCTATCGCTGGTACCAGTGAGTAGTGGCCGGCAGCGTGGCTAGGGTCAACAATCACTGGCAAGTGGCTGTTTCTCTTAATTACTGGTATGGAAGAAATATCCAGAGAAAAACGAGTGCTATCCTCAAAAGTTCTGATTCCCCTCTCACAAAGAATGACTTGGTTATTTCCCTCTGCCAGCAGATAGTCGGCCGCGGTAAGCCACTCAGTAATAGTGCACGAAAACCCGCGTTTCAGAACGACAGGACTATTACTTTTGCCAACATTAATTAGCAGGGCGAAGTTCTGCATATTGCGGGAACCAACTTGAAGGATATCGACAAACTTGGCTACCAGGTTGACATCGTGAGGGTCAACTACTTCGGTAATCACTGGTATACCAAAATGCTCCTTTGCTTGCGCTAGTAGTTCAAGCCCAGCTTTTTCCAGACCCTGAAAACTGAAGGGGGAAGTACGTGGTTTAAAGGCGCCACCACGCAAAACGCTGGCTCCAGACTCTTTTACTGCCTTAGCCGCCTCCATAAGCTGTTCTTCACTCTCCACGGCACAAGGCCCTGCCATAACTACAATACGCCTACCCCCAATCTCAATCCCATCAATGAAAACTAGGCTGTCCTCTGCCTTAAATTCCCTAGAGGCGAGCTTGTAAGGCTTCATAACCCGGGTTACGCTCGCTACCCCGGGGAACACGGCAAAGATATCTGTAGATAACTGTCCTGTATTGCTTCCTAGAATGGCGACCACCATTCTGTCAGTGCCGAAATTCAACTGGATATTTAGTCCCAGTGACTTAGCCCTTTGCACCACGCCATCTATCTCCTCTGGAGTGGCACCTGTTGTCATTTCGACTATCATAGCGCTTTATATTAGCTCCTTTATATTTCTTGATTCCTTATTTGGCTACTTATCCTCTTTCTCTTCCCGTCATAAACGCTCCTGAATTATATCACTAATTGGTCGGAAGGACCGGCGATGAATAGGAGACGGTCCCAGTTGGTAGAGGCAGAATAAGTGCGCCTTGGTGCCATAACCTTTGTGGTCAGCCAATCTATAGGCGGGATAGATACTATCAAGCTCTATCATCAGGCGGTCTCGGGTAACTTTGGCCACAATAGAGGCACATGCAATTGACAAGCACAATTCATCTCCATTAGTTATTCCCTTTTGAGGTAGTGGCACCTCGGGAAGACGGATATGATCTATAAGGAGGGTCTCAGGTGATGGCGACAGGTAGTCTATAGCTGACTTCATAGCCAGCCGGGTCGCCTTAGCTATACCCTGGTCATCTATTACCTCGTGGTGAACCATACCAATGCCTACCGATATGGCTACCTCACGGATGTGCCCAAACAAAAGCTGGCGTCGGGCTGGGCTTAACTGCTTGCTGTCTCTCACCTGGTTTAGCCAGGGAGTATCTATCTGGCAGGGCAGAATAACGGCTGCGGCTACTACTGGACCGGCTAAGGCACCACGTCCCACCTCATCAATACCAGCGATAAGCTGATAACCCTGTGCCCTAAGCTCCATTTCTTCAGCTAACGACGGCACCTGCATCTTGGATTATCCCCCCACCCAGGACAACGTCACCTTGGTAGAATGCTACGGACTGTCCCGGAGTAATTGCCCACTGAGGCTGATAAAACTGGACCTCCGCTACCCCGTTTTTAAGGCGGAGCCTAGCTGTTGTCTCAGGTGACTTGTAGCGGACTTTAGCCATTATGCTAATAGGCTCATTAGACACCTTACCTGACACCCAGCTTAGCTTGTTGGCAATGAGCGTATCACCTAAAAGCTGGTCTTTAGTGCCTACCACCAGTCTATTACTGGTGGCATCAAGCTTTGTCACATATAGGCGCCTATTTGAGGCAAGCCCCAAGCCTTGCCTTTGTCCCACCGTATATTGGGCTAAACCCTTGTGTTTGCCCAAAACCTTGCCCTCGGTGTCAATGATGTCTCCAGATTTGAGGGGGATGCGACTGGCTAGAAATGACCGATAGTCATTATCAGGCACAAAGCAAACATCCTGGCTATCACGCTTGGTGCTGACGGACAAGCTTAGTTTGGCAGCCAGTTCTCTTACCTCCACTTTACGCAGGTTGCCTAAGGGCAGTAGCAGGTGTTGAAGCTCCTTTTGCCCCAAAGTATAAAGGAAATAGGACTGGTCTTTAGTTTGGTCAACTGCTTTCAGTAAGCGATAGCCATCCGGTGACTGCTCGATTCTGGCATAGTGTCCGGTAGCTATGAAATCGGCGTCTAACTGCTTAATTCTCTCGAGCAGAGCATCAAACTTAATATACTGGTTGCACCTGATACAAGGATTTGGTGTCCTCCCCAGGCTATACTCCTGGCAGAAATCGGCAATAACCATTCGGGTAAAAATATCCCTAAGATTCATCACATAATGAGGGAAGCCCAGCTTATAAGCGACCCTTTTAGCATCTTCTACCGCTTCAAGTCCGCAACAGCCACCAAAAGCTGGCTGAGCCGAAGGCCAAATTTGCATGGTGACACCAACTACCTCATAGCCGGCTTCTATCAATAGGGCGGCAGCCAGTGACGAATCCACCCCACCGCTCATAGCTACCGCAACCCGCTTTTGGGGCATATTTTAGCCTCCTTGACTTGAAAGCAGTTGGCTTACCCTTTGCCAGATAATCTGGGCTATTCTCTCTTTGCTCTGCGCGGCGTCTATTACCAGCCATCGCTCTGGGTCACTAGCTGCTATCTTGAGGTAACCTTCCCTTACCCTTTGATGGAAGGCTATATTCTCCTGCTCAAAACGGTCTTGTTTTCCGGGGCTTTTACGGGCAAGCCCATTCTCAGCCGTCATATCCAGCAAAACTGTCAGATCAGACTTTAATCCCTGAGTGGCAGCATTATTGATCGCCCTGACCATTTCCAAATCTAATCCCCGCCCATAGCTTTGATAGGCGGTGGTAGAGTCAGCATAGCGGTCACAGGTAACGATTTTCCCATTTTTCAAGCTGGGTTGGATTACTTCAGTTACTAATTGGCTGCGGGAGGCATTAAACAACAGTAGCTCGGTTAGTGGTGATATATCTATATCCTGAGCCCATTTTAGCCAGCGACCTATTTTCTGACCAAATGGAGTACCACCCGGCTCATGGGTTAGTAATGCTGAAATAGCTAACTGTGATAGCTTTCTGTATAATGCCCCAGCCTGGAGGCTCTTGCCTGTACCCTCCCCTCCCTCAAAGGTAATGAACAGAGCCATAATGTTTCCTTTTTACTTATAAATCCTCACCCGCCTATTGGGGTCTTTGCCCTGGCTTCGTGAGGATAGTTCGTTTCTTTTAGCTATGAGGTGCTGTAGGCGACGAATATAGGCACTCCGTGGGCTGAGCTCTACTGCCTCCTCACCGCTCTTAACCTTGATAACAGCTTCTTCTGCCTCACTTAAGGCAAGCTTGAAGAAGTCTGTCCCATCCCGAGGATAGATAGTACTTAACAGCTGCCTGATTTGGGGTGGAGTGTTACTCTTGAGGACATAGATGGGCAGGTTAGCCGGTTCAGCATCCCTGACCTTTTGTGGCTTTCGCCGATAGTAGCTTTTAGAGGTTATAAACAGGTTGGCATCGTTTAGGTTGTTGACTATATTTAGGCTCAGTTGCATCTCGTTGGCTATTTGCTCCAGTCGTACCCGATTTACACCGAAGAGGTAAAGCTTGTGCGGCTCGCCCTCCTTAACCGGTCGCTTAACTCTAGCCCTTTTTCCAGTGATAACCGGCTCTTCCTTTTCTATTATGACCTCTCCCGTCTCATCCAGCCAGCGAGTCTCGGTGGCTGTAGGTTGAACACGCAGGATAGCGTCAACGGCTTCGCCAACATCAGGATGAATAGCTACCTTATCCCACTCCTGAATTTCAACCACGATATCAAAAGTAGGCGGTGCCCTGCGCTCCAGTATGGATTTCTGGGTGCCCCTTCTTTTCGCCTCTTCATCACCCTAGGTGACCGCCTGGATACCTCCAATAAGGTCAGCCAGAGTAGGGTTCATCATCAGATTATCCAGGGTGTTACCATGGGCAGTGCCTACCAGTTGAACCCCACGCTCAGCAATAGTTCGTGCTGCCTGAGCCTCAAGCTCAGTGCCAATTTCATCAATCACGATTACCTCAGGCATGTGGTTTTCTATGGCTTCAATCATTACTGCATGTTGCATAGAGGGAGTAGTTACCTGCATCCGCCGGGCATGTCCAATGGCGGGATGGGGAATATCACCATCACCGGCAATCTCATTTGAGGTGTCGACAATGATAACCCGTTTGCCCAGGTCATCGGCTAACACTCGGGCTACCTCGCGTAGCATAGTTGTCTTGCCTACCCCGGGACGACCCAGCAGCAGGATACTCCTTCCTGACCGGATAAGGTCTTCAATAATTTTTATGGTGCCAAAAACGGCTCGGCCCAAGCGGCAGGTAAGCCCAACAATACGCCCTTTGCGATTACGAATTGCTGAGATGCGATGCAGGGTGCGCTCAATCCCGGCCCGATTGTCACCACCGAAGCTGCTGATACGTGAGGTTACATAGTCGATATCCTGCTCGTTGACTTCCTGAGGGCTTAAGACTACTTCCCGCTGAGGGAAGCGGGCTTCAGGGGGGCGACCCAAATCCAGCACTACCTCTAATAGGTCACTGATGTCTTGTTGCTGGCACAGGGGCTGTCGAATATGTGGCGGTAAAATATCAAGCAGAGCATCCAAGTCATCGGTGATTACCTTTTGCAAAAATGCCCCCTAAATGTTTAATTACCGGTAACGATACCTATAAAGTATTGGTGAAATCTCAGGTCGTCAGTCAACTCGGGGTGAAAGGCACAAGCCAGTAGCTTTCCTTGTCTGGCAGCGACGCTGGTGCCATCGGCCAGCTTAGCTAGTATCTCTACTTCACTGGTTGCCTGTTCGATTATTGGGGCTCGAATGAATATGCCGGTAAAGGGTTTCTTCCCTAGCACCGGTATGGAAAGCTCAGTCTCAAAGCTATCTATTTGCCTGCCGAAGGCATTACGTCTAACCATTATATTCATCAATCCCAGGGGTTCTACCTCCAAGTCTGGAGTCGCATTGGCTAGGATTATCATACCGGCGCAGGTTCCTAAGATTGGCAGACCATTTTTAGCCAGATTTCTTATCTCGCCTGTCAAATTATAATCTAGCATCAACTTGCTGATGGCGGTACTTTCTCCACCGGGAATGATTAGCCCGTCCAAGCTGGCCAGTTCATGGGGTAAGCGGACGGCTAGAGCCTCTACTTCCAGTCGGCACAGCCTAGCTATATGCTCAACGAAGGCTCCCTGCGCAGCGAGAACGCCTATTCTCATCCTACCACCCTCTAGGTGCCAGCAGCTCCTCAGCAGGAATTTGCTTTATGTCTAGTCCGGGCATGGCTTCTCCGAGGTTTTTGGAGACCTCGGCGATGATTTCGGGGTCTCGAAAGTGGGTGGTTGCTCTGACAATAGCCCTGGCTCTAACTTCAGGGTTAGAGGATTTAAATATGCCTGAGCCAACAAAGACGCCATCAGCGCCTAGCTGCATCATCAGGGCTGCATCGGTTGGGGTAGCTACCCCACCAGCGGCAAAATTAACCACAGGTAGTTTCCCTGTTTTATGTATTTCAGCTACCAGTTCAAAGGGTGCCCCCATTTCCTTAGCCTGCGCCATCAACTCTTCCTCGGGGGTGCTTACCAATTTGCGGATGCCATCCATAACGGCTCGCATATGCCTGACTGCCTCAACAATATTGCCGGTGCCAGCCTCACCTTTAGTTCTAATCATAGCGGCTCCCTCACCGATACGGCGCAATGCTTCACCTAGGTCCCGGCAACCACAGACAAAGGGAACCTTAAAGCCATGTTTCCAGATGTGATGGCTCTCGTCAGCCGGGGTAAGTACCTCAGACTCATCTACGTAATCTACGCCAAGGGCTTGCAGGGCTTGGGCTTCCACGAAATGACCTATGCGACACTTAGCCATTACCGGTATAGACACTGCTTTCATAATAGCTTCAATAATCGTTGGGTCTGCCATACGAGCCACACCCCCGGCAGCCCGAATATCGGCCGGCACTCTCTCCAATGCCATCACCGCGCAGGCACCAGCCACCTCGGCGGTTTTGGCATGCTCTAGAGTAACCACATCCATAATCACTCCACCCTTCAGCATCTGAGCTAGCCCAGTCTTAACCTTCCACGTCCCGGTTTCCATGTTTACCTCCTCACACAACCCTGAGTTTATAACCTTTCAATGATATTTTACTCTTGTTTAAATTGCTTATCAAGCTTACTTAATTATATAAATGTTACCCCAACGGTCTCTTCGATGGTGTGCCTGGGCGACGAGGATATTGCTCGGACGTTGGTGATACCTTATCTATTATTACTAACCATCTCTCATCTGTAAATTCTTGCAGGTCGACTCTCTTGACCTCTCGCAGGTTACCACCCAGTAGGCTAATCGCCTGACTGGCTCGGCTTATTTCTGGGTCAATGGCCCCCTTTTTCTGAGCAATGAAGCTGCCACCAATAGTGCAAAAGGGCAAAGTTAATTCAACAAGAGTTGGTAGAGGGGCAACAGCCCGTGAAAGCACTACGTCAAACTTCTCCCGATATTGGGTGTCATAGGCGACTCCTTCAGCCCGTCCCACCACGATTTCAACACCATCCAGTCCCAGTTTCTGTTTAAGGTGATGTAAGAAGACTGCCTTCTTAGCTGTGGAGTCAAGCAGCACCAGCTTTATGTCAGGCCATAGAATTTTAAGCGGTATTCCGGGTAGTCCAGCACCGCTACCGACATCGATCAGGCGGAAGTCCATACTGCTTATCGGTTGCTGCCAGGCCAGGGTCACGGTGAGAGAATCAAGGAAATGCTTTATTTGCACGTTTTCATAGTCAGTTATAGAAGTAAGGTTCAGCCGTCGGTTCCAATCTAACAACTCTTGATAGTAGATATAGAACTGATCAAGCTGCCCCGGATTAAGGTGCAACCCTAATTTTGTAGCCCCGCTGTTAAGTCTTTCCATAATGGTTATTATATCATTGCTGCTTGCAAATGGAGTAGTAACTGGGGGCGAGATAGGTTGAAAATAGAAGAGCCGACATTGCATTCTAGGCGAGCCTATGTTATTATTATAAACAGAATATAATAAGGTTAACCGCTAGGGGTGCTCGACGGCTGAGAGGCTGATGCCAACCCTGGGAACCTGATCTCGGTAATGCGAGCGTAGGGAAGCGGCAGTAATTTAGACCAAGGGTCTAGCAGTAACCGCCGAAGCCCTTGGTTTAATTTTTATGGGGGAGGGGTAGAGATGACGCAACTGGAATTAGCTATAAAAGGTATTATTTCACCCCAGATGACACTGGTAGCACAGCAGGAGGGGGTGGAGGCTGAGGTTATCCAGCATGGGGTAGCTAAGGGAACGATAGTAATTCCGGCTAATACTAATCATACCAATCTGGTTCCTTATGGTATAGGTCAAGGGCTTAGAACTAAGGTCAATGCTAATATTGGGACCTCTTCTGACTTTGGCAATATTGATACCGAGCTGGAGAAGTTGCGGGTAGCTATTGACTCAGGGGCGGATACAGTTATGGACTTAAGCACCGGCGGTGACATATCAGCTATTCGTCAGGCTATCATTGCCTCCACCTCTTTGCCAATAGGAACGGTACCTATTTATCAAGCCGGGATTGAGACTATAGATAGACATAGCGCCATAGTGAAAATGCCTATTGACGAGCTATTTGCCGTGATTGAAGAGCATGCCCGGGATGGTGTTGACTTCATAACGGTGCATTGTGGTGTGACACAGTCAGCCATTGCCCGGCTTAAAAAGCAGGGAAGAGTAGCTGATGTCGTGTCTCGTGGGGGTGCTTTCCTGATAGGCTGGATAATCTACAATGAACGTGAGAATCCTCTTTATGAGTATTATGACCGCTTGCTTGAGATAGCTAGGCAGTTTGATGTAACGCTGAGCCTTGGTGATGGGATGCGTCCTGGTAGCTTAGCTGATGCTACCGACCGAGCTCAAGTGGAGGAGTTGCTCGTTATCGGGGAGTTAGTGCAGCGCGCTCAGCAAGCTGGAGTTCAGGTAATGGTGGAGGGTCCGGGACACCTGCCCTTGAATCAAATTGAGGCTAATGTTCGCCTGGAGAAGGCTATCTGCAAGGAGGCACCCTTCTATGTGCTGGGTCCGCTGGTAACTGATATAGCTGCCGGCTATGACCACATAACAGGAGCTATCGGTGGCGCTATTGCTGCCGCTGCCGGTGCCGATTTTCTGTGCTATGTAACGCCAGCGGAGCATCTTTCTATACCTGACCCTGAGGACGTAAGGCAAGGGGTGTTAGCCTCGCGCATTGCTGCTCATGCTGCTGATATAGCCAAGGGAGTAAAAGGTGCCGAGGAATGGGATATGAAGATGTCGGTGGCTAGAAAGAAGTTTGACTGGGAAGAGCAAGCCAGGCTATCCCTGGACCCCAAGCGGTCTCGCCAAGTTCATAGTAAGCACGCTTCTGCCGGTGCTGCTTGTAGCATGTGTGGGGAGTATTGTGCTATGGCATTAGTGGAAGAGTTTCTAGGCATCTCAGCGTCTAAGTGCTAGCTGATGGCATAATAAAGCAAGTGGAGAGAATATGCTCGACGAGATAACCGTATCCAAGGCAATAACCGAAAGCTTCATGAAGGACTTCCTAGAGGCTATGGAGGTTGACGTTGCTATAGGTGGAGCTGGACCAGCCGGCATGACGGCTGCTTATTATTTGGCAAGGAATGGGGTAAAAACGGTGCTATTTGAAAAGCAGCTCCGTGTTGGTGGTGGCATGCCTGGTGGAGGGATGATGTTTAATCGTATCGTGGTTCAGGAACAGGGAAAGAAGCTATTAGATGAGTTTGACGTAACAACCAGAGAGTATGAAAAGGGCTACTATATTGCTGATTCTTTGGAAGCCGTCTCAACAATCTGCTCCAAAGCTATAAAGGCTGGAGCTAGGATATTTAATCTGATTAGCATCGAGGATTTGATGATAAGGGAGGATGATAGGATAACTGGGTTAGTATTGAATTGGAGTGCAGTCTCGTTAGCTGGATTGCACGTGGACCCCTTAGCCATACGGGCAGGGGTAGTAATAGATGCTACCGGGCATGCCAGCGAAATCTGCCAAATGGTAGTCAATAAGCTCGGTGCCAAATTAAGGACAAAGGAAGGCAGAGTAACCGGGGAAAAGCCGATGTGGGCTGAGGTAGGAGAAAGGGAAATAATAGACAACACCCAGGAGGTCTATCCTGGTCTCATCGTTGCCGGCATGGCAGCTAATGCTGTTTTTGGGGCACCTAGAATGGGTCCTATCTTCGGCGGTATGCTTCTCTCGGGTAAACGAGCGGCTCAGGTTGCCATAGAGATTTTGCACCAGCTAAAAGTACCTTAGTGACCCATAAATCACCTTCTTACACAAGAACTTTGCGCTATATTATCGCCGAAGATGGGTAATGCATTTAATTTAGGTAAACTCTTTGGCATCCAGTTCAGGCTGCACTATACGTGGTTTATAGTATTTGTTTTAGTAGTCGTCTCTCTATCAACCCAGTACTTCCCCATGACCTATCCCGGTTGGAGCCATTTAGTTTACTGGACTATTGGCATTATCACCAGCCTATTATTTTTTGCCTCAGTAGTTGCCCACGAGTTAGCTCATAGCTTTGTAGCCAGGGTTAATGGCATCCCGGTAAAGAGTATCACCCTTTTTATCTTTGGCGGCATGGCTCAAATAACTAGGGAGGCAACAAAAGCCAGCACTGAGTTTATAATGGCAGCCGCCGGTCCTGCTTGTAGCTTAGTAATTGGTGGCTTGTTTGCTCTGCTTTGGCTATTTACCCAGAGTGTATCCGAGCCGGTGGCAGTTATGGCTCTCTGGCTGGCTTATGTAAATGGTGTGCTGGCTGTATTCAATCTGATACCGGGTTTCCCTTTGGATGGTGGGCGTGTTTTCCGTTCTCTCCTATGGCGCTTTACCGGTAACTACAACCGCTCAACTCTGATTGCCACACTAGTGGGGCGGGGTATAGGCTACCTTTTCATTCTAGGTGGCATTTCAGTAATGTTCCTCCTTCACGATTGGTTTGGTGGTTTGTGGCTAGCCTTTATTGGCTGGTTCCTGGAAAATGCTGCCTCAGCTAGCTATCGTCAGAGTCAGTGGCGTGAGGGACTAGTTGGAATTACGGCGACACAGGTAATGACCTCTGACTTCCCAGTAGTGCCTTCAAATGTTACTGTTAATCATCTGGTTCAAGGTTATATTTTCACTAGCGGGCGTCGCTTTTTTCTAGTAGCTGATGAAGGCGAGTTAAAGGGGATTTTGACGCTGCACAATTTTAAGTCTGTCTCCCAACAGAATTGGAATGCTACTCAGGTAAAGGAGATAATGACCCCAGTTGATAAGCTAAAGGCAGCCCGTCCTGACCAGGAAGCTCTAAGCATACTAGAGCAGATGATTGAGGATGACATAAATCAGATGCCTGTGGTAAGAGAGGGTAGAGTTATCGGGCTGATTACCCGCGATAACCTGCTAAGATTCTTCCGTACTCGCTCCGAGCTAGGTAGGTGACCTGTTATTCACCTAGGGAGATTAGCAGGTACTGCACCGGCTGGGGGAATCTTTGTGAGTCAGACATAGCCCCTCCCACTCGGTAGACTGCGAGTGTATTGGAGCCGAGGATAAGATAAGTCAGACGCCGATGCTGACCGAAAAAGGGTTATTGGTCTAGTTAGTCGGAATAGCTGGCTGAGATAACTGCAGCCCTACAACCATTCAGATCCACCAGGCTTGAGGTGCCTCGGTTACCGTGAAGCTCCCGGTTTGACCATTAATATCAATCTGGTAACTTCCAGCAACATCCCTGACTACGGAGAAGGTAACCTTAGCCGTTTGTCCTCCAGCGATGGTGACCTTCTTGGTAGCTTCTGTATCACCATTAATCTAGGGTTACCGTGTAGCTGCCCTCAACCTCACCGGTATTGGCTACCGTAGCTGAAACGGTAACCGTTTCTCCAACCTGAACCTCTGCTGGTGAGATGCTGAGCTGGCTCACCTTGAAGGCGGCTGGTGCCGGGGGTACCGGAGGTGCCTTGACCGTAAATGTGCCTGATAGGCCATTAACATCTACAGTATAGGTTCCAGCGACGTTTTGGGTTAATGTTTTATACAATTTCCATAAACGGTTGTAATGTTTGAGTAAAGAGTCAAATTGCCACATGACAATAAAACAGCATAATCTAAGACTTTCGTCAATACCCCAGGCAAGAAATTTGGGCGTATTTATTGATTTTAATTCATGACATACAGGCTTAGAATATAGTTTGGACTAGCCCTATCCCCATGGTATGCTTGAAGTTACCTTTCATAATGGTTAAGATGTATGGGGTGAGTATAAGGACTAATTCCTATTTAAATCCTTACCGCTAGGCTGAATATTGGCAGAGTAAATATAAGGGGTGGATTAGCTATATCCAATGAGTGAATTCTTTTCCTTCTTTGAATCTTTGTCTGTCATCAGGGGAATTCTGGGCTTCATTTTAGTGTTCTTGGTCCCTGGCTTTGCCTGGACACTGGTCTTCTTCAAGCAGATAGATGTCCTGGAAAGGATTGCCCTTTCTTTCGGTTTGTCCATTGCTGTGGTAACACTTAGCATCCTTGTCTTGAATAAGCTCATCGGGATCAGGATTAGCGAGCTTAACTTGTTAGCTAATTATCTTAGTTATGACTGTCGTGCCTATAGTAATCTACTATCTCAATCGACTGAGAAGTAGGCACTAAGTTACTCTTCCAACCAAGGGAGGAAAATGTTTGATGTAATTGTTATCGGAGCCGGTCCAGTAGGGAGCTACGTGGCTTGTAAGCTGGCTGGGATGGGGTATGAGACGGTGGTGTTGGAACAGAAGGAAAGGTTGGGGGAGCGGGTTTGCTGCACCGGCATCGTTAGCCAGGAGTACGTTAGCTCTTTTGCCGTTGATGAGAATGTTATTTTGAGACGAGCAAACAGCGCTAAGTTATTTTCACCTTCAGGGAGATTGCTCAGGCTGCGGCGAGAAGAAACCCAGGCTTATATTATAGACCGGGCAGCCTTTGACCTGGCTATAGCTAACCAGGCTCAGGCTAAGGGGGCACACTATATATTAAGTAGCCCAGTTCAGAATATAGAGGTCGGGGATGATAGGGTCAGAGTCGAGGCAGCTCATCAGGAAGAAAGGTCAAGCTTTGAGGCAAGAGCGGTAGTTATTGCCACTGGCTTTGGCTCTAAACTTGTTGAGAGGTTGGGTTTGGGTAAGGCGGGGGATTTTGTTATGGGGGCCCAGGCTGAGGTGTCACTAATTGAGGTAGATGAGGTAGATGAGGTAGAGGTGTATTTTGGTCAGGAGATAGCTCCTGGGTTTTTTGCCTGGCTGGTGCCAACCTCACCCCATAGGGCTCTAGTTGGGCTGCTGTCGCGCCGTAGCCCAGGACTCTATTTGAGAAAGTTCATGTCGTCCCTAGTGGCTCGGGGGAAAATAGTTTCGGCCGAGGCTGAACTGAGCTATGGCGGTATTCCACTAAAGCCCTTAGCCAAAACCTGTACCGAGAGGTTAATAGTGGTAGGGGATGCTGCCGGGCAAGTGAAACCAACCACCGGCGGCGGCATCTACTATGGTCTGCTCTGTGCTGACATAGCAGCTAACATTTTGCACCGGGTGCTGGCAAGCAATGCCCTATCGGCTAAGAGTCTGGCTAATTATGAGCGAGAGTGGAGAAGGAAACTGAGACAAGAGCTAAGAATAGGCTACCGGGCGCGAAAATTTTATGAGCGCCTGAGTGATAAGCAAATTGATAAGATATTTGATATAATAAAGTCCCATGACATTGACGAAGCTATACTTAAAGCAGAGGAGATGTCTTTTGACTGGCATAGCGCAGTTGTGCTGCGGTTATTGGAACAAAGGGCAGTGTCTAAGGCTATTGAGATGATGAAGATTCCCCTCCGTTTAGGTAGAGGGTCTAAAAATTATCGAGGTATCCTGACATGAATAGTGGTAGCCAGAATCCAAACCTGGGTCAAGCAGCCAGCCAATTCCTGGCTAGCTTACCACCTGAAGAAAGAAAGGCAAGCCAGCAAGAGGTATATAGATTTGCTCGCTGGTACGGCCTGGAGCGACCCCCGGCTAGTCTTACTGCCCCTGAAGTGGCTAACTATGCTGAGCGGTTATCATTATCGGATACTGACTACATGAAAAAACTTGAGCTAATACGAGCCTTCTTGGTTTATGTCAAGAAAGAAGGGTGGAGCCAGACCAATATGGCAACTCACCTAAAGACTAGAAAGGCAAAAATTAAGTTGTCGCCCTCGTCCAGGCGGGGTTTGCCACAGACTATCTCTTTAACTCAGCAGGGATATGCTGAACTGCAAGCCGAGCTTGCCACCCTTAAGGATAAACGTTCTCAGGCTATTGATGAAATACGTAGAGCAGCGGCGGATAAGGACTTCCGCGAGAACGCACCTCTGGAAGCAGCCAGGGAGCAACATGGGCAATTAGTGGGTCGGATTAGAGAGCTGGAAGAAGCTATGAAGTCAGCCACTGTTATTGATGAGAAACAGGAGGTAACACCCAAGGTTAATATTGGTGACAGTATTGTCCTGCAGGACTTGACTTCTGGAGAGGAATTGCATTACATGATAGTTAGCCCTAGGGAAGTAGACCCGACCCGGGGTAAGATTTCCAGTGCTTCACCGGTAGGTAAAGCCATTATTAGGCGAAACCAAGGAGAAGTAATAGAAGTAGTAACTCCGGCAGGTAAGCTACACTATCAGATTAAGCAGATTGAGCGTTAACCATTCACGGCACTGACAGCAAATCTTGTTTAAACTCTAGAAATCCCAGAACGAATCAATTTCACTGTCCGGCACATCGAAAATAAAGTCACTCGGGGGTGAAGGCTCTTCCTTAAAGAATTCTGGAAGCCGGTCAGCACTTGGAGCAAACCCTGCCTTCAGATTGAATACTCTCTCCTCTTTCAATACTGTTTTGCCCATCTCTTGCATATCTTCATAACTTAAATCTAAGCCACATTGTGTATTGACAATCTCAGTCACCTTCTCCATTGGGTAGGCTCTCTCGGTGAAAGCAATGTAACAAAGGCCTAGACTGTCAACCATAGCCACGTTAATCTGGACTTGCTTTGATGCCTTCACTGCTTCAGCTGGAGTTGGCTGCCTGAAGAGGACAGCGCCAGCGGTATGGTCACTCATTGCCGAAGTGCAATAAGTAACACCTGTGCCATTCTCAACTCTCGGGTCATGAGCCGGTATTGCCTGTCCTTTTATTACTGGGACTCTACTTATGCCAAAGGCTCTTGCGGTAACAGCTGCACCTTCGCCGAGAATCCTGCCCAGAGTGGTTCCCTGGCCAATCTCATTTATTAAGGCTATAGCTCTAGTGCTATCCCCCAAGTTCATTATTCCAGCGTCTACAGCTACCCCTAAGGTTACTCCCATCTCTATATCATCCAAACCATAGTCGTCATCAAGTCGGCTCATAGCGGCAATGGCATAAATGTCATCAATGCCGAGATTAGCACCCAGCAGAGCTGCTGTTTCGAATTCCAGTCCAGATGTTACGTAATTTCCTTCTTTATCTCGAACGATATTACTGCAACGCTGCAAGCATCCCGGCATACACGGAATACTCCATTGACTTCCCTGACTGGTAAGGTATCCTATAGCTTCCTTGCCACCTATCTTGCTTGCCCCTTCGAACATACCCGAAGTAAAGTTTCTCACGGGCAAGCTGTGGTTACGGTCGCTAATCCATACCAATCCACCCATTTGGCCATAAGCACGCACTAAATTAGCCCCCTTGCTCTCATCTAGGAATTTGGTGTACTCCGTAACAAGCTCCCTGAAAGCCTTCGCCCTTTTGGCTGCTATCGGCTTCGTCCTGGTATCATCAATCACTATTGCTTTTATCCTTTTAGACCCCATAACTGCCCCCGCACCACCGCGAGCTAACTGACGGCTAGGCATGCCATCCATATCGGTACAGGCTACAGATGCCATTGAGGCCTTCCTCTCACCCGGGGGACCAATGGTGAGCACACCAACATTCTCACCATGAATAGCCCTTAATTCTTTCACTACGGCGTAATTAGTAAGTCCAGTTAGATTATCGGCTGGTAGGATAGCGGCACCATCCTTGGTTACCTTTATTATATGTAGCTCAGTATCATCCGGCTGACCTTCCAAGATAACTGCCTTAATACCTAACCTACCTAGCTTCTGACCTGATGTGCCACCAACGTTGCTCTCTTTGATTCCCCCGGTTAGAGGACTCTTAAACCCTACAGAGAGCCGACCTGATGAAGGGAAACGGCTACCATCCAGAAGCCCCGGGGCAAAGATTATCTTGTTGTGTTTGCCCAAGGGGTGGCAAGTTGGGAGAAGCTCCCGGTTGAGAATTCTTGCCGTCAAACCTCTGCCGCCCAACCGTTCGTACTCTGGTGGAGAAGCCTCCACTACTACCTTCAGGTTGGTCATATCAACTCTTAGAATTTTACTCATTACCAACCTCCTTGTTTTAACGGTGTCAAGGCATTTTTGAGCTTGCTGGGGGAGAATATCTAGTGAGTATGACTTACTATATATACCAAGATATATCTTGTCAATAGACAGTGCTCACTCACAACGGTTGAGAAAGCGATTTGCCAATGCTAAAATATCAAGGGGCTTTACCAATATTCACCAGAGAGCTAATGAATGGTTACTGATGAAACTCTCCCTAAAATTCTAATGGCGAACTACCGCAGGTGGGGTGGTGACAGGGTTGCTATGCGGCGGAAGGCTTTTGGTATCTGGAAGGAGTTTACCTGGGCTGATGTCTATGAAAAAGTAAAGTATTTTGCTCTGGCCCTGCTAAGTAATGGCTTTGAGCCTGGGGATAAGATTGCTACCCTGAGCGATAATGCCCCTGCGTTATTTTGGGCTGAGTTAGCTGCTCAGTCAGCAGGGGGAGCAATGACCGGGATTTCTTCTGATTGTCTCCCCGACGAGGTGAAATATCAGGCTCAGCACTCCGATGCTAAATTTATTGTAGCTGAAGACCAGGAGCAGGTTGACAAGATAATCAGAGTTGAGAATGAGCTCCCTCTACTGAAGAAGGTTATTTACTGGGACCCCAAAGGACTGAAAGGTTACGATGACCCTTTGTTAATAAGCTATAACGATTTTCTTCAGCAAGGAAAGGAGTATGAGCAATCTTATCCGGGGCTTTTTGAGCAGAGGGTCGCCGAAACCAAGCTAGACGATGTGGCATTGATTCTCTACACCTCAGGAACCACCGGCTTACCCAAGGGAGCAATCGTCAAGCATAAGACTTTCATTACATGGACTAAAGAGATGCTTAAGGTTATTCCTCTTTCTGAGGATAATAATAGCGTTTCTTTTATGCTGCCAAGTTGGATTGTTGAGCAGATGTTGGGCCTCGGCAATATGCTGCTTGCCGGGGTAACGATGAATTTCCCTGAAGAGCCTGAAACGGTTCAGGCTGACCTGAGGGAGATTGCTCCAAGCATCATCGTGTATCCTTCAAGATTATGGGAGAGGCTGAATACAGAAATCCAGGTGAGGATTAGTGATTCCAGCTTTATAAAAAGAACAGCTTATAACCTCTTTGCCCCAGTGGGTTACAAGTTTGCCGACTTTACCATTGAGAAAAAGAGGCCCAATCTGGTGTGGAGAGCTATTTATGCTGTGGCTAATCTATTACTATTTCGACCATTAAAGGATAAGCACGGGCTCAGTAATGTCAAGCATGGCATTACTAGTGGGGCTAGCCTCAGCCCTGATATCCTCCGCTTCTTACGGGCGATGGGGATTAACATTAAGCAAATTTATGCTCTCACTGAGACAGGTGTCGTCACCAGTCAAC
>DUER01000138.1 GCA_011192075.1 Dehalococcoidia bacterium | reverse complement strand
CGAAATTGATGGAGAAGTAGGCTGACAATGGTTCCCGGCATACATCCGAAAGGTATGATGTTGACGATCCCGTTGAAGCTATTCTCGGCATATTCCACGGCCCGCCCGATACTCAAGATAGCTTCCCCCTCTACTGCTGGAGTTAGATAGGTATGGCCTCGATTCAATATTTCGTGTGTTGGGAGTTCACGGGTAAACTGCTCTATTGCACCATCAAACTGCTTTCTTAATGGCTCGGCGACGATCTCCTGAACAATCTCGGCTAGTTTCTGCTTCATCCAGTCCGTCCAGCCGCCTTCAATGTGTAGTCGGTTGCGGCGCTTTCGCTGGTGGTCAATATAATCTAGCCATTCCTCCAAAGGTGGTACAGCACACTGAGCCCCAAGTGCTTCTAGTTTGCGAACCAGAAAGTCATTGGCAAACTGGTTACTGCGAACAAATATTTCTCCGATGATGCCGATTCGGGGCTTGGGTATAATTCCATTAATTTCCACTGTGTCAAATACATCCGTGACCAAGCGGGATAATTCTTTTAAGGTTTTACCATCTTGCCCAACTAGGTTCACTAGTAAAGCTAGCAACTCCTGATAAGTAGCATCAGTCTCACCCTTGTTGATCTCGTATGGGCGCCTTTCTAAAAGTATTTTTTGCATATAATCAAGGATGGTGATCGCGCGCCAAGCATGAAGACGGAAACCTCGCCCGAGAGCCGCTATATCCTGATGGTAACCTTTGGTCTGATCAAGGACGAGGATGGGCACTTGTTGTAAGCCGAGTTCATCAAGGACCAGCCGGTGAAGCTTGTTATACTGTCCAAACCGGCAGGGACCACTGGCGGCAGGCATTAAGAATGCAGAATAGTCAGCGGAAAAATCTGGGGTGAGGGTTTTTTTAACAATGTCCCCGCTGGTGATAATACTGGGGAAGCATTCATTGCCAGTGGTGTACTTCCTACCCAGCTCCAGAGTAAGCTCATCCGATTGTGGCAGTGGTTCAGCATCTACCCCACAATACCGCATGGCAGCAGCTATAACGTAACCATGGTCTATCATGTATGGCACATATATACGCCGCCTATTGGTATGGTCAGATGAGATGCTAATTACTGGAATGGGTTGGCTAGTACCATAGGTTCTGGCATTACGTATCGTGTCAATGAAGGCTTCACAGCGGGTTATGATACCAGCATCGGCAGAGTGCTCGTCAATTTCTATGGTAAGGAAGGGCTTTCCTTGGGTCTCTTTGCTGAAAAAGTTAAGAAGATAAGAATCTGGCCCACAAGCGAAGTTGGTGACATAAAGTGCGAATAGACGGGGGTCTTGGGCAATTATTCTTGCCACACATAAAATTTTCTGTCCTGACTTCCAATACATATTTGGATGAGAGGCACTGACTTCCTCAGCCACGGACTTGAATGGGAGGAAATCCAGCGGTATCGCCAGTATATCCAAGTCCCGCAGCTTCTCCTGTAGGTTTAGCGTCATTTCCGAGTCGTAGGTATTGTAGGCGCGTCCAATGATTACGATAGCCTTTTCGCCAGATTTAATCTGGGCTAGAACTTCCTGGCCCCGCCTTTGTTGCCAGTCGTTAAATGAGTCGACTGCTTCAAACCCGGCCTGAATGGCCCTGTCAACAAGTCTATATGATGATACACCTAAATCCTTGCCAACTCGCTTCAAGATTTTTCTTAGCCATAATCGGCCACGGTCGGGGTGCATGACTGGTCTTAATATTTTTGTCTTTTTACCTGTGGGCGTGGTCAGGAGTTCCTTAATTCGCACTGAACTAAGCAGCACAAAGGGTATGCTCTGTGCCAACGGGCAGTTCCATGACTTGGTAAAGTCATTAGATAGCTTTTCCATAGTGCACTGGACGGGCAAGAAGAGGATATCAGGTTCTTTCTCCAATAGGTTGAGCACATGCCCATGGGCTAGCTTTATGGGCAAGCATGGCTCTTCAATAATATTCTCTACGCCCTGACGCATAATATGGCGGTTGGTGGGGTCAGAAACCACCACCTGAAATCCGATTTCGGTGAAGAAGGCTTTCCACAACGGGAAGAGCTCATGGAAGAATAGAGCTCTAGGAATGCCCACCGTCTTACCGTTGGGGGTGTCAGGAGATTCCTTAGGGTAGGCATTAATTAAAGCTTCATTGCGCTCCTCAAAGAGACGTGGAATCCTGGAAGACTGGCGCTGCTCTTTCTTTTCTTGGCTGTCCCATATTCCACAGCGGGAACCGTAGAAGAGCGGTTTCTCCCCTTCGAAAACAACTTTGTGAATTTCACATCGGTTGGAACAACTCTGGCATTCAAAGGAAGAGAGATCGTATTTTCTGTTTGCCAGCTCAAATCCTCGGAAGTAGGTCTGCCGGCCGATAGTCTCTATTTCTTCCCTGGCCAACATGGCCACGCCGATAGCTCCTAGAATATCGTTGTGGGGTGGTACCTTTACCTTTTTACCGAGTACACTCTCAAAGGCGGCTTTTACTGCCCGGTTGAAGGCGGTACCGCCTTGAAAGAGGATGTGGTCGCCGATGCGACGGTCCTCCACTACTTTAGTGAGGTAGTTTTTGACAACTGAATAGGCAAGACCAGCGGTCAGATCTTCCTTGGTAGCGCCTCTCTGTTTGCAATAGTTTTGCTGAGATTCCATAAACACAGTGCAACGTTCACCCAAATCTAGCGGTTGTTTTGAGGATAGAGCCAAGGCACCAAATTCTTCGTTGATGCTGACGTCCAGCTTCTCTGCCTGTTCCTCAAGGAAGGAGCCAGTGCCGGCAGCGCATACTTTGTTCATGGCAAAGTCAACGATGGTGCCGTCCCGGACGGCGATGTATTTGGCATCTTGCCCACCAATTTCGAAGATAGTATCTACCTCCGGGCACGTGTAACAAGCGGCTTTGGCATGGCTGGTGATTTCGTTGCGGATTACATCGGCACCGAAGAACTCCCCCGTCATATACCGTCCGGAGCCGGTAGAACCGGCACCCTTCACTATTACCTTATCACCAAGTTCTTGTCCTACTTCGTAAAGCCCCGTTTTAACAGCTTCAATAGGCTGGCCAGCCGTCATTAGGTAGCGCCGTGCCAGGACATTGTTGTTCTGATCTATCACCACGACATTGGTGCTGATGGAGCCTATGTCTACACCCACATAGGCGTTAACTGGCTGTGCCAGACTTATTTTTACCGAGTCGGTATTGATAGGATAGTCGTCACCTACCAGAGGAGGCAGGATAAAGAACTTGTATTCCCGCAGGGCGATGTAGTCCCGTATTCGCTGGAGAGTGTCTTCAGGTAGTATGCCTTCTTCGGCACCATCGGTACCCTCTACTCCTTCTCCTGTGATGGCGGCGCCCAGAGCACCCAGAACAGCAAAGTGTTCCGGAATGATAAGCTCATCTTCCTTCAGTTGTATGACTTCGAGCATAGCTCGTCTGATGCCTTTATTTGCCGCCACCCCTCCCTGAAAGGAAATGGGTTTGCCCAATTCGCGGCCACGGATCACTTGCCCCTTGAAGTTGCGAACCATAGCAAAGCATAGGCCAGCCACAATATCATGTACCGGTGTGCCTATCTGCTGCAGGTGAATCATATCGGTCTTGGCAAAAACGCTGCAACGTCCGGCTACCCGAGGAGGCTGTTCTGATTGCAGGGCAACATTGCCATACTTTTCAATAGGGATGCCCATACGAGAGGCTTGTTGGTCAAGGAAGGAGCCGGTGCCGGCAGCACAGGCACCATTTATGGCAAAGTCAGCAATTTTAGGTGAGGCTTCCAGAGCCTCTTCTCCAAGTATTATGAGCTTGGAATCCTCGCCCCCTATCTCTAGAATAGTCTTTACTTCGGGGTGAAAGCGGGCTGTTCCTGCCGCCTGAGCAATAATCTCATTGACAAAGGATATTCCAAGTAGGTTAGCGATAAACTCCCCACCAGTGCCAGTGACGGCAGCTACATTGAACCTGTCAGGTGAGTAAACCGCTAGTATTTCTTCAAGTATGGTGAGGATTGTCTTGGCGGGCTGTCCCCAGGTGCGGGTATATCTGGATTCAATGATATTATTGGCTCCGTTTAGTACAACAGCCTTAGCAGTTACCGAGCCAATATCAATACCTAGCTTCAATGGTGTTGAGTCTGAAATTAGGGAAAACATGTCACCTTCGTAGAAAATACCATAGCCCTAAACATCGCATTACTTGTGATATTTCTAATAGGTTCTGATAGCTCCATCATGTGGTTAGGATGGCTAATATCTGTAATCATTACTTCACTTTCAATAACTAACCAAGCGTTTATACCAAGTAAAGTCTAGCCAATTGTTCGGAGAAAGGCAAGTTATTATGTCTGACTCACCATCATTATTACTTCATAGTGTAAGCTGGATTCGAACCAACGACCTTCGGGTTGTCGGTGCGAACAACCAGTTTCATAGCTGAAAAACGGATTAGTACTTCAATAATAGGAAATAGGTTGGATAAACTTAAAAGTCAGGCAAATGACTTTTTGGTCACGGGTCTCAATAGCTACAAAGATTGTGAGTCAGCCCTGCAGCATGGTATCCGGACTTACGTGGACGAGATGTACGAAGCAGTTAGTAAAACCTATGCAGCCATGCCTACTCGTTTGTATCTCGTATAGCTGGATAGACGAGTGGTCTATGCTGGAGGATTGGGTCCGTTTGGCTTCGAGCCAACGGAGCTAGGAAAGGCCATTGATGTGTACCT
Organism: Dehalococcoidia bacterium; assembly: GCA_011192075.1. Taxonomy (GTDB): domain Bacteria; phylum Chloroflexota; class Dehalococcoidia; order Dehalococcoidales; family S120; genus S120. The sequence continues at coordinate 29,539 of DUER01000138.1, read as the reverse complement.
CGCTCAGGCAAGTGGTACTCCCGCCTAGTTGCCTGTAGGAGCCGAGTTATTTAATTCTCTATCATGCAAGCTATTTTCAAAATATCCAATCTTATTATTTTACCAGTCCTCTTTGCGCCAAGCCTTGGGCAATATCTCCGAGATCAAGCTCAACTAGCTTTTGCTTAGTTTGCAGACCACTGCTATCCCAACCCCTCAACTCGTAATACTCACTCAGCATTTTGACAAACTTCTCCCGGTCAACTACCGTCCCCTTCTTGGTTATTGGTTTACCATCCTTCCCCGAGACCAGTAATTCTATATTCATGGTTTCACCTTCAATAGGTACTGTAAAGTTGAACTCAGGAATCTCATCGACCTTCTTTCCCATAGGGTCTTCACGAGCAAGCACAGCTCTCTCCAGGTTAAAGACCCTCTCCCCTATTTTATTTAACCCTTCTTCATCTGTCTCGTTCCCGGTAACAGCCGAGTAAAGCTTGCTTTCAATAGTAGGGTCRCCTTCATGAGTCTTTGTATAGTCACAGGACCTGAGCGGGTARAAAAAGGCGCAAAGGATAAGGGACTCCTCGGCAYGTATTTTRTCCTGRATTCTCTTGGCAGYCACRGCCTTACCTTCATAGGTGGAGMARTCAAARGYAAGCTCACTTCCCCARAACCTCTTRCCAATKTSGCGRAGCMTATCATWRGACATATARGCACCYTCYACTCCKTTAACCCASTCAKTCCACTTCATCACTGGMATRCAYATTTCATGYRATRWTGGAAGTGTCCTCCTGGGTTCTGTGGCGTAAAAGATACCACATATGTTATACAGCCGCGGGCCATATCCCATAATTTGCCCATTCTTGTCAGCATAGTCAGTGACTAACTCCTTGGCTTTGCCTCCTATAGAGTCGGCAGCTTGATGAAGACCCTGAGCCAAGACATCGCCGAAACCCTCTCGCAGTGATATCTTTTTCACCAGGGTTTCTATAAACTCCCAGCTGCCATACTTTGATAAAGGAAGGCCCGTGTTCTCCTCGGTCAGAACGCCGGCACTGTAGCCGTCCGTAAGCCACGTCATGATGGCTGCCAGGACATTGGTATCAAGCCCATAATTATGGCAAAGCCTCGTAGCGTGAAAGTGAACTTCAGTCCGTTTCCCATAATAGGCATCAGCTGCGAATAGATAAACACCGGCGGCCTGACAGGTTAATTTCGCCTTGATGCCGTCGGCTGTTTCACACGTGCCACGGCCACAGCCTTTTACGCAGCCGTAGCAGATCTGCTGCTTTCTGACAAGCGATGGTGCGCTAGCCATCCATCCCAACCCATAGCCAGCTCCATACCCAAACCCACGCAGATATTTAACCAGTGCCTCAAGCTTCTCCGGATTAGCTGCCGGGGGACGGCTACCTCTTCCCCTTGCCACGATTGCCTTTAGCTTCTTGGAACCCATGATGGCTGCACCCCATGCGACGGCATCTTCATCGGCAAGAGTGCTGGCGAATGTCACCAGGTTTTCACCAGCAGGACCAGCAGCCAATACCCTTGCCGACTTTCCCAGCTCACCCTTCAGCAGGTCTCGTGTCTCAGCCGAGTCTTTACCCCATAGGGCTGATGCATTCCTTAATTCAGCCTTACCATCTTGTACCAGAATATAGACCGGCTTCTCTGATTTGCCATGAACAACCACCCCATCGTAACCGGCAAATTTGAGATGAGCTCCCCAGCTTCCCCCCATACTGCTATAAAAAAACTGCTCCGGGTTGGTAGCTGCGGATTTTCCACAGATTTGAGATATGGAACCGGCTGTTCCTGGATAACCGGCCATAGGGCCAGTCATAAACATCAGTCGATTCTCCGGGTCAAACGCCTTGGCTTCCGGTGGGACTTCATCCCAGTATATCTTGGCCGCAATGCCTCTTCCCCCGATGAATCTATCAGCATAATCAGACGTGGGCACATCGCTCGTACTTGCCGAGGAAAGGTCTACCTTCAGTATTTTCCCAGCATACCCGAACTCAACAGCCATTTATTCTCCTCCTCACTAATTTATATGCAATTGTATACTTTACTTTTCTCACTGTAAAGTCCTGTTTATGGCTATACCGCCCCCTCTCCAAACTTGTAACTACATTCTGCACGTCTAGGAGAACATTATAACTGGGCTAGTTTTCGAGGGGTGGGGTAGGTTAATTGTTACTGCGTTTTACTAAAAATGCGTCAGTATGAACCACCTGCATCCCAGCTCTAGTCTGATTCCATAAGTACGCATATCTAGCCTCTGGAGACATAAAAATCCACTTTAACTTAAATAGAATCGCTCTAAAGTTACTCAACATTTCTTAAAGCTCTCCTTTCATAACTTTTTAATTGTTCATCTATTAGAATATAACGAATGTTATATTAATAAGGTTAGGTAAAATAGTAACAAACCAGGAAGTAATTTCAGGTTATGCCTACAAATTAGCTCCTAGAATATTGACAAACTCTCAATACAGGACTACATTAAAGTACCAACATGTGAACTGAACTTAAGGAGGATAAATAAAAGTTATTCGCCTTGTCTATAAGCCGAGTTAGGAGGAACGGTAATGAACAAATACATTCTTGGCGATACGATAATCCCGATGTTGAAAAAAGAGATGAATCTGGTAGACCACCCACTTCCTGAGGAAGTGAGGGTTATGGAAGGTGAACACCCAACCTTTGGGAAAGTGTCTAATCAGTCTTCTCGCTATAAAGCTAATAAAATAAAAAGAGTAACAGATTCCAGACACGATGTAGGGGGTATGCTCGTTGGCACAAACATTATGATTATGGGCGAAGATGAATATGACTTTCCCTTTATTATGGCGAATATTGCTTTTGTACCGGGTGAAGGTGGGAAAGACAAAATATTCGTAGAAATTAACGCTATGCCTCTTATTAAGGACGAGGAGAGTACGAGAAAGTATGTTAAGCCCTTACGAGGGTGGCGTGAAACGATAGGTAAGCTTCCAGCAGAGCCTGTTTCGGGGTTCGGAGAGCCCGGGGAATTCATCAAGGAGAGCATTTCCCCATTCCAGTACTTGCGCTTCGTTTCTATTGATTACCTTGACCAAGTGCTTGATTTAACAAAACAGTTTTTCGAAATTGTCCTGGATTTTTGGCGCAAGGCAGAGCCGGTTAAGGACATCCAGAGGAGGGAAAAGATAGAAGCTTTCCGAAGGGAGTATAACAGGAACATATTAGAGGAGGACCCCTCGGGTAGGGCGTCTATAGAGGCCTTCGGTAGGGAAAAGGCACTGCTTTCTTTCGAGAATAAAACCTTTCTGTAGAAAGGTAATAACTGTGTAATACTTGACTCAATAAGTGTGACCTGCCCCCACAAAGGATACCACTTCCTATGTTAGAGTTAAAGATAGTTTAGCTTCAGGAGCCAGTGACCGATAACCAAGAGCGCTATGGAGCCGGAAGTGATTATATTCCCTACGCCATTGTTCAATTAATATCTTGACTTCGGTCAGCGGCGTGAATACCTCTCCACTGACCAGTTCTTCAACTACCTGTCTGTTGAACTCCAGGCTGAAACTTATTTAGTTCCTCATGGCAAGGTCCTTTCTATCCCTCGTTATAGGATATTTTGATCCTTCCAAACCTTCCTAACCTAATGTGTCCAATTTCAGGGGTTCACTCCATATCCTCAAACCTCACTGACCTAGTACAGCATCTTACCTTGTGTGCGTGCTTTCCCCTTTGCTCTATTGTCTATGCTCCAGTCTTCAAATAAGGCAGTAGTATAAAGGACAATCACAATGCTTAAATCTCATTGACCTGGTATATCTTTGCACCATCTCTAGTGATTCCCTCCTACCTAAGTCTTTAATAGTCATGGTGTACACCCCAGCCTTACAGACTCTGGTACCATCTCGCCATAAGCCGTATATTACTATCGACCTATTTACAGCTGATTCAATTGAGCTAGAATAGAATTAGCGATTGTTTGTTACAGCTGATGACCGGGATGTGAAACATATGAAGACTTTGGATAACTATTCAAAATTAACAATCAGGATTCATAAAGCCAGGATTAAACAGACCAGTGATAATGGTTATGGCTACCGACATTTATTTACATGTGATGAGATACCTGAATGCAGAGGATATGGTACAACGGTTTCTGATGCACTCGAAAAGTTTCAAAAACTTGCTGAACTGTGTATTACGTTGTCTCCATAGTCTTTATCCTCAGAATACAGCCTAATCAGACTATCTTCGTATAGATGGAGCGGAAAGCCTTCAGGTCACCAGACACTTGCCTTTTGTTCTAAGGCCTACACATGACATGACTCGGCTCAATTTGGCTCTTTTTTGGGTAGGGTAAAGGCGAATTTGCTCCCATGGTTGGTTTCAGGGCAGGGGGATTCTACCCATATCCTACCGCCATGCGCTTCTACAATTCTTTTGCTTATAGATAATCCTAAACCAGTTCCCTTTGTGTCTACATTGTTGGACCGGAAAAAGTCGTCAAAGACGTGTGGTAGGTCATCGGGGGAGACGCCAATTCCAGTATCCATAACTTCAATAAGTATGCGCTTCTTCTCTTCCTTTACCCTGATGGCTACGTCGCCTTCAGGTGTATAGTGAATGGCATTATCCAATAGGTTGGTTATAACCTGCTGGAGGCGGGAAGCTGAACCATAAACTTTGGGAAGAGCGTCGGGTAGTTCTGTCTTTAGCCTTATCCCTTTTTCTTTTGCTTGGTTACGCACGTCATCACAGGAATGTTTAATTATCTGGCGTAAGGAAGCCTGCTTCATTTCCTGGACAATCTGTCCGGTTTCGATACGAGGTATATCTAGAAGGTCACTTATTAAATTCATGAGCTCTTTAATCCTTAAGCTGCTTCTTTCTAGCATGTTTTTTTGCTTATCAGTAAGCTCCCCAGCATATCCACCTAACATGACCCATAAGAAGCCTTGAATAGCAGTAAGCGGAGCTTTTAGGTCGTGAGCCGCTATACCAAGAAATTGGAGAAAGCGGTTCCTTTCCTCTTCTAGTTTGGTTATCTCTTCGGAGGCTCGTTCTAGTTCCCCGGTTTTTTCTTCGAGAAGCTGCTCCCTTAATTGCATCACTTGCCGTTGCCTTTTCCTTAGCTCTCCTGAAATAGCGGTTACCATGTAGGCGGTGGCATAGAGAAGGGTAGCCAAGGCAACTAGGATAACCAGAATATAGCTTCCTTCTTGGTACAGCGTAGACTCCGCAAATCCTACCAGATTGATGTGAGGTATTGCTCCAGCATATTCCAAGCCTACCAGCAGCGCAACCATCAAAAGTGCTGAAGTGGCTAGCATGTACACCATTCGGTAGTGAAGGCTTATGCTAGCGGCAGTGATATGAAGCACGAAGTAAAATATAAATGGGTTTTCTATTCCGCCAGTAAAATGGAGCAGCACAGTGAGTGCTATTAGGTCAAGGAACAAGTGGATGTTGCCAAATCTCCTGGCTATCTCGATTATCAATTCAGGTTTCTTCGCTCCGAGGCGCCGAAGCTGCCATAATAGCACCAGATTATACAAAGCTATAACAGTAGCGGTGCTATAAACCGGTAGTGTAGGGAAGCTGATTTTGACTACCATTGATGCGACTAGAGCAGCTATGATAATTCCTGCGACAGTGATCCACCTCATGGTGACGAACACCCTCAACCGCATAATTAAGGCTGCTGCCTCGGGGGTATATTCGTCATCGTTTTCTTGTCTAAGTGCTTTGTTATTCATCCCAAGCGTCCTTGGTTATCCTCTAGGCCTTGGCATAGCTATATCCATGAGCCCACATCGAGTTCGAACTGTTTAACCTTTTCTTGCACCTATTGAACTGGAGTGAGAACATTAGTCAGCAGCCTAGACCTCTTTCTGAGATAAGCGTAGACCAAACCATGAATTGTTGTCAACTTCTTCCAATCACACTGGGAGAACATTTCTAACCTTACCCTTTAGCTAAATCGGCTCGTTATGGTATAATACGTGATAGTGGAGCAAAGATTTTTTAACCTCGACTGGGAAAGGAGACAGAATTATGAGTGAGGGTCGGAGGGCTATTGTCTGGTTCAATGAGGTGACAAAAGATGATGTGCCTCTGGTTGGTGGAAAGGGAGCAAACTTGGGTGAAATGACCAGATCTCAGATACCGGTTCCACCAGGCTTTATTATAACCGCCGACGCTTACTTTGACTTCATAGAAAAGGCAAAACTCAGGGATAAGATTCGCAATTTACTAGAACCGCTCGAACCGAGCCACAGTCAGCAACTTCACCAAATTGGTGGCCAAATTAAACAACTAATTCTAGACGCCACTATGCCTCCGGAATTAGCTAGTAAGATTCAGCAAGCTTATATAAAGTTGGGGCGGGGGCTTGTTGCCGTCCGCTCATCAGCAACTGCTGAGGACTTGCCCACTGCCTCATTTGCTGGCCAGCAAAGTACCTTCCTTAATGTGCAAGGTGAAGAAAGAGTAGTAGCTGCCGTTCAAGGGTGCTGGGCATCTCTCTTTGAACCTCGAGCTATTTTCTACCGGCAGCAGCAGGGTTTCAACCATCTTAAAGTGGGCATCGCCGTCCCTGTCCAGAAAATGGTTCAATCTCAAGCCTCTGGTGTGATGTTTACCCTAGAACCAGTGACCAGTGACAGAAGTAAGATTATTATTGAGGCTGTATATGGGCTCGGTGAGGCTATTGTTGGCGGAGAAGTAAATCCTGACCTTTATATTATAGATAAAGAGGGGCTAAGGATTAGTACTAAGAAAATAGGTAAGCAAGAATGGCAACTAATTAAGAATCCCGATGGCAGTGGCGAGAGGGCTAATATTAAGGTACCTCTCTTACCTTCAAGTCAAGACCAACAAAAGATATCTGATGACGACATAATACATCTAGCTAAGCTGGCTAAGCAATTAGAGGAGCATTATGAATTCCCTCAAGATATAGAATGGGCAAAAGAGGATAACCAAATTCTTATTGTTCAAACTCGTCCGGTGACTACTATTAAGGAGGCAGCTGAAGTTGAGCTCGAAACTGAAGCACCGGTGCTTCTCACCGGGGCACCGGCTAGTCCGGGTATAGCCTCAGGACCAGTAAAAATAGTTCAGGCCCCCTCAGAGATAGCCAATGTAGGAACAGGCGATATCTTAGTTGCTAAAATGACTACTCCGGACTTCGTCCCGGCGATGAAACGAGCGGTGGCAATTGTTACCGACCGGGGTGGTAGAACCGCCCACGCCGCCATTGTCAGTCGTGAGCTAGGAATTCCGTGCGTCGTGGGTGTCGATCAGGCCACAACCACCCTGAGTGACGGGCAGGTAATAACCGTAGACGGCTCAAAAGGTAATATCTACGATGGTAAAGTAGCTAGAAGAATAACAACGACCGCCGTTGTCGATATATTCATGGACACGATTAGGACCAGGACTAAGGTATACGTGAATCTGGCTCAACCGGAGCTTGCTGAGAAAGTAGCGACTCGTAATGTGGATGGTGTGGGCTTACTCCGGGCTGAGTTCATTATTGCTCAGATTGGTGAGCACCCCCGCTATATGATTAGCCAGAACAGAGGTCAGGAGTTTATCGACAAGCTCTATGAAGGTATTAATACCTTTGCCAAGGTGTTTGACCCACGCCCGGTAGTTTATAGAACCACTGACTTCAAGACCAATGAATACCGAGAGCTTACGGGTGGACAGAAATACGAAGAGGTTGAAGAGAACCCCATGCTTGGTTATAGAGGAGCCGTTAGATATATTAGGGAACCTGATATATTTACTCTAGAGATAGAAGCAATAAAAAGGGTGAGACAGGATTATAAGAACCTGTGGGTTATGATTCCTTTTGTGCGAACTGTTGAAGGATTGGCAGCGGTTAAAGAAATTATGGAATCTCAGGGGTTAAAACGTTCCGCTGACTTCAAACTATGGATGATGGTTGAAGTACCTTCCAACATTATTCTTATGGAGCAATTCCTTGAGCTCGGTATTGATGGCATATCCATTGGCTCCAATGACCTGACCCAGCTTATCTTGGGAATCGATAGAGATAGCCCTAAATTAGCCAAGGAATTTGATGAGCGAAGCCCGGCCGTTCTTGTAGCTCTGGAAAGAGCTATTAAAGTATCAAAGCGTATGGGGGTTACTTCCTCTATTTGTGGGCAGGCGCCATCGGTGTACCCTGAGCTTACTGAAAAACTGGTGGAGTGGGGTATTACCTCGATCTCAGTAAGCCCCGATATGATTGGCACTACCAGAGAGATAATTACTAAGGCAGAAGAGAGATTAGGCTTAAGTGATCAATCGGCTTAATATTCGCCAAATGACTGAGGAGAGGGAAAAGGGTCTTTCTCCCCATGCTGTGAAAAGCAGGTTGTCACGGGGCAGACTCAGACCGGAAGAGCCCTGTCCAGTACGTACTACCTTCCAGCGTGACCGAGACCGCATTATCCATTCCAAGGCTTTTCGCCGCCTCAAGCACAAGACGCAGGTTTTCATTGCTCCTCAAGGAGACCATTATGTAACACGGCTCACCCACACCCTTGAGGTCTCTCAAATAGCTCGCACTATAAGCCGTGCCCTGAATCTCAATGAGGATTTGACTGAAGCCATCGCCTTGGGTCATGACCTGGGTCATACCCCTTTCGGTCATGTGGGTGAGGATGTCCTGAATGAGGTCTATCATCAGGGATTCAGACATAATGAGCAAAGCCTGCGCGTTGTCGACCTTTTAGAGAATGATGGTAAGGGGCTAAATCTTACTTGGGAGGTAAGAGATGGCATTGTTAATCACGCTAAGACAAGGATAGAAGTTCTGGGACGAGACTGGGGGGAAGTAAATACCGTGGAGGGTGAGGTGTGTAAGCTCTCTGATATCGTGGCCTATATCAACCATGATACCGACGATGCCATAAGAGCTGGTATCATCACCGAGGATGATTTACCACTCTCGGCTATCGCTGTATTGGGTCGCTCCCGATCACAACGTATCAATACTATGGTATGTGATATTATTGAATGCTCCTGGGCAGTAAGGGGTGATGCTGTTATGGCCAGCCCGGCGATAGCTATGAGCCCTGAGATTGTGGAGGCGACCAATGCCTTACGTGAATTTCTATTTGACCGGGTATATAACCTGCGCGCAACCGTGAAGGAAGCAGAAAGGGCGAGAACGGTTATTCGCCTACTGTATAAATACTTTAACGAGCATAAAGATGGATTACCACCGGAATATCATTTTTACAGTAATGGCATAGAGCAAAGGGTGGTTGACTATATCGCTGGCATGACCGACCAGTACGCCATCAGAACTGCCGAAAAGCTGCCGGACAAGGTCAAGGTAGCTTAAAGGGGCTTCGCCTCTTTAGAAGAGATGTTTCCCCCTCCTTTGAAGAGGGTGATAAGGGGGTGGGGTTGATAAACAACCTCTAAACGACAATATGGGCGTTATTGATGATGTAAAGCAAAGAACTGACATCGTAGAGATTGTTAGCCAGTATGCCTCTTTAACCAAATCGGGACGAACCTTTAAAGGGTTATGTCCGTTCCACAGTGAAAAGAACCCATCCTTTTTCGTCTATCCTGAACAGCAGACCTGGCACTGCTTCGGCGCCTGCAATACTGGCGGTGATGTCTATTCTTTTATTATGAAAAAAGAGGGTGCTGATTTTGGGGATGCACTGCGTCTTCTTGCCGATAGAGCGGGGGTTACCATCAGCACCAAAACTGAGCGTGAAGCTGAGGGAAAGGAAAGGCTATATCAGGCTAACCAAGCTGCAGCCCAATACTTCCATAATTTACTCCTCAACTCGCCGGCTGGAGAAAAGGCACGAAGATATGTAGCCAGCCGGGGTCTCTTACCAAAAACTATTACCGACTTCCAATTAGGCTTTAGCTTAAATAGCTGGGATGCTCTGAAGCAATATCTAATGGAGAGAGACTACACCGATAGTGAATTACTAACCACAGGTTTAATTGTTGAGACCGATGCAGGTAAAACTCATGACCGGTTTCGTAATCTGTTAATGTTTCCTATACTTGATGCCAGAGGACGCACGACCGGTTTTGGCGCTAGGGTGCTTGATGATTCGCTACCTAAATATATAAACTCCCCGTGGACGGCTATCTTTGACAAGAGTAGTAGCTTATATGGCATAAACCTAGCTATGGCAGCTATCAGACAGCAAAATAGGGTAGTGCTGGTAGAGGGCTATATGGATGTTATTACCGCTCACCAGAATGGTTTACATAATGTAATTGCCTCTATGGGCACTTCAGTCGCTGAGAAACAGGTTGGCGCCATAAAGAGACTTACCAGAAATATAACTCTAGCCCTTGATGCCGATGCCGCTGGAGAGGAAGCTATGCTGCGATGTGTAGGCTATGAAAATAGCCTTGATTCTGAGATAACGGTTATCGTTCTACCTGAGGGTAAAGACCCTGATGAAGTAATTAAACAAGATGCTATGGGTTGGCAACGCCTGGTAGAACAGGCTTTACCGGTAATTGATTATACCTTTGATATGGTTACCTCTAAACTTGACCTGACTACAGCTCGGGACAAGTCCCTGGCGGCAAATAAACTTCTACCCATCATCAATGAAATAAAGGATGATATCCGTCGTGACCATTACCTAAACGAATTAGCCAAATTGACTGAAATAAGTTATCATAGTCTTGAAGGTGCTTTAAGTAGGATTAAGCCTGACCGTAAGGCTAAGGAGCCAAAACCAGAGGCTGTGAGACGTGTCTTGCAGCATGTGGTGTCCTCCCGTATCGAGGAAGATTGCCTTGCCCTGATACTCCAGTACCCTGAGCTTAAGGCTCACTATGAGGGTCTTTTACCAGAATATTTTGAAGATACCCAAAACCGTGAAATCTTTATCGCCTTTAAGCAGACAGATGTTGTATCATCACTTAAGGACAGACTTGACAGCGCGCTATATGACTACTTTAATTACTTGACAGGTAAGAGTCTGATCGCTACCCAATTGGAGCGCAAGTGTGAGCAATATGTCCTAAGACTACGGGAGAAGTTCCTGCGTAATTTAGCGATGAAGAATGCGGAAGTATTAGCCGAAGCCGCGGAGTCAGGAGGTGCTACTGCTGAGCTGGCTAAGCTTAAGGAGCAAGGGATAGAAATCCCTGTTCAACTAGGAGAAGTTTTTGCCCAACAGAGTCAGACAAGATCAGGAACAAGAGAGGTGAGGAATGAACTCGGAAAACAATGAGAACTCAGAATTCCTACCCTATAATCATGTAGATGAGGAGGTGCCTTCAACTGAAGAGCTGAAAGTTGAAGCTGAACCCCATTTGGATTTAGACTTAGAAACACCACAAGAACAACTGGAAGGACAAGAAGTAACAGATGACCCGGTTCGTATGTACCTCCATGAAATTGGTAGAGTCCAACTTCTCACTGCTGCGGATGAAAAGGTCTTAGCCAAAAGGATGGAGGAGGGCAGACGCATCAATGAAATCAGACAAGAGTGGCTACAAAAATATGACAAGCCCCCTTCAGCAACGGATATAATGGTTGCTATGCTCGAGGGGCTGGGGCAGGCGGCTGGACTTATCCATCTTCTCCAAAAGCAGCTCGATTTAACGTCTACCGACAGCTTCATTGGCAGCATCTTTGACACTAAATTGCGGGGGTGTATTGATGCTGAGATAAATCAGTATTTAGTCCAGGCTATTGCTTCTCAGTTAGATAAGTCTATACCTGAAGCAGAGCAGCTTATTATTAATCTGTCACTGAATAGTAACCTGTTACCCAAGGAAGTTCTTAACTTTATCAAAGATAGAACCTCTATAGATGACATAATTAATCTGGTGGTTGATACTGATTTCATTAATTCCCTTCAAATTTATAACCAACAATTTTTGACCTATCTGGGGAATATTAAGTGTGAGGCTGATGAAGCACATAAGCGTCTTGTTGAAGCTAACCTACGTCTGGTAGTCAGTGTAGCCAAGAAACATGTTGGACGGGGTATGGCACTCCTCGACCTCATTCAGGAGGGAAACATCGGACTAATCCGAGCCGTGGAGAAATTCGATTACCACAGAGGTTATAAATTCAGCACCTATGCCACTTGGTGGATTCGCCAGGCTATTACCCGGGCTATAGCCGACCAAGCACGCACTATTCGTATTCCAGTTCATATGGTTGAGACCATTAATAAACTACTGAGGGTCAGTCGCCGCTTAGCCCAGGACTATGGACGAGAGCCTACCCCCATCGAAATCGGTAAGGAAATGCAAGTGTCTGCAGAAAAGGTCAGAGAGATAGGTAAGATATCACAGTTACCGATATCATTAGAATCACCTATAGGTGAGGAGGACGATAGTCGCCTTGGTGACTTTATCGAGGATCGCAATGCTCTACCACCAGTTGATGCCGCGTCAAGGCAACTCTTGAAGGAGCAAATCGATGAAGTGCTATCTAGCCTTACCCCTCGTGAGCAGCGTGTACTTCAACTTAGATTTGGTCTTGAGGATGGACGGAGCCGAACCCTAGAGGAAGTGGGTAAAGAATTCAATGTAACCAGAGAGCGAATCCGTCAAATCGAAGCCAAGGTACTTCGTAAGCTGCGCCACCCTAGCCGAAGCCGAAGACTAAGGGATTATCTTGAGTGAAACATCCCTGTCATATTCCTAGGTAGTTTACCGCCAATACCCATCTTCATCATTTTTTGCATCTCATGAAATCGGTTAAGGAGCTGATTAACATCCTGTGGTGTTACCCCACTACCCCGAGCAATGCGACGACGTCGGCTACCATCAATAATTGCCGGGTTATTCCTTTCCTTAGGACTCATCGAAAGTATAATAGCCTCAATCTTCTTAAGCTGCTTCTCTTCGATGCCTTCAGATAGTCGTCCAGCCAAACGTGGTAGACCGGGAAGCATCTCAATTATTTGGTCTAGAGGTCCCATCTTCTGAATCTCCCTTAGCTGAGAAAGGAAATCATCCAGATTGAAGCTGGCAGTTCGCACCTTCTTCTCTAGTTCTTTAGCCCGTTGCTCATCAATGACTTTCTCAGCTTTCTCGATGAAGGTAAGCATATCACCCATACCCAGGATGCGTGATGCCAACCGGTCGGGGTGGAAGGGCTCGAACGCATCAACTTTCTCGCCAATACCAATGAATTTTATCGGCACTCCGCTAACCCACCTGATAGAAAGAGCAGCTCCACCCCGAGCATCCCCGTCCATTTTGGTTAGAATGAGTCCGGTCAGGCTCAGCCTGGAATGAAACTCATTAGCTACCTGTACTGCATCCTGTCCAGTCATAGCATCAACCACCAGCAGTACCTCACATGGCTTTAGTTCCTTCTTGACCTTAACTAGCTCCTGCATCATTACCTCATCTATTTGCAGACGACCCGCCGTGTCGACTATAACCCAGCTAGCAGCTAGCTCGTTGGCTTTGGTCAGGGCATGAGCACAAATATCTATAGGGATAGCATCAGGAGCTTCGTTGTAAACTGGAACGTCAAACTGTTTAGCCAGAGTAACTAGCTGCTCTATAGCTGCCGGTCGGCATTTATCGGCCGCTACCAGCAGAGGACGTTGCCCTGAATGCTTCAAATGAAGGGCTAACTTGGCAGCAGTGGTTGTCTTGCCACAGCCCTGTAACCCAACCAGCATAGCTACTGAAGGAGGGTTAGGCGATGGCGCTAGGTGACTCTGTGTCCTACCCAGTGTGGCAATAAGCTCCTCATTAACTATTTTAATTATCTGCTGGGCTGGGGTTAGGCTTTGTAGCACTTCAGAACCAACAGCATACTCCCGCACCCTGGCAATAAAATCCTTTACTACCTTATAGTTTACGTCAGCTTCCAGAAGAGCCAGGCGTATCTGGCGTAGGGCATCATCAATATCCTTTTCACTGAGCCGACCCCGGCTACTGAGTTTGTAGAATATCTTACTTAACTTGTCACTAAGAAGCTCAAACATAGTCACTATATTCTAATTGGGGGGTGCCTTAATCGTCAAGCCAGGAACCTGTGTGTGAGGGGGGGGCTCCCGTATAAAAATCAAAAGAAAGTTTGAAAAGCTAAAGATATGATAAAAAGTTTGCAACAACTAGGCATTGATGTTAGTCAGCAGATAGACGAACTGGAAAAAGAGGTAGTCGAGGTCGAGTAACAATGCAAGGTTATTGTAACCTCGTTCCACATTATGGACTGTCGTTACGTGCACATCCGTCCAACCGAACCATCACATTTCCCAGGCTTCGGCATTGAATGCAGTTGGGTTACGCTCTTGGGCGATATCTTCCATCCGAATTTGCACCATACGTTTGAAAAGGCTAGGGTTCGGGAAAATATAGAACCTCTCCTCCCCCAGAGCACTGAAGACAAAGTCGGCTACCTCCCGGGGAGACATTACTCCCTGTAGTGCCGGGCTTACCGGTTGCACTGGGGCCTCATACTCAAGACTCGTCTCCTCAGTTGGGGCGTTCTGTAACTCAGATGGACGATTTCGTCCACAGTCCACGAATCGAGTGTCAACTACATATCCCGGACAGAGGACAGAGACCTTAACATTGGCTCCTCTCTGTGTCAGTTCATGGTATAGGGTCTCGGAGAGTGTTATGATACCGTGCTTGGTCACCTTATAGATCCCACCAAACGGACTTGATATCAACCCAGCCATAGAAGCCGTGTTGACAATATGACACTCAGTGCCTTGCTCAAGCATAATGGGGACAAAGACCCGAACACCCTGAATAACGCCCCATAGATTTACGCTTATGACCCATTGCCAATCAGCCAGTGTGCTTTCCCAGACGGAAGTACCGGCCTCGACGCCAGCATTGTTGCACAGCAGGTGTACTGCCGTAAAAGTATCGAGTGTTTTCTGAGCCAGGGCTTCGACATCACTAGCCTTTGAAACGTCCGTCAACACAGCTAAGACAGATGCTCCCGCCGCTTTCATTTCTTGTTCAGCTACAGTTAGGGCTTCCTCCTCAATATCGGCTAGAACAACCTTCATACCCTCTTGAGCACATCGTTCGGCCAAGCCACGACCAATGCCACTGGCTGCACCTGTGATGACTGCGACTTTATCTTTGAACTCCTTCATAGTTTCCCCCCTTTATTGTGAATGGCAGTTGAATGCCCCGTGTCAACCGGTGCGGACAAAACTCCACCTGATACTCGAGTCAGTATTGCACACCTTAAGTAGTTGAATTGTCTTTATCAAGATTCTACGTCGAGCTGATTGCGTTCAAAAGCTGGTTATTTTTCAGCCCACCTGAAAAATCTATAACACTACCCCTCCATTGTTAAGTAGGGGAGGCCTTTTTTCTCAAGAGAATTTCAGCGATATCTCGCATCATGAACCTCCTTCTTGCCATAGGCTCAACCTCCTTATCTCAAAAGCTAAGCCTATGATGATACGTTTAGCGGTTCCGGTGCACCCAGGGGCTGGAACATAAAGTAGTCGAATGCATCGTATAAAGATTAAGCTGGCTTAACTCGCTTGGTTATGTTGTCTACCACTAACTTTGCTCCTTGAGCACAGGCGGCCAGTCCTTCCCAACCAAATGGTTTGACACCATCACCCACATTATATAAGCCATTAACCGGGGTCTCTTGCTTCAGGTCGTAGCCCATCCAGCTACGCATAGCCGGGAATTCGTCATCAATATCATGGGTCTCCATTTTGAGAATTCTGCCATGTTTCTCAAACTCGGGGAATACCTCTTTGATATCTTCTACGTTCTGTCTAATCTCCTCTTCGACATCCATCTTACGCGAGCAAGAAGCCGGCGTCCCCCACAAATGTAGCAAGTGCTGTCCGGACGGAGCTAGCTCAGGGCAAACATTGGATACAGGAAACCCGGCTACTATCCTCCTAGCTCCAGCAATGAGCATGGCACATTTATTGTCAAAAAGAGGCTTATCACTGGCTACCATTGACACCACAATGGAAGTCGCTTTCAAGCTCCTGGCCTCTGCCAGATAGTCAGTATCGAAGTTCTCACTGTCGGCCAGCTCTATAGTCCTCTTAGGACCTACATCACTTATTACCACCTTACAGGATAACTCAGTATCCTTATCGTTCCTTTCCACTACAATGCCAGCCACTGACCCGTTCTTAACTACAATCCTTTTTGCCAGACAATTAGTCCAGACATCACCACGTTTGGCAGCAACCACCTCGGCCAGTGATTTGGCTAGTACTATATTACCGTGGGTAGCACAGCCATAATTAGTTAACCCCCCCTGACCCCGTTTGGAAATATAGGCAAACCAATGTGCCGCCGGGTACTCAAAATCATTTACGGTAGATATTGCCGAAGTGAGGGTGGCAAATACCTGCAGCACTCTCTCGTTATCAGTGTATTGTTTGAGCCAGTCCCTGAATGAGAGCCTGTCATCTATTGGTTTGCCGTGTTCAGCTCCCTGCCTGAAGGCGGATTTTATCTTTTCCACCGCTACCCGTTGCGCAAAGCGACCAATCAGTTTTGTCTTCTCTTCCCCGATAGCGTCGACGATAGAAAGCAAAAAGCTGGTCTGGCCTTTTAAGGGAATCTCGTACCAATTACCGTCAATCCAAAGTGAGCTCTTAGACACGTCGGTAACATCAAAATCAGCTCCTACCTGACGATATATGTCCTCTACTATCCCCTTAGTGGGTATCCCGAGAGCCCCGGTTGTTATCTTAAAGCCTTCGTACTCTGTAGAGGAAAACCTGCCTCCTAGGCGCTCCAGAGTCTCTACCAAAATTACTTTATAGCCCCTATGAGACAGCAGTGCTGCTGAGCAAAGTCCCCCTATGCCAGAACCAATAATGGCTACATCGTATTCATTCGGTTTCATATTCAACCTCCTCAACCTGTTAGCATGTAGTCGCTATGTATTTGCCCACTCGGCTGGTTTAATATTATAGACTCTTCTACTCTGGGATGAAAAGATGTAACAAGCTGACGAACTGCGTAGTTCACGAGCAGAAAGAAGACTTGGAGTTCTTACATAGTTAGAGTCCACTACATTGGAGCTGGGGTTACAATAGGCAGAACTTTTGAACTGGCCTTTAATCTCATTATCTAACCCAATAACTCTCATCGCAGATAATTGTAGCAATAAAGCATGTTACGTGCAACAAGCGATAGTAAGACCGTAGCTATAGCCGCAAGACAACAGGGCAATGAATTATTAGTTAGAAGTTGAGAATATGCTCTTTTCGTTCAATCCCCAAGTTTTCGCTGAAGCTGGTACTGTGATATAGTTAGGTTAGATATTGTCTGGAGAAATAAGTTGAGAGCCTAGGGGGGGGAGGGGAAATATGGTAGTCGTGGTGAAAGATAACGATATTCAAATCGAGCGGCTCGAGTTAAAACCCTGGGGGACTAACGCCTATATAATAATATGCCTACAAACGAGGGATAGCGTGTTGATAGATGCCCCGGCAGATGCAAGCACAATCATAAAGAGACTAGAAGGTACCAACCCCAAATACATATTACTGACTCATAACCATGTGGATCATATAGGTGTCCTTTTCGAATTGCGTTCTAAGTTGAAGGTTCCCTTGGCTGCCCACGCTGCTGACTCCGCTAGATTACCCTCTCCACCGGACATACTGTTAAATGATGGCGATTTAGTCTCATTGGGCAAAGTCAAACTTGAAGTGCTTCATACTCCGGGTCATACCTCGGGTAGCTTATGCTTCAAGATTGGCAGGTGCTTGATATCCGGAGATACTATCTTCCCCGGGGGTCCGGGTAAGACAAAATCACCAGCCGATTTAAGGCAGATAATTAAATCGATAACTGATAAGATTCTAGTACTGTCAGATGACACTGCCATATACCCCGGCCATGGCGATTCTACAACATTGAAGAAGGAGAGGAACGAATTTGCTATCTTTTCCTCTCGACCCCATGACCTGAACCTTTGCGGGGATGTGCTCTGGCTTTCATCTTAGCTAGGGACTAATACCACCATATCTCTACCCGGTGGAAAGCCTCGGCCAGTTCAAAATCCTCTTCCTTGGCCAACTCCTTAAACCACTGTCTCAACCGTTCTTTCATCTCAGATGACAGGTAGTCTCCTATTTGGCTCTGATGGCAGCGTAGGGCATCTACCTTGATATCAAAGGTATCTGTGATATCAGAACGATAATTAGCATCCTCTGTACCCCAGAGCAACACCTCTTTGACCTTATGAGGTTCAAGTCCTTCCTCCAGCAAATCAGGGTAGGTGAGACGGTCTCTTGCATAGGGGAAGACGGCGTCTAACGTTACCTGGCCAGTGATTCGGTGGTCTCGATGCCAGATATAGCGACGGTAGGGGTCAGCAGTTACCACGGTCTCAGGCTGGTACAGCCTTATCAAGCGCACGAGGTCTTTCCTAAACTCGGTCGTATCTTCTAAAGTCTGGTCTGGGTAGCGTAGGAAAATGACCTCGCTCACCCCCAATAGTTTGGTAGCCGCCAGTTGTTCTTGCTCACGGATTCTCGCCAGTTCATCTGGCTTCATATTGGGGTCGCTGGTGCCTTTATCACCACTGGTGCACACCACGTATATGACACTCTTGCCTTCAATTACCCAGCGAGCTACAGTTCCAGCAACACCAAATTCTGCATCGTCCGGGTGGGGAGTGATTACCATCACCTGAGCCTGCTTTGTCATCACACCTGACCCTCCTCAATTCGAGATACCAAGTATCAATTGTATCGCATTCATCAAGCTGATACAATTATGGAATAACGATATATGCCGCCCAAATGAGCAATTCTATTTATACCATTAGAAACTATCGGCCTATAGATTTCGATAAGTACGTCCAATTAATCTCTGAAGCCGAAAAACTAGAGCCGACAGGGAGAGTCACCTTACCACAGATTCTCGCCGAGAACTTACAGCGGCCAAATTATTCCCCTGAACGAGATCTGTTTATTGTCGAAACAGCAGAAAATATAGTCGGCTACGGAGGTGTCGAACCGGAGCTACTCATTGGGCGAGTTATTCTCAATTGCCTTATACACCCAGACCATCGTAGAAGGGGATTAGCTACAAAACTCTTTGGTTATGCCACACACCGTGCCAAAGAATTGGGCGTGAAAGTAGCCCATGTTAACATAGCTCAGGACAATATAGCTGCCAAGATTGTACTATCCAAACTAGGTTTTAGATTTGTCCGTCGTTTCCTTCAATTAAGGCTAGACATGGCTAAGCTTCGTTGGCAAGATATCAACCAAGGAGCTTTGCAGTGCCGTCATCTCCAGCCTGGTGAGGAGGACAAACTGACTCAGATTCAGAATCGTTCCTTCGCTGTCACCTGGGGATTTAACCCCAACAGTGTGGAGGAAATAAGCTACTGTACTAATTTAAGCCGTTGTTCACCGGAAGATGTGATATTAGCCTGCGATGGAGACAAAGTTATTGGCTATTGCTGGACAAGGACAATTTATGAGGCAGGTATGAATGGAAGAAAAGGACAAATCTTTATGCTCGGAGTTGACTCTGATTACCGCGGCAGGGGGATAGGTAAAGTAGTGCTATTGGCTGGATTGTCTTATCTTAAGAGTAAAGGTTTTCAAGTCGCTGAATTGACCGTGGACAGTAGGAACCGAGTAGCTTGCACCCTTTACCGGTCTGTCGGTTTTAACGTTTTGACAAGTACTTTGTGGTACAAAAAGGCAATAGGTTAGTGCACTTGGGCAAAATAATTGGCTAGCACCTCTTGGCATAGCTTAATAATCTGCTGAGCGATATTTGACCAGCCAAATCCGGTTACCGATTCCCGAATTGAGAGGGCGGATTTCATATCGGAACTGGGCTTTGACAGGAGTAAAGCTATTTTTTCGGCAAGGTGGTGCGGAGCATTATCCATTACCACATACCCCGTGTCTACTTGCCGAACAATGCTTTTGAGGTCTCCTACATTAGTAGCCACTACTGGTGTGCCACAAGCCATGGATTCTAGAGCTACCAGCCCGAAGCTTTCGTAATAGGAGGGCATCACACAAACATCAGCCGCACTATAAAAATAGGGTAATTTATCATGCTTTATCAGACCTAGGAAAGTTACAGAATCCCCTATATGGAGATTCTGGGACAGCTTCTGTAATCTTCCCATTTCATATTGGCTGTGTTCGTCACCACCAATTATCACCAGTCTTAGCCCTTGACTATTTTGCAGATATGTCATAGCCCTTAGTAGCTGGTCTATGCCTTTTAATGGCTCAATCCTACCTACAAAAAGGATAATCTTATCGTCACTAAAGCCTAGCTGCTGCTTTGCCGTCTCTTTGTCCATAGGTTGAAATAGCTCCAAATTCACTCCACAAGGGATTATACTTATTCTCTCCGGCAAAGCGCCGTAGTGCAGAATGAGATCCTCTTTTTCTTTCTCTGTGGTGGCGATGGTGTGATGGCAATTCCTAGCCAAGTGTCTTTCGGTCTCAATACGAAGTCCAGGCTCGTCTTCTCCGATGCCAATAGCATTCTTAACAGCACCCAGCGTATGGAACATTGTAATATGAGGAATATTCCACCAGTATTGTAGAGATTCCCCTACCCAACCCGAAAGCCAGTAATGGCTAAACACTAAGTCATACCGGAGGTCGTTATGCTTTCTAAAATTATCCAGATTGTAGGCAAAATCGGGAAGATAGGAATACACGGCTAGCTTATCTATTGTCTCATCCTCACCCGCTCTGAGGTGAATAAGTCGAGCATTCTGACCAAGGTTTACAATTTGAGGGTCTTTAGGGTCATGAATACGAGTATAGATATCCACCAAAAGCCCCTGCTTTCCCAGTTCGTGAGCAATCTCTCGAACATAGACACTCATGCCGCCAGTATCTTTTGCCCCTAGATTCCCTATAGGACAGCTATGCACACTGAGCATAGCAATCCTCARTTGACTGGCTGACATCAKAGTTCTCTCCTTTCCTAGGCATCKATTAGCARTGAGACMTTTTTGRGTCGGGCTCACTTGATTATTATRTGGCAACTRTATAGRGGGATTTCYTTTCCCCCCARGTGGTATTTGTACAATTCCCCACCCTTCAGAAAGTCAAACYTTTTTCTACCCCTCTGGATGCTATCTTTGATACAGAGGACTTTGGAAAGTAGTCCTAYGCTCAAGGCGCTGTAACTGGGATTGTAGCCACTATTATAGAGATAGACGCAATCATTGTAATCAAAGCACATAACCATTGCCGTGGGTAGTGTATCTAATTCAAGAATGCCAAGCCTTAGCAGTCCAGCCTTGGCCATAGTATCTGCCAGTGACCTGAAGAACGATTCCATCTGGGTAGTCATGAAGGTTGCTTTGCTTTCCCTGCTCTCCGAAAATAGTTTTAGAAAAATATCCATAGTGGCGTGAACAGCCGCACTATCCTCAACAAAGTGGTAATCTACGTTACCCGTCTCCCATAATCTCCTCAGTTTGCGCTTCACCTCGTGTCGTTGCTTTGCAATCAATGTCGTCAGATATTCGTCCCATATAGAAGGTAATTCCAACTCTAAAGAAACGTCCTCCAATTGGCAATGAATATCATACTTTCGTTCCTTGGCTATCTCTACCAGGTCAGCGAGTACCGTAGAATCGGGCCGCAAAGGGCTCAAGTCCAGATGATTAATACTATTCTGCCGCAAATCGTTGAGTAGGACACTAAAGAAATCTCTTTCCATTCCAGGAGCAACGATAAAGTCGAGATAATCACAGACATCAGCACTACCAACTATAGAAGCTGTTTTCTCCTTAACCAAGAGTGGGGCAATACCGAAGATTTTGTCTTTTTGTCGTACCGCACGCAAATATAATTCAGCTCCGGAGCCAAATATCTGCCACCAAACTTGTGACCAACCGGGAAAAACGAATATAGAGCCCCAATTTAAGTTGTGCCTTGAATCAGTCCAGTAAGAATTCAGACTGGCAAAAGTCTCTTCTGTAACGGTGTAGCCCATAGGTACACACCTAGTCTAGCATTTTATCGGGCTTCAATCAATATAGAGCTTGTTGCGAAACTCTGTAGAAGTGGTAGGATTGGGGCATGTGGTATCTCCTACGAGACATTATTTGGCACAAGTGGAAGGGGGCTGTAATAGCTGTGATTACGCTTCTTACGACCTACAGTGCAATCATAGAGAATGTTTTCCCTGATGTGGGACTTCCAACTATGAAGGATTTGTTGTCAGGATGGGATTGGTGGGTTTGGGCATTAATAGGTTTGGTTGTACTTTGTGTTGTCACATTTGTATCGGCGTACCAACAAAACCGACAACTTCAATCCCATGATAACTGGATTGTGGCACATAAAGCTCGCCATGGGAAGCTACCACCACTACCTGAATCTTTACTCCCGCTAGTAGATAACTATACTGCTGGAGAACCCATATCAAAGAAAATCAAAGTGAAAACTAGCTTACAGTATTGGCATGGATTAACTGACGATAACCGAGAGCGATTTTTACGGTTAATTGACTGGAAGGGCGAAGATAGGCACGATTACTTACAAAACATGAGGGATACTGCCCCGCCTGGTGGTTCGGCAACGACTCAACTTGTTTACCGAAAGCGTAAGGAGGAATGACGTATTTCTTACGCAACAGCATGAACACATTGCCTAATAGAGGATACTTGATTATTCATAGCACTATGCCATAGCATATGCTTTGAAGCCAACAAGAGCTGATTACTCAGCGAGCCATCTCTAACACTCTATGTATCTAGTAACAAGGAGATATGTTGAAATGCCACTGGGGGATGAAAAGCACAAGCTAATATATGACGAGATGGTCAATATCCTCGGTCTTAATTATGTTTCTGATGACCCGGCAGCAACGCTGGCTTATAGCCGAGATTGTTATGCCGTGAGCACTCTGCGTCGTCGTAGCCCGGAGTTTATTGTTTTGCCCGGGAGCACTGAGGATATGCAACAGATACTCAACTTGGCTAACCGCTACCAGTTCCCCTATTCGGTAATTGGCACCGGATTCCTATTTGTTTTGATTGGAGCCATCAAGCCATATTGGTGCCTAATTGATACCAAGAGGCTGAACAGATTAGAGATAGACGATAAGAACATGTATGCCATAATTTAACCCTATGTGACCCATGCCCAATTACATGCTGAAGCCTATGAAGAGAGGACTACATATGGGGACTCCCGAAGCTGGCTCACAAGCATCCAACCTGGCTAATCATGTCTTTCAGGGCCTGCAAGGCACAAGCTACCGAACTGGATATGCTCCGCGCAATATATTAGGGGTGGAGTGGGTCTTGCCCAACGGGGATATTCTCAGGACAGGTTCACTGGCTCTTCCCGGGGCTGGCTATTACTGGGGTGAGGGGCCAGACGCCAGAGCTCTTTTGAGAGGTGCTTCGGGACATTTCGGCGCCTTAGGCATAATTACCAAAATGGCAATTAAGCTCTATCCCTGGCCGGGTCCCAAGCTCTTCCCCACCGAAGGAGTGACACCTGGGAAGAAAAGCGAGTTGCCTCAGCAGAGGTTCAAGTGGTATCTATTTACYTMTCCYACCTTTGAGRCGGCAATTGAGGCCATGCGGGAGATTGGCAAGRCYGAGATTGGCGSRATACTRCATCACTGGCCYCCSKCWTACTTYRMYTAYTGGTGGGCGAAATCTAAAGAGGAATACTGGAACACMTGGKTGGATGRATACTGGCAGAAAAATGTCMCCAATTGYGTCTCCGTCTGTCTCTGGGGATTTGCCTCGAAAAAACAAGTAGAATATGAGGAGAGGGTACTTAAACAGCTAATTAAGGAAACTGGTGKCAAATTGATACCGGATGAAGTATATGAAAGGTGGATTCCTTATGCGGCCAACAACTGGATTAGGGACACCAATGGCTGCCGGATGATACGACCCAGTRGCTCCTTCACGGGTAATATAAT
This sequence comes from Dehalococcoidia bacterium, assembly GCA_011192075.1. Taxonomy (GTDB): domain Bacteria; phylum Chloroflexota; class Dehalococcoidia; order Dehalococcoidales; family S120; genus S120. Next base: position 5,653 of record DUER01000138.1, on the reverse strand, counting down.
ATCCTGTGATACGCTGGACGACTGCCAGAGAAGCTTTCAGTTGGGATGGGAGATTATCGATAAGTATTCCCCACCAATATTGGACTGTGGCCATTCTGATTGGGTGCTAGCTTACGACTTTTGCCACTTTGCTTCCGCAGAACTTGTTTTCCCCCACGAAAAAACAGACGAGGTCTGTCAGGTTGCTATAGAAAGTACCGGTCAGACTATAGCCCGAGAGATGGAACATAAGATAGCTGAATTCACAATTTGCCTTGCCCCAGCCAATCGGGTTGGACCAGTCTTTGGTAATTTCCATCAGATACTAGGCAAGATAAAGAAGGCTTTCGACCCTAATAATGTAGCCAATCCTACCCGATTCATCAATATGGACAAGCTGGAGAATCCTTAAGCATAAGACCATTGCTATCTGGTTGACTACGTGGTTTTGGGTCCAAATAGTGACGCCTAACTGCTTGGTTCTTTTTTGTAACCTTTTTTACCTTATGGTTCTAGCTTTTCGGTAAGCCTATCCAACCTTTCACTGATTTCACTAATTTTTCCCTTAACTTCCTGCAATTCGGCGGATAAATCCACGGAACTACTTCTCGTAGATGCTATGTCCTTAAGTAGAGAAAGCTTTTCTCGGTTAAAGTTAAGGGAAAGAATATCCCACCGAGTGTAATGCCCTAAGAGATTAATTTCCATCTTGGATGGCAGGGCATCTTCCAGCGAGATTTCAGCGGTCACTATCGTTTCAATGTTGTGTACCGGGCCGACCAGATGTTGTCCATCAGGACCTATGATGGAGCTTCCACCACCCGTAGTACCAACGAAATTATCCGCCTCCTCTGGAGTATCATAGTATACAGCTACATTCTGTTTATCGGTGATTCCCAAAGTATTGATAATGAAAATCTTTCCCTCAAAAGCAAATTGGCGTACGTTGCAATCAATAATATCCGGATACATACCAAAAGACGGCCATTGGGCAATATGAATCTGTGTACCCATGCCTAGCAAGGCTAGTTTAAAAAGACTGTTGAGATGTTCACCGCAACCCATAGAGGAAAGCTTCCCGTAACGCGTATCATATACCTTAAAATTACTGCCGTCACCCCTGCTGTAATGTAATTTTTCAACCCCCGTGGCTACCAATTTACGATGAACTCCCATAATTTCCCCTTCATCTGAAATGAAGAGTTGTGCCATATAGATGTTTCCAGGGTAGAGGGTGTCAACTTCATTAATACCCATTACTACATAGGCATGAGCCTTTTTGGCTGCGGCACAAAGACGGTCGGTTTCAGGGCTGGGAACTTTTACTCCATTTTTGACTAATTCTACGAATAACTCTCGTTCAGTTCGCATGGGGTTAGATTTCTTTAATGTGTACCACATGCCAAGATGCCCAGCGATAAATAGCTCCGGAAAACCAATGATTGCGGCACCCTTATCAGCGGCTTCCTCAATCAACCGAACTGCTTTATCCATTGATTTGTCCCTATCAAAAATAACTGATGAAGCCTGAACCGCCGCTACAGTAAATCTTGGATAAGTGTCTCCCATAATTGTCCTCCTATTGAATATTTCCTAATCAGGTAGTTACTTTTCATTATACTTGAAGCGTTACCCCCATATTGCTTGTATTCTCAGTCGTCTTGTTTCACATGATATTGCCCTAAAAGGATTATCTCATATTTCTCTCTATCTAAGGCTCCGCGGAATCAACAATGGAATATATCTCAACACCTTGTCTAGAAGACGATGTGCACCTTCACTTGTCTAATATCTAACCTTACTTCTTCTTCAGTCGGATACTTTACATAACTGTTATATTTTCGCTAGTCGTTAACTAGCCATAGGCATGAGTAATGTTAAAGATTGCCGCTTATTTTATCATGATTGGCTGCTTGCCGTTCTCTCCCTGTGTCATTAATTGTCAACCAGCGTCTTTTTATTCCGTCAGCTTAAGGAAGTTCGCAAGAGCATCTTTTTCCACTTGCTGTACTAGTTCAATAGGGACATCACCTATTTGACTGGTATCAAAGTAGGCAATCCTAATGCCAGTTGACATATCTGCTCGGAATATAAGCTTGATACCCTTGCTGACCAGGTCGTCGACTTCAGCGTCGATGTCAGCCACCACAAAAGCCATGTGCTGAATGCCTTCACCATGCTTTCTTAAGAAATTAAGCTGCATACTTTCGCCTTCAACCGGCTGAAAAAACTCAAGCACTATCGAGCCTATCTGAGCAAATCTTACCTTCAGTTTTAACCCATCAGGTGACTGCACAAGCGGCATCTSGGGCCCAACTGTGGCTATGCCCAGCGACTTATAGTACTCTATCGCCCTGTCTATGTCGCTCACGATRAAACCCAAGTGGTGAATTTCCCAATCTTTCTTCATTTATCTCCTTTCCTCAATTTARTTATTACCGAATTGCATGTCATCACTGAAAGTGGGACAGTTCGGTTCTTGCATTACTGGACACTTTAGCATCCAGGGTACTCTCATATGGTGCAATTATATCTTCCTCTTTCTTCTTATGTACTTTATTACCTCGAGGTACTGGTCCGCATACACTTAGTAGGGATTGACATCACCCAAAGCGTTGTGACAACGCTGGTAGTTTTGGTTCTCGATAACGCCTATAACTGCTTCTTTAATTGCTAATTGGAGCAATTATATTACGCCAAGATATTAGAAGCAAGGTTTGGGAGATTTCAAGGAGGCTGCGGCTGCCAGTGAATGTAAAGTGTGCTGTGATAATTGGGTCTCAGGCGTTAAAATAAATAGGCCTGTAGCCTAGGGAGACAATATTCAATCTGAAGCTGAAGGAGGTTACCGTGAATAAGATGACACTCATAGACCGGGGGGCAGAAGCATTTATTGAGTTGCTGAATACTAATGGCGTCGAACAGGCAAAGGCAATGGGATGAGCAACTAATTGAATTGTAAAAGTGCTGATACTAGTGGGCAAATACAAAGTGATAGGCTTTCTAGTTTCATGTATTCGGCTAGAATGATGCTATTTAGCTTTTGACCACAGTATGACTATCTAAGGACTGGGGCAGTTTCACCTTGAGGAATGGGCTAGCCTCTTCTTCAGTTTTTGACGAGGTAAGTTTTCCCTCTTTACATCCGTCAATTGTGGGGCTAAAATAGACATGATTTTTGGTGGGTATAGCTCAACGGTAGAGTGCTTGCTTCTCAGCAAGGTTCCTGCCTTACCTTGTTATAGGAATCATTATACAAAATTTCGTAAAACTTGGTTCTCAGACAAGAGCGCATTGGTCAAGTAACTTTTAATCAGGAGGCTTGAGTTGGCAGACAAGACCATAGATATGGGCGATTACCAGGTTCTCGCCGATATGCGGATGCCTGAGTGTAGTCTCCGCATCCTTCGACTGAGCCGAGGCAAGGCGGTTAACCTCCACGTTCACCGTAAGACCATCCAGGTCTATTTCGTTATAGAAGGAGACGCCGTGGCAACCGTAGCAGACGAGGACAAGAAACTTGGCCCCATGAAGAGCCTAAGGGTCCCCATCGATACCCCCCACGCCCTTAGTACTGAATCCACTGCAATTGCCCTTAGCATTTCCATTCCGCCACTACGTCTGGATGACCAGATCATGGTGTAGCTAGTCGGTGAAAAAGTACGAGTCTATTATGTAGAGCGTGGCGGTCACCCCCAATCATATGTTAGCCCGCAGAAATAGCAAAAGGTAACTAGCGTAGTTGTGAGGGCCGAGTCCACAGAGTCCTCTCCTGCAGTAACAGTTTAGCGTGCTTGATATGATTATAACCATTATGTTAGAATAACTATCCCCAGGTTTCAATTGGAGGATAAATACGGCTATAAAACAGGAATTGGTAGGCATCGTTGGTTCCGAGTATGTTTCCAATGACCCCGGTACTCTCGAGAAGTATTCCAGGGATTATAGCTTTGTTCAGCCAAGGAGCCCAAGCTGTGTTGCCTATCCAAAGAATGCCGAAGAAATTCAAGGGATAGTTAAATACGCCAACCAGCAATCAATACCAATTACCCCCCGCTCTTCAGGCATCAGTTTCTATGGCAACGGTATACCCAACCAGGCAGGGGTCATACTAGACCTTACCAGGATGAATCAAATTCTAGAGGTGGATGGACGAGACAGAAAGGTAAAAGTAGAGCCTGGTGTAACCTGGGCTCAGGTACAAAATGAACTGGAAAAGCAGGGACTAATGGTATGTAATCCACTACTACCTCATCCATTGAAGTCGGTGCTTACCAGCAGCATGGAAAGGGAGCCCATACTTATTCCCAAGTCTGAGTATAATGAGACCTTTCAGACTGGGGAGATGGTTTTAGCCAACGGTGAAATGTTTTACCTGGGCACGGCCATCGCTAAGGGTCATATTGGTAGAAGCTCTCCCGAACACTTTATCCCAAGCGCAAGACTTTTCTTGGGGGCTCAGGGTACGCTAGGTATAATAACCTGGGCAATACTAAAAGCTGAGTGGCTTCCTACCCTGGATAAACTCTTCTTTATACCCTTTGATAGAATTGAGAACTTACCTAAGCCCATATACAAGATGCAAAAGCGCATGCTGGGTAATGAGTGTCTTGTCCTGAATAGCTTCAATCTGGCAGCAATTCTAGCTGAAAAGTGGCCTGATGACTTCGAAGCCCTAAGGGAAACTCTACCCCCATGGACCCTCATCCTCTGTTTATCGGCAGGCAACAGATTTCCTGAAGAAAAGATTGAATATGAAGAAGAAGCTCTGACGGAGATTGCTTCGGAGCTGCATTTTGATGTGTTGCGCACGGTTTGTGGTATTGATGGATTAGACAAAAAAATAATGCCGATACTGCGAAAAGCCTGGACTAAAGATGTATATTGGAAGTCCCTCTATAAGGGCTCGTGTCACGATATCTTTTTCTACACTACTCTGAACCGGGTTCCAGAGTTCACCAAAGCCATGCATGAAGTGGCGAATAAATACGGATATCCAACCAGAGACATTGGGTTCTATCTACAGCCCGTAGAACGAGGGCGAATCTCCTATTGCCAGTATGGCTTTCACTGCGACCCCAACGATGCCAAAGATATGGAAAGGGTTCGCTGCCTCTACTACGAAGCCAGTGAACGAGCAATAAGTATGGGTGGAGTCTTTAGTACCCCCTACGGACCTTGGGCTGATATGGTATACAGCCGAGCTGCTACTTATACTGCGGTAATGAAATTAGTTAAACATGCTTTTGACCCCAACAACATTATGAACCCGGGTAAGTTATGCTTTTAAAGATATTGCCGCAAAATGCACAGGCAATTTTCAGCCACATTTTATTAATAAGAGGTAAGACAATTGGAAATGGTTGAGAGGAAGTCGTTCCCAAAAGATGACTGGTATTACAAATATTACTATGACCCGAGAAAGATTGCCTGGAATTGTGGTCGGTGTTCCGTTTGCAAGTGGATAGATTCGTGGGAGGTTAAAGATGCCAGGTTTGCCAAGGTCTGTCCCTCCAACGCCAAATACCTATTCGACGCCTACTCCTGCCAGGGTAGAATGGACATTACCTTAGCCCTAATGGATGGGAGACTAAGGTACGAGCAATCTCCGAAGCTACTGGATGTAATATATAAATGCAACACCTGTGGTGGCTGTGATGCTTCATGTAAGCGT